>CAILDU010000047.1 GCA_903833055.1 uncultured Verrucomicrobia subdivision 3 bacterium | reverse complement strand
CGGCTTTCGGCGACGCGCAAAATCAATTGCAGCAGTTCAAAAAAGAATTTCCGAGCTGGAATCCCAACATCATTTCGTTCCGCTTGGATCAGGTCACCGACAAATTGGCCGAACTGAAAAGCCGCGCGGATATGCTGGCGAACGCCAAAAAATCTGTGCAAGCCAAAGCGAAACCGGTGGAGGTGGCTACGCCCGCAGCGTCCGCCACGGTTGCAGCCACCACTGCGCCGCCGCCGGATGGTTCGCAGTTGTCGAGCGAGGTGGATAAATTACGCACGCAATTGCAAGTCGCGCAGGCGGCGAATGACATCTGGCAGGCGAAATTGAAAGAAGCCTTGTCCGTGCAGCCCGCCGCCGTTGACCCGCGCGAATTGGCGAAGGCGCAGGAAAAAATCCGGTCGCTGTCGAAGGAAATTGATTTGCTCAAGGTGAGTTCCGGCGGCGCGGTTGCAGTGATGCCCGCCGTGGCGCCGAAAGTGGAAACGCAATTCGTCACGAACGTAGTCATGGTTTTCGTCACGAACACGGCGACGCCGATGGAGGTCACGAATCTCGCGGCAGTGTTTGCGAAAAACCCGGAGCCGGTGATTGTGACAAATTACATCCGCGTGTTGGTTCCCGATACGAATGCGCTAGAGATGGCGCAACTGGATCGCGCGGCTGCGGTCAAAAATTTTAACGACGAACATGACCGCGCGGAAAAACTGGCGGATGAAATTACACAGTTGCGCCGGAATCCGGCTTCCGCCACGAACGATGATTCAGTGCTGGCCGGATTGCGCGCGGAAAATGAAAGTCTCAAAACGCAACTGGCGACGTTGCGCGCGTCGTCGCCCGCGACGAATAACGACGACACGACGGCGGCGGAATTGAAATTGTCGCGCGCGCTCGTGGCCGCGTTGCGGTCGCAGGCGGAAGTGGCGGCGCTGGAAAAAACGGCGTTGCAAAACAAATTGCAGGAACTTTCGATGGCGACGAATTCGGGCGTGAACACAGGAGATTATGAAGCGCGCATCCGCGATTTGACGGCGGAGCGTGATGCGCTGATTGCGAAATTGGATCAGGCGAACAAGCAAAATTCCGGCGGCACAAACATTGATGCGACCGCGCAAATTTCTGCGTTGAACGATCAGGTGGGCGCGCTGCGTTCGCGTTTGTCGGTGCTGGAAGCGGCGGTGGTTCCTTACGCGCCGGAGGAATTGGCGTTGCTCAAATCCGCTGTGCCGCCGGCGGCGAATCCCGATGCCGAAAAGAAATCCATTTCCGAAATGCCGGCGGGCACGGCGGAGTTGGTGGCGAGCGCGCAATCGCATTTTGCCGCGCAACAATTTGACGCGGCGGAAGCGGACTACATGAAAATTCTCGACCGCGACCAGAACAACGGCATCGCGCTCGCGAATCTCGCGACGATTGAATTGCAGCAGGGTAAACTCGACGACGCGGAGAAACACATCACCGCCGCGCTCGCGCAGACACCCAACGACGCCTACAATCTTTCCACGCTTGGCTACTTGAAATTCCGTCAGGAAAAATATGACGACGCGCTGAAGGCCTTGAGCCGCGCGGAACAGATTGATCCGAATAATCCAGAGATTGAAAATTATCTCGGCGTGACGTTGAGCCACCAAGGTCAGCGCAAGGCGGCGGAAACGGCGCTGCGCCGCGCAATCCAGTTGAGTCCGAATTACGCGCCCGCGCACAACAATCTCGCGGTGATTTATTTGAGCCAGAATCCGCCGCTCGCCGAACTCGCGCGCTGGCATTATCAGAAAGCGCTCGACGCCGGCCAACCGCGCAATCCTGATCTCGAAAAAATGCTCGCCGATAAGGGCGCGCCGGTGGCGCAATGATTTTGAATCCGGATTCAAACCGCGAAATACGCAAAATACGCGAACGAAAAATCCGGTTTGAATTATCCGGAGAAAAATTACTTTTCGCGTAGTTCGTTTATTTCGCGGTTAAAATTTTCCCATGCGCCAAGCTTTCCATGAACTCGTCATCGCAACGCGCGGGCGCGGGTTGGTGGAGTTTACGGGTGCGGTGGAAAAATGGATTGTGGAAAATAAATTTCGCGACGGCCTCGTCACGCTGCATTTGCGTCACACGTCCGCTTCGCTGCTGATTCAGGAAAATGCCGATCCCGATGTGCGCCGCGACCTCGACGCTTTTTTCGCTCGGCTCGTGCGCGATGGCGACCCGCTATTCATTCACACCGCCGAGGGTGATGATGACATGGCCGCGCACATTCGCACCGCGCTGACGGCGGTGAACCTTTCCATTCCATTGCGCGCCGGCGAACTCGCGCTCGGAACGTGGCAGGGAATTTATTTATGGGAACACCGCACGCATCCGCATTCCCGCCGCGTGTCGCTGCACTTCATCGGAGAATAAACTCGCCAATTTCTTTTGGCGCTGGCAGGTTGCGGCGCATGAATCGTTGCTTGAAATGTTTCATCGTCGCGCTCGCGGCGGTGGCTGGATTTTCTCTTTCTGTCCGCGCTGCCAGCGTTACCAACCAGTTTGGTTTTAGCGGCAAGGAAGTTTTCCCCGTGGATCAGATGATTAACAATCTGCGCGTGGCCGACCTCGATGGTGATGGCTTGAATGACCTTATCGTCGTCAACAATCTGCGTTCCAAAATCAGTCTGCTTTACAATCTCACCGGCAAGACGAATCGCACGGACACGACGCCCGCGCAAAAGCCAGAAATCAACGACCTGCCGCCGGGCGCGCGTTTCCGCATTGATTCCGTGCCGACGGAAGAACGCATCGCCGCGCTCGTCGTCACCGACGTGAACGCTGACGGTCGCCCCGACCTGATTTATTTTGGCGACACAAAAGATTTAATTGTTCGTTACAACCTCGGCACGAATGGTTGGAGCGAACCGAAACGCTGGCACATTGACGATGGCCGGCTCGACTCGAATGCGTTGTCCGTTGGCGATTTGAACGGCGACGGCTTGGCGGACATCGCGTTGCTCGGCGACAACGGCGCGGTGTTTTTTCTCGCGCAACAAAAAGATCACACGCTGGCCGAGCCGGTGAAAATTCCGTATTCCGGCACGCCCAAAGCCGTGCAAATTGCGGACATCAACGGCGATGGCAAAAATGATTTGCTCTTCGTGGATTTTGATACGACCACGCCCTTCCGTGTGCGCTTGCAAATTGCCGGCGGCCAGCTTGGACCGGAAATTTATTTCAAGACGCAGCCGGTGCGTTCGTTCTGGCTGGACACGCTGGCGGGCGGCACGACGAATTTTCTCACGGACATCGTGCAGGCGACCGGGCGCGCGGAAGTTTCGCAGTTCACGCGGCAACCGGCGGAACCGCTCGCGGGAAAATTTCAGCAGGGACAAATGCAAATCCTGCCGCTCAATAAATCTGACGCGGGCGCGCGCGGCGTTTTGTGGGCGGATGTGGATGGCGATGGGCGCGCGGATTTAATTGTGGCGGAACCGGAGAGTGGTCAGCTCTCGGTTTATTTGCAACAGGCGGACGGCACGCTCGCTTCACCGAAAAAATTTCCGAGCCTCGCGGGCGTTTCGCAAATCGCCGTTTCGGATTGGAACAAGGACGGTCATCCGGAAATTTTTCTGTTGAGCCGCGATGAAAATTCCGTCGCGATGACGCAGTTTGATAAGAATGGCCGGTTGCCATTTCCCACGCCGTTGCCGCTCGACGGCAAGCCGATTACGATGGCGGTTGGCGCGCTGAAGCCAGGCGCGAAGCCGACGCTCGCCATCATCGTGGACAAGGATGGCGCGCGCTCACTCGTCACGCGCAACGCTGACGGCAAAACCGCGACGCAAAAATTGAGCGACAGTTTCAAATCCAATCCGACGACGCTGGCGATTCAGGACGTGAATCAAGACGGCCTCGCGGATTTGGTCGTGCTGATTCCTTACGAAAAAATCAAAGTGCTGCTGCAAAAGAAAAATGGCGTATTTGACGAAGTAGATGTTGACCCGCCGGGCGGCGCGATGGAACAGCCGTGGCTCGCCGCCGCCGATGTGGATGGCGATGGCAAAACGGAATTGTTGCTGCCGCAGAAAAATTTTCTGCGCGCGGTCGTGCTGGAGCAGGGGACGAAAATCGCCGGTTCCACCAACGCGGTGAATTGGAAATTTACGGTGAAAGATCAGATCAACGGCTCCGCCAGCGACGCGCGCATCATCGGCGCGGCGACGGTGGTAAACGGCACGAACGCCGTGCCGTCGCTATTTTTGTTTGATGCGGAACACAAGCAATTGACCTTGTGCGAACGCGATGCCGCTGGCGTTTGGCAAGTCGTGAAGAACATTGATTTGCCGGTGACGACTTTTAGTTCCATCAACTCGATTGCGCTCGGCGGCGCGGCGGTGGCGTTCACCGGCCAAAATTCCGTGGCGTGGTTGCCGCTCGCGGGTGAGGTCTGGAAACTCACGCGGTTGGACGATTACGATACGCCGATCAAAGATGGTTTTCTGAATGACGTCATCGCAGGCGATCTGACCGGCGGCGGTCGCAAGCAACTTATTTTCATGGAGACGCAGAAAAATTATCTCGACCTCGTGAACTTCAGCGCGGCGGGCAAACTGGTGCCGGGTGACCGCTGGCAGGTGTTCGAGCAACACACATTTCGCGGCGCGCAAAACGCGTTGCCGGAGCCGCGTGAATGCGCCGTGGCGGATGTGACGGGCGACGGCAAGAATGATTTAATCGTCCTCGTCCACGACCGGTTGCTGGTTTATCCGCAGGAATAAACCGCGCCGTTTTTTTAAATTGTCATAAAAGTCGCCGCCGCGATGGAGCGGGCGGCGGCTTTTTTTTGCGGGTGTGATCCAAATTATTCAGACACAAGTGCCTTATTTATCTTCAATTTGGTTGAAATTCATGGGTTTTAAGCGGCTGTTGACGCTGGCATACAATTTGCGACAATTCTTTTGTGAAGATGGCAATGGACACAGGCCCGCTGTTGACGAAATCCGAGACGCAGCGTCGTCGGCAATTTTCCGATGGCAGTGTGCGGGACAGTCGCGCGCGCTGGTGGTCAGGACTGGGGCGAAAACTTTTTAATTTGGTGCGCAGTCTGTTGGTTTTCTTTTTGGGTGCGTCAATCGTGTTTCTGCTCATCTCACATCGCAAAGAGATTGCGCAAAAATTTAATGGCGTGGTGAGTGCCGTTCAGAAAAAAAACGGCGCGAGTTCGCTTCGCAAATCGGCTCTGGACTACGAACACGAAGTGGATGATGTCGCCAAATAAGTATCAGGCGGCGGGCGCGTTTGAATCTAGGTTTGACTTTCCCCATGCCCGCTGGCATATCAGCGGCGCTTTTTATAAGATTATGAAAGATAATTCATTCGAAAATGCCATGAGCAAGATTGTCGGCCAGCATGAGGCCGAAGTCCGGGCGGAGGCGCGCGCCACCAAACGTTCCCAGGTTTATGGCCAGATTCGTGGCGTGGTTGTCTTTCTGCTGGCCGCCGCGGCTCTGGTGGTGGCGTATAATTTTCGCGCGGAATTGAAGGATAAGTTGCTGCCGAAGCACGCCGCGGTAGCCGCCGAAGTCATTGTAACAACGAATGCCGATGGCACCGTCACGACTGTCACCAACAGCAGCACGCCCGAAGGCAAGACGGTCAACATCGTGAATACCGCTCAACAGAACGCGGCCACGCGCGACGCCATCATCGATCAAATCGCGAAGTAATTTTTGAAATCCGCTTACACCGCCACGCTGCCGGCGATGTATTGTTCCATCTGCTCAATCGCCGCGTTCTGCGTGGAGATAATCCAGTTCACGAGATCGCCGATAGAAATAATTCCAATCACGTTCACGCCTTCGACGACGGGCAGATGACGCACGCGGTTTTCCGTCATCAGGCGCATACAATCTTCCACCGAGTCGTCCGGCGTCACGGTTAAAATTTCCCGCGCGATGACTTCGCGGACGCGCGTCTCCTTGGAAGTCTTGCCCATCAACGCCACCTTGCGCGTGTAATCCCGTTCCGTAAAAATTCCGACCAGTTGACCGCCAGCCAGCACCGGCAGCGCGCCGATATTTTTTTCGGCCATCAAGCGGATGGCGTCGAACACCGTCGAGTCGGGCGCGACGCTCCAGAGCGCGGAGGTTTTTTGGTGCAGCAGAGAGCTGATGGGATAGGTAGTGGTCATAGGCTTATAACCTTTTATCCGCCCGTTCGAGTAACTATTCAAGTAAATAATTCAATTCATTAGAAATAAATTTGCTTCTCCGCGTTGTTGCCGCCTGCGAAACTCACGGCTATGTCTACAATCAATAATGATACGCTCCCCACTGTCCTGTTGCGTCCCGGCGAAGCCGATCGCATCGTCGCCGGCCATCCTTGGGTTTATGGCAACGAAGTTCTTCGTTTAAGTTCGCCCGCCGCTGACGGCGACCTCGTGCAGGTGAAAGATCACCGCCAGCGTTTGCTCGGCGCGGGCTTTTACAATTCCAAATCCAAGATCAACGTCCGCCTGCTCGCGCCCGACCGCGTCATTCCCAACGAAAGTTTTTTTGAAGAACGCATCCGCGCCGCGCTCGCCGTGCGTCAACGGCATTTGCCCAAAGCCACTTCCTTTCGCGTCGTGAATGCCGAGAGCGATTTCTTGAGCGGCCTCATCGTGGACAAATACGAAGATGTGCTCGTCGTGCAGATTTCTGCGCTCGGCATGGAACTTCGCAAGGCGCATATCATCACCGCGCTGCAAAATATTTTCTCGCCGCGCGCCATCATGGAACGCAGCGACGTCGCCTCGCGCAAATTTGAAGGGCTGACCGAGTCCAACGGTATTTTGTTTGGTGAGCAAGACGGGCCGGTGACCGTAATGTTGAACGGCCTCAAGTTTGAAACCGATTTGGTCGGCGGCCATAAAACGGGAATGTATCTTGACCAGCAGGCGAATTATCAAGCCGTCTCCGCCTTTGCAAAAGGCGGACAAGTGCTGGACTGCTTTAGTTTTCTCGGCGGCTTCGGTTTGCACGCCGCGCGCGCGGGCGCGGCGCACGTCCATTTGCTCGACCAGAGCGCGGATGCGATTGCCGCTTCTGAACGCAACGCAAAATCCAACGGCCTGGAAAAAACGTGTTCATCCGAGACCGTGAATGTCTTCGACTGGCTCAAGTTGAACACCGCCGTCAAACCGCACGAACGAGTCATCCCGCGTTTCGATTTAATCATTCTCGACCCGCCGTCGTTCACGCGCAATCGCGCGTCCGTGCCGGATGCACTGCGCGGCTACAAAGAAATTCATCTGCGCGCGCTCAAATTATTAAAACCCGGCGGCACGCTGGCGACCTTCTGCTGTTCGCACCACGTCAGCACGGAATTGTTTCAGGACTCGCTGCTGTCGGCGGCGTATGACACGCGCCACATCTTGCGCCGCGTGGCGACCTACGCGCAATCGCCCGATCATCCCATCATCCCGATGATTCCCGAAACGGAATACCTCAAAGGCTTCGCGTTTGAAAAAGTTCGGTGAAGTTGGTTGAAAATTGAAAGTTAAAGGTTGAAAGTTTTACTCGCGGCGGCATTTACTTGCAACCTTCAACCAGCAACTTTCAACAATTTATTATGCGACTAAAGTTTACCATAATCTGGCTTGGCATTTTCATCGCCGGATTAGAAGTGCGCGCGGCGGAATCGCCGTGGGCGCGCGTCGTCATGATTGGCGCGAGCGCCTCCGCCGGATTCGTTTTGGACGAACCACTCGGCGGCGCGGAGACCACGCGGTGCAAATTGAATTATTATTTCGACGCCGCCATCCAGCCGAAGCACACGCCGGTCAAAAATCTCGGCAGCGCGTTGATGTTTCTGAATCCCGAAGCCTTCGCGCCGCTGCAAGTTACCGCCGCGACGAATAATCATCCCACGCTCGTCATCGGCGTGGATTTTCTTTTCTGGTTTTGCTACGGCGATGGCAGCAACGACGCCGCCCGCGCCGCGCGGTTTGAAAACGGCTTAAAATTGCTCGAACAAATCCATTGTCCCCTCGTCGTGGGCGATATTCCCGATGCGTCTTACGCGACGAATACCGGCATCATCGTTGCCGACCAAGTGCCGAGCGAAACTGCCCGCCGCGCCGCGAACACCCGTTTGCAACAATGGGCGAAGGCGCATCCGCAAGTGACCGTGATGCCGCTCGCGAAATTCATGCGCGACACCATGGCGAATGCCGCCCTCACCATTCACGGACAGACATTGCCCGCCGGCACGACCCGCGCGCTGCTGCAAGCCGATCAATTGCATCCGACCCCGCACGGCGCGACGGCCTTGACGCTGGGAATTCTCGATGCGCTCGTCACGAAGCAGAAAAAATATCCCGCCGCCGCCATCCATTGGAAACAGGCAGAAGTTTTTCGTCTCGGTTATCAGGCCGCCGACAAATCCCGCCAACCGTAACCGCCGCGCGCGAAGCAGGGGACTAACGTAGAAAATTAATCTGCCGCTGATTCGTGGCATGAACCGCGCCAGCTGCGTATCTCTGGCGACTTGTAGTTGTCATCTCATCGACTCAATGAATTAGTTATTCCACCACTGCCATCATAGACGCCAATCACATATTCCAAATGATGATCATCCACTAGAAGAACTCTATATTTTGTTGTGTGGCCGACTGGCTCGTAATTGGTGGTGTTCTGAAAGTTTACGCCAGTCACCGTTCCAATAATAGAGCCATCCTTCACTGACCAAGTCTGTTGATATTTCCAAATTCTTCCGCGATTCGTAAAGCTCGATGAGGAGCGACCATCAGAACCGAAATTAATAACGCCGTCAT
>CAILDU010000046.1 GCA_903833055.1 uncultured Verrucomicrobia subdivision 3 bacterium | reverse complement strand
GCGCGAAGCTGTCCATTCCCAGCTCCGGTCGGGCTTCGCCCTCCCTCCACTGGGAATGGACAAAGAAACAACGAAAACATAAACTCAAACCAGTGCTTGGACTAACACCCAACATGGTCCAGAAAGTCGAGCCCGGTCAGATTCAACCTTGATGGCGTCGTCCTTGAGATACGTTTTGAACACATAAGATTTCGTCGCCGCCGATTCGATGCGGTCGTCCGTGTCCGCCGCGCGCAGCGGTGAAGTGGTGATGAACAGAGTGCTCACGATGGTCGCAAGCGTCAGGGGATGGATGGTTTTCATTTTAATTTTTGTTTTCTAATTTTTGGTTGACCGATACAGGCTAGTTATTTTGCTGCAAACGCCCGGTTGGATTAGCGGTTGAAGCAGATTTGTTATTCGTCAGGTTTTACGGAGCGGGAACGGTGACAGTGCTGGACTGGATGGTCACTGCGCCGGAACCATTGCCGTCGGCACCGGCGAACAAACGGCCGTTCACCGTGGTTCCGCTTTTCACCGTGATGCTGACAAACGCCAGAATGTTTCCCTGAAAGCTGGAGGTGGTTCCCAAAGTGGCGGAACTGCCGACTTGCCAGTAAACATTTTTCGCCTGAGCACCGCCGGCGAGAACAATGCTCGTGCCGGAATCCGTCACGAGGGTGGAAGCCATCTTGAAGACGAATACCGCGTTCGCGTCACCTTGAGCGTCGAGCGTTAGAATCGCATTGGCTCCCGTTCCAGAAATTCCGGTCGAGCTGCCGTTCACATAGAGGCCGGGGGTCTTGGTGAGTCCGCCCAGATTTCCTTCCAGCGTTTGCGCGTTGGCCGACCGGTTCACGGCCTCGCTGTAAGAGGCCATCAAGCTGGTCTGCGCGTCCGTTATCGCCTGATCATTGATATGGATGGTGCCGTTGATTTCTGACGGAGGAATGCCCTGCGCCGAGCCCGGAGACAAGCCGACATCACCGTTAATCTGGTCGGCACCGCCGCTGATCGCAGCGGTCGCCATGACGGCGAAGGTCGAAGCCGCACCAAGCGGGATAGACATGAGATTAGTGTCAATCATCGAGCCCGTCGTGAAGATCCAGACCACATTAGTCGCCAGCGGATTGCCAGCCAAGTCCATCGCGCCGGTGGTGACAGTGTTGGTGTAGGTCGTATCCGGAGCAAGGTTGGTCGCCGGGGTAAAAGTTCCAATCTGACTCCCAGCGAGATAGGTGACGGTTCCCGCGACATTGGTTGCACCCGGCCCAGTCACTATGAAGTTATTGGTGTTGATGGTGGCAGGATTCATGTCCTTGTTGAAAGTAGCGTTGAGAGTCTGATTGACGGCGACATTCGTGGCCATATCCGTCGGGTTGCCGTCCAAAACAATGGGCGCATTGGTGTCGGCGGACGAACTTGTCGTGAAGCTCCAGACGAAGTTAGTAGCCAGCGCATTGCCGGCCAAGTCCATCGCACCGGTGGTAATCGTGGCCGTGTAAAGCGCATTAGTCACAAGCACTATTGCGGGAGCAAAGGTCGCTGAACCGTTCGCATAGCTTACTACGCCGGTGACCGTCGTGCTGCCTTGCTGCAAAGTAAATGTGGAGTTAGTAATCGTGGCCGGATCAATCACCTTACTAAAAGTAGCGGCCAGTTGACTGTTGATGGCCACGCCCGTGGCGGTATTCGTCGGAATGGTGGAGCTTACAGTAGGCAATGTGTTATCAGTGGATGTGCTGGTCGTGAAACTCCAGACGAAGCTACTAGCCAACGCATAGCCAGATAGATTTTTCACGCCAGTAGTTATCGTGGCTGTATAAAGAGTATTAGTTATCAGACTCGTTATAGGCGAGAACGTAGCCACGCCGTTCACATAACTCACCGTGCCACCAACCGTCGCGGCACCTTGCTGCAAGATAAAGGTGGTGTTAGTGATCGTGGCCGAATCCATTGCTTCGCTGAAGGCAACCATAAGTTGACTGTTAATCGGCGCATTCGTCGCCATATTCACAGGACTGGTGGAAATCACGATAGGAGCAACGGTGTCGCAAGGGACTCCAAGTCCATCGGCAGACAGCACAACATTGCTTCCATTGCCAGCAGTCAGTGCCACCATGTGAATGTCCAGCACATCCGGCACCCACAGCGGAAGTCTTCTTACCAGCAATGCGCCCGAATTGTCTGACGCGACGGCATCAATAACACTGCCATTAATCGCCAAGCCATAGACCGTGCGCGGAGCCAGACCTGAAGCCCGCATCAAAAATGTGGTGTTTCGCGGACCAGCCTGAATTGAAAGTGTTCCATTGGCTCCGGGAAGAAACCCGGGATTATACAGCGGCTGGTCAACCAGATAGTTTCCTCTGTTCGGGTTGGTCAAAAGCCCGCGCAATACCACCGACAGACTACTGTTGATGATGCTTAACTCACGGACATTACACATCGGATTCAACACCACAGGGAGCAACACCGCGTGCAAACCTGATTTTCCCTGCAGGTTTTCCATATAAGTAATACTGAAAGCACCCTTCCGGTCCGTAGTAAATTGAGTTACTCCGGTCGCGACGGTGGTATTCCCAATGCGGGCAATCAGCCCATAAGTCGTGTTGGGATCCAAGTTGACCACGGAGATTTTGACCTCCTGATTGCTGGTTTCGCCCTGCCGGGTCATGGTCACATTGATTTTGCCCCGGGCATTGGAATCAACGCCCGTGGGCGACAAATCCGTCTGGGTAATCAAATGCATGACACTGGTTCCGTTTGAACCCGCGATCATGGCGCAAGGCGACAACATCACAGCCACCGCAAGGCCGAGGGTCAATCTCCAGACATTGAAATTTTTGTTCCCGCTCGCCGATGAATTTTTCACCGGTGATGTGCAATTGATTTTTAACATGGCAGACACAATGACGAATGCCACGAATCTTTGCCATGGGGTGAAACCCTACCCATTTGAACTGCGGCCAAAGCTAGGATGAAGGACGTCTGCCAGACGCACACAGCAGGTGCGCGGCGGCTCACGCGTGACCGAAATGTCGCAACACTTGATACACGACGAGCGCCGCGAAGTAAGCGAGGCCAGTCATGTAAGCGATTTGAAACAGCGGCCATTTCCAACCGCCGGTCTCGCGGCGAACAACAGCGGTGGTGGACAAACATTGCGCGGCCAAAATGTAAAACACTAATAAACTCGCGCACGTCGCCACGTTGAAAATGGGTGTGCCGTCCGTGCGTTTCGCCTGCCGCAGCGTGCTATAAAGTGAAGTTTGATTATTGTCCGCCGCGTCCTTGCCCACGCCATAAACAATCGCCAACGTGGAAACGATAACTTCGCGCGCGGCAAAAGAGCTGATAATGCCAATGCCGATTTGCCAATCGTAACCGAGCGGCGCGATGACGGGTTCGATGACGTGGCCGATTTTTCCGGCAAAGGAATTTTGCAAAGAATTTTGAGCGGTCAAATGGTCGGCGGTCGCGCGCAGTTCCACAGCTTGATTAGTGTCGCCAGATTTTTCCAGTTGCGCCGCTTGCGTGGTCATGGCGACGGCGGCGGCGGGCGGATGCGATTTCGGATAATACGAAAGCGCCCACAAAACGAGCGAGATGGCCAGAATGATTGTGCCCGCCTGTTTCACGAAAATTTTCGCGCGGTCGAACGTGTGCAGCAACGCCGTGCGCAAGCCCGGCACGCGATACGGCGGCAATTCAATCATCAACGGCTTGCTTTCACCGGGCAAAATTGTTTTGCGGAAAATTACCGCCATACCGAGCGCAGCCACGACGCCGGTCGCATAGGCGGCGGTGAAAACAATGGCAGCTTTCAATGGCGAGTGCGGAAATAGCAGCGCCGTGACCATCGCGTAAACAGGAATTCGCGCCGAACACGCCATCAGCGGCGTGACGAGAATAGTGACGAGACGGTCGCGCGGATTTTCGATGACGCGCGTGGACATAATCGCCGGAATCGCGCACGCGTGCGCGGAGAGCAACGGCACGAACGCTTTGCCCGGCAGTCCAAGTTTCCGCATGATTTTGTCCATCACGAACGCCGCGCGCGACAGATAGCCAGTATCTTCCAACAGCGACAGCGCGAAAAACAAAATACAAATTTGCGGCAGGAAAACCAGGATGCCGCCAACGCCGCCGACCACGCCGTCGGACACGAGACTTTGCAAATCGCCCGCCGGCAAAATGGAGGCCGCCCATGATTTTATGCCCGCAAACAAATGGTCGATCAGCTCCATCGGAATTTGCGCCGCCCAAAAAATTAGCGCGAAGAGCGCCAGCATCACGACGTGAAACACGGCGACACCGATGACCGGATGCGTAAAATAATCATCCAACTTGTCGGTCCAAACCGAGCGCTGGACGATGGCCGAATCCATGACGCGCGTGGAAATTTGTTCCGTCCATTCGTAGCGCGCCTGAAACGTGCAGCCGGTGCAACCGCCGCAATTCGGATCAACATGGTTCACCGCTTCCGGCATCGCGCCGGTGACGAGCCGATTCAACTCCTGTTTTAATTCGTCAATGCCCTCGCCGTTGCGCGCGGACACCGGCACGACGACACAGCCGAGTTCGTCGCGCAACTTCGCCACGTCGATGCGAATGCCGTCGCGCCGCGCCATGTCCATCATGTTCAACGCCACGACAACCGGACATTTCAATTCCAAAACCTGACTCGCAAGAAAAAGATTTCGTTCGAGATTCGTCGCGTCCACGACAACGAGCGCGGCGTTTGGCGCGGTGTGTTCCAATTTTCCCTGCAGCGCATCGGACGCCAGTTTTTCGTCCGGCGATTTGCTGTCGAGACTGTAAAGGCCGGGCAAATCTACAACGACAATTTGCTTGTGATCGAGATGTAGCCGACCCACTTTACGCTCAACCGTCGTGCCGGGAAAATTTGCCGTCTTCGCGCGCAAACCAGTAAGCGCGTTGAACAAAGTGGTTTTACCCGCATTGGGATTGCCGACGAGCGCGAGCGTGAACGCGTGATGCGACGCGGCGGAAGCCGGAGCCGGAGTTTCGTGACAGGCACTCATGCGGGTTCGTCGTCGCGCATGGCGCAATGGTCGGGCTGGCAGATTTCCACACGCACCCGCGCGGCGAGTTCGGCCGAAAGTCCGAGCCGCGAACCAAAAATTTTCAGAATCAGCGGATTGCCCACGCGCACCAACTCCACGCGCCGCCCGACACAAACGCCCAATGTTTTCAGCCGATTCGTGTCCTCGTCGCCAGTCTCGACACTGCGCACGACAGCGCACACGCGCAGCGGCAATTCATCCAGTCGCACGGTCGGCACAGGTTGTTTAATAGTGGTCACAACGCTAACAAAATAAGGCTTCCAACGTTCAAGTCAAACCCTCCACTGACAATGGTTGACGCAAACTTCACAGACAAAAAACTTCTTTTCAATAGCGATAGTCTAACGCCCACGCTGCCAACCGGCTTCCGCCCGCTTGCGATTTGTTGTCGGTCAATTGCACCTCCGCGAAGTTGGGTTGATAACCGCGCCGCGCTCCGGCAGATTGACGCCGTGAAAGTTTTGAATTTATTCGTCGTCGCGCTGGCCGCGACGCTGTTCGCTGGTTGCAGCAAACCCGACACATCCACCACGCTGAATCCGCCTTCGCTCGACGCGTTGCTGCCCACGCACGCGCAACCGAAATTGCCGACCATGAAAATTTATCTCGGCGCGGAAATGTTCGACGCCGAACTCGCGCTGACCGACGCCGAGGAAATGACCGGCATGATGTTCCGCACCAACATTCAGGAAACCGACGCGATGCTCTTCGTCCTGCCACAACCGCAGCGCGCCAATTTTTGGATGAAGAACTGTCCTGAATCTATTTCCGCCGCCTACATCACTGCCGACGGCATCATCCGCGAAGTGCATCACCTCGAACAAAACGACACCAACTCGGTGGTCGCTGCGCGCGACGACATCCAGTTCGTTTTGGAAACCAAAGAAGGTTGGTTCACGCGCCACAACATCGCGCCTGGCACGGTGATTCAATCAGAAAAAGGTTCGCTCGCGGAAACGTTTTTGCGGCAACGCTGAAATTATTTTCCGGCGAGTAAATCTAATTTGTTTTTCAAATCCGCTTCCGGCAGCAGACCGGTCGTGCGGTCAACCACCTTGCCGTCCTTGAAAAAAATCAGCGTCGGGATTGCCTGCACCTGAAAATTCTGTGCCAGCCCTGGCGATTCATCCACGTTGATTTTGACGAATTTTATTTTATCCGTGTAGCCGCCCGCCAGCTTGTCCAGCATTGGCGAAAGCTCGCGGCACGGCCCGCACCACGTCGCGTAAAAATCCACCACCACCGGCGTCGCGCAGCGCGTCACCTCATCCGCAAACTCGCCCTGCGTGATGTGCTTCACGCTCGCCGTGGACTCGTTCATCGCCGACGGATTGCCGCAGCCAACGATGAAAAATATATTCAAGACGGCAACGAAAATAAAAACGGGTTTGATCTGTGCGCGCCAATTCATGAACGAAATCTAACCTTACCAACCGGCGACGCAAAACATTTTCCACCGCCAATCTGTTTGCGAAATTCCAATTCCCGCTTACGATTCCACCATGCTGTCGCTCGAACAACTTGCCGGACTGCTTGAAAAAAATCGCGCCGCCGCGTCCACGCGCGTGGCGGAATTTTCCATCGGCGGCAAAAAGTTTAATTTCAATTCGTCGCCCGCCATCATGGGCGTTGTCAATTTGTCCGCCGACTCGTGGTATCGCGAAAGCGTTTGTTTATCGGTCGAATCTGCGGTTACGCGCGGAAAAATTCTCGCCGCGCAAGGCGCGCAAATCATTGATGTCGGCGCAGAATCCACGCTTGCGCACGCGGCGCGCGTCGGCAACGCGGCGCAAAAATCTAAACTTGTTCCCGTAATTAAAAAATTGCGCGCGGAAAAAATTCTTGTTTCGGTCGAAACGTATTCACCCGCCGTCACGCGCGCTTCGCTGGAAGCTGGCGCAAATGTTTTGAACCTCACCGGCACGACCGCTTCCAAAGAAATTTTCAAAATAGTCGCCGCGCATGATGCCGCCGTCATCATCTGTTACGTTGCCGGAAAAAATGTCCGTGAAGTCAGCAACTTCGATTTATCTGCCGATCCAATCCCAATGTTGCGCGAATTTTTTGCGCGACAGATTAAACTCGCGCAAAGCTGCGGCGTAGAAAAAATCTTCATCGATCCCGGCCTCGGTTTTTATTACCGCAATTTACAGGACAGCGCCGTGCGCGTCCGCCATCAGATGAACATTTTCCTGAATACGTTTCGCCTGCGCGAACTTGGTTTTCCCGTCTGCCACGCCCTGCCCCACGCGTTTGAATTTTTCGGCGATGAAGTCCGCTGCGCCGAGCCGTTTTTTGCGGTGCTCGCCGCGCTGGGCAAAACGGATTTGTTCCGCACGCACGAAGTCCCGCGCATCAAGGCCGTGCTGGACACGCTGAAAGTTTTTTGAATCTCACGCAAAGGCGCAAAGCCGCAAAGATTTTTCTTCTTCGCGCCTTTGCGGCTTTGCGTGAGTCTCATTTTCTCCGGCAAAGGAAAACGCCTTCTTCGCCAGACTTGGTAATCCATTGTTCACTTACGTCTAAATCGTAGCGCGCAAGAATTTTGCGAACACGCTCTGGCGTGTAGCGATACGAGAAAAAAAGCTGAACGCTTTCACCACTCGCGAAGGAAAATTTCTCGCCGCCGACTTTGATCGCTCGTGCGCGGCGGAAATGAAATCTTGTGACTACGCGTTGCAAACCCAGACCGCCGGTTTCAATAGTGAAACGCAAATCGCCGTCGCGCGGCTCAATGCCTAAATCAAAAAGAAACGTCAAAAGCCAGTCGCTCGTCAGTGGATTATCATATTGCAGCAGGATTTTCTCCATGCCAGCGGCGTAGTTTGTTCCGGGCGAAAGATTGGCGCTGAACAGCAGAAAACCATTGGGGCGCAACAGTTCTACGAGTTTCGGCAAAATTTGGCGCGGCTCGAAATTCGGAATCATGCCGAAGAAAGTGATGAGTGACGGGTGACGAGTGACAAGTTGGGCGGGCAAATCATCCGCCGTTGCCAAGTCGCAGACGAAGGGAAAACAGTTTTTCTCCGGCAGGATTTTTAGTGCAACTTTGTGCGCAACGAGCACCATCGCGACGCTGACATCGCCGGGCGCGTAGGAAATTTTTTTGCCGCGTGACCGTAATTGTTTCAGCAACTGCACATCTTTTTGCCCGCCTCCACAGCCGAGGCCTACGATATGAACCGATTTACTTTTGATTTTTTTTGCGGTGGCGATGAAGGCTTCGTCGTAAGTCGTCAGGCAATTTTTGTCATAGCGGGCGGGCGAGTGGGTTTCGTGCAATGCGAGCCATTTTTGGGTTTGTTTGATGCTGTCGTAGTGAAATTTGTGGTTCACGCGCCGCGTGCGAAGTGAGGCAAGCAAATCGCGCCGAACATTTTCGGGAAACTGGCTGG
>CAILDU010000045.1 GCA_903833055.1 uncultured Verrucomicrobia subdivision 3 bacterium | reverse complement strand
CGTGGATGTTTATCTGCCGATGAATTCAAAAGTAAAAGTGCAACTCGGCGACCGCGTCGTTGGCGGACTCACGGTGCTGGCGGCTTTTGAATAAATTATGGCTGACACACCGCAAAAAACTGCGACGCCACCTGAAGGCGAGAAGCTTAAAATTTATTTTCTGCCGAACTTACTGACGGCGGGAAATCTTTTTTGCGGTTTCGTGGCGCTCACGAAAATTGTTGAAGCCAATCTGACGCCGGATGCCGCTGGCCACGTCAATTGGTATCCCATTCAGTTTGCGCTCGCGGCCATTTTGCTCGCGTGCATTTTTGATTTGTTTGACGGCCGCGTCGCGCGTATGGGCGGACACGAAAGTCCTTTCGGTCGCGAATTCGATTCGCTGGCGGATTTAATTTCTTTCGGTGTCGCACCCGCGTTTCTCGTGCATCGCGTCGTGCTGCGCGGCGCCTTGCCGGATGAATACACACAAATCGGCTGGTTCATTGCCTCGATTTATCTCATCTGTGGCGCGTTCCGGTTGGCACGTTTCAATTGTCTCTCGGCGATGAATCTTCCCGGCGCCGGCAAAGACTTTCTCGGCTTCCCGATTCCGTCTGCCGCCGGCCTCGTAGCGTCGTTGACCTTGTTCATCATCAAATTGAACGAGAAAGAAAAAGACCTTGGCCATTGGGGTTATCTGTTACCGGTCGTGCTGGTGTTTTTGTCGGCAATGATGGTGAGCGAAGTGCGTTACCCGAGCTTCAAGTCACTCGGCCTGCGTTCAACCACGACGTTTCTGAAATTAATTGTCGTCGTGCTCTTCGCTGGTTGCTTATTCATTCTCCGCGAGAAAATTTTATATTACGTCCTGCCGCTGTTCTTCACCGGCTATCTGCTCTACGGCTTTATTCGTCCGTATATTTCCCGCGCGTGGCGCCGGGAAATCGAGGAAGACGACGACGGCGAATCCGAAACGGCAAGCTAAATGGCCGAGATGCATCCCATTTTGCTGGCGGCGTTGGCGGGCTATTTTTGTGGCCTGATATTTTCCTCCATTCCCGTCGGACCCGTCAATCTCACCATTCTCAACGAAGGCGCGCAACGCGGTTTTGTCTGGGCCTTGCTCATCGGCCTCGGCGCCTCGGCGATGGAGACGATTTATTGCGCGTTTTCGTTCACCGGCTTTTCCACGCTATTCGATCACGGCATCGTCAAAGCGTTCATGCAGGTCGGCGGATTTGTCTTCATACTTTATCTCGGCTTCAAATTTCTGCTGGCGACGAGCGTCAACGTGCCGACCAAATTGGATTCCGCCTCCGAAAAACTGGAGACGACCATCGTGCATAAATTTCATCCGCAAACTGCTTTCATGACCGGTTTCACGCGCGTGCTGGGCAATCTCGGCGTGTTGCTTTTTTGGATTGTCCTCGCGGCGAATCTCATGGCGCACGATTGGGTGGACGCTGATTCTTTTGGCGCGAAAGCCGCGTGCGTCGGCGGCGTCGCGCTCGGCACGAATACTTGGTTCACCGCGTTGAGCTTTGGGGTTTCGCGCAGCCACGGACGGTTGAGCGAAAAGATGCTGTTACGCCTGCAACATTTTTCCGGCATTTGCCTCATCATTTTCGGGCTGATTATTGGCACTCAACTCGCGCTGCAACTCGCCAAGCATGGTCGGCATCACTTTCGTCAGGAATCCAATGCGCCTGCGGGCGCAGCGAATAATTTTCAGACCAACAATTAATTTATGCTTAAAGCTGGAATCGTCGGACTCCCCAACGTGGGCAAATCAACCCTGTTCAACGCCGTTACGCGCACGCGCAAAGCCGAGGCTGCGAATTATCCGTTCTGCACCATTGACCCGAACGTCGGCATCGTCACCGTGCCGGACGAACGCATGTATGTGCTGCAAAATATAGCGAAAACGACGGTTGTCATTCCGGCGGCGATTGAATTTGTGGACATCGCCGGCCTCGTCAAAGGCGCGTCGCAGGGCGAAGGTCTCGGCAATAAATTTCTCACGCACATCCGCGAAGTGGACGCAATTGTGCAAGTCGTGCGCTGTTTTGAAGATGCGGACATCCATCACGTCGCTGGTTCCGTTGATCCCGTGCGCGACATCGAAGTCATCAATACCGAACTTGTTTTGTGCGATCTCGAAGCCGTGACCAAGCGTTTGGAAAAAGTTGCCAAAGACGCCAAGCGCGGCGACAAGGCGGCACTCGCGGACGAAGCCGTTCTCAAAAAACTTCAGCCCGCGCTCGACGCTGGCAAACCGGCATTGACCGTCGCGCTCACACCGGAAGAAAAAGTTATTTCCAAACCGTTTTTCCTGCTCACCGACAAGCCGACCATTTTTGCGTGCAACGTCAAGGAAAGCGATTTGGCCACGGCGGACAAAAATCCTTACGTCCTCAAAGTCCGCGACTATGTGAAGGCGCATCTCGCGTGCGAAGCCGTCGTCATCAGCGCGCAAATCGAAAGCGACTTGGTGGATTTATCCAACGACGAAGCGAAGGAATTTTTGAAGGAGCTGGGCGTTTCCGAATCCGGCGTCGGCGTTTTGATTCGCGCGACGTATCATTTGCTCGGCTTGCGGACGTATTTTACCGCCGGTGAAAAAGAAGTGCGCGCGTGGACGATTCACAACGGCGACACCGCGCCAAAAGCGGCGGGCGTGATTCATTCCGACTTTGAACGCGGCTTCATCAAAGCCGAAACCGTTGCCTACGCCGACTTGGTGAACTGCGGTTCCGTCGCCGCCGCGCGCGAAAAAGGTCTCTACCGCATGGAAGGCAAAGAATACGTCGTGAAAGACGGCGACGTGCTGCTCTTCAAGTTCAACGTGTGAAGAACATTTTCAGAACCATTCGTAACGGTTCTGGCTGTCGTAGGTAATCCAGTCGTAATCGCCGAACTTCCGCCATTCGACGTGGGTGTCTTGGAACAGAATGTTGCCGCCGCCCGGCGCGTTGCCGGACAGATGACTGCTGTTGTAACCAGTGGGCAAAATGGTGGTGGAGGTTTGACTGGGCACGTTCTTGAAGGAAGATGATTTGGTGCTGCCGGTGGAAATGGTGATGTCTGTGACGATTTCCGTAGTGCTCACGTCGAGGTTGGTTGACGTCTGTGTGGTCTTGGTTACCAATGAGCGCGGCTTGTTGGGGTTGACGTTCATTTGCGGCTTGGTGGGATTGGCGGCATCGTTCCGCTTAATCATCCAGTAATAGCCGGTGGATTTGTATGCCCCCTCGGTGAGATAAGTCACCGTGTCCGCCGAATTAAAATTCCACCAGAAATTGATGTCGCTGTTTCCATTGGCCTTCGAAGCGTAGCTGCTCGCGCAGAAAAATAGATCCTTCTTTTTCCCGGCATTGTCAGCGATGGCCCAGGCGATCGCATTGGGCAAATCCCACAAGTCCGCGCCCGCCGTCGCGGCATTGGCTACCTTCGTGGATACATTGGGGTCGGGCGCTTCGGGATAATCACGGTTCTCGCCCGCATACATCATCATCGCGATGCCAAGTTGCCGCTGATTATTGGCGCAACTGATTCGCTTGGCCTTTTCCTTGGCCGCACCGAGCGCCGGCAATAACATCGCCGCCAGAATGGCGATGATGGCGATGACCACCAGCAGTTCAATCAGGGTGAATGCGTTTGGACGTTTTGCCGGAAAGGCGGATTTGGTTTTCAAGCTCATGGGTTAGGCTGAAAATAAACCAGAATGTCCGGTGATACCATCGGATATTTATCCGATGAACGAACTTCTTAAAATTTGTGCAAGCCGTCCGCCAAAACTTACTGCGCGAAGAATTTTTGAATCTCCTTGATGACTTCGATGAACACGTCCACTTCAGCCTTCGTGTTGTAAAAATAAAAACTCGCCCGCGCCGTGGATTCCACGCCCAGCTTGTGCATGAGCGGTTGCGTGCAGTGATGCCCGCCGCGCAACGCAACGCCGCCTTGATCCGCCAGCGTCACCACATCGTGCGCGTGAACGTCCTTCAACAGAAAGCTGACGAGACCGGCGCGATTTTGTTTCGGCCCGAAGATGCGGATGTTTTTCAACGCAGACAATTTTTCCGCCGCGTAATTCGCAAGTTCCTGATCATGCTTCCAAATGTTCGCGCGGCCAATCGCGTCGAGATAATCCATCGCCGCGTGCAAACCAATCGGACCAGAAATGTCCGGCGTGCCTGCTTCAAAACGATGCGGCGCGTGTTTGAATTCCGTCTTGTGATAGCCGACGGATAAAATCATTTCGCCGCCGCCTTGATACGGCGGCATGGTTTCGAGAATTTCCTGTCGTCCCCACAACACGCCGATGCCAGTCGGCCCGCAAATCTTGTGGCCGCTGAACGCAAAGAAATCGCAGCCGATAGCCTGCACATCCACCGGCAGATGACCGGCGCTTTGCGCGCCGTCCACGAGCGTGATGATGCCGAGCTTGCGCGCGCGCGCGCAAAGTTCTTCCACGGGATTTACAACGCCCATGGAGTTCGAGATGTGAACCATCGAAAGCAATTTCACTTCTTTGGTGAGTAGTGAGTCGAGCTTGGACAAATCTAAAACGCCGTCGTCGCCGGTGACGGGAATGTAGGAAATCTTCGCGCCCGTTTTTTGCGCGAGCATCTGCCACGGCACGAGATTGCTGTGATGCTCCAATTCGGTGAGCAGAATCACATCGCCCGCCTTGAGATTTTTTGCGCCCCAAGTCGCGGCGACCAAATTAATTCCTTCCGTCGTGCCGCGCGTAAAAATAATTTCGTCGGCCGATTTGGCGTTGATGAATTTCGCGGAGCGGGTGCGCGCGGCTTCAAACGCATTCGTCGCGCGATTGCTCAACTCGTGAATACCGCGATGAACATTGGCGTTATCATGATCGTAATAATGCACGAGCGCATCAATGACGCTGCGCGGTTTTTGCGATGTCGCGGCGTTGTCGAAATAAACCAACGGCTTACCATGCACTTTCTGATGGAGAATCGGAAAGTCATTACGCAGTGCCGACCAATCAACAATTTTATTCATTGGAATTATTTAACCGCAGAGAACACAAAGGCCGCAAAGATTTTTTACTCTGCGTTCTCTGCGCTCTTTGCGGTTAATTCAGAGCAGCCCCAGTTGCAGTTTCGCCGCCTCGGTCATCATGCCTTGGTTCCACGGCGGATCCCAGACGAGCTCGACGTTCGCCTCGTCAATCGGTTCGAGCGAGATGAGTTTATTTTGCACATCTTGAGCGAGCACCGGACCCATGCCGCAACCGGGCGCAGTCAAAGTCATTTTCACATCCGCCTTATAATTATCCGCGCCAATCTTCGTGAGATGACAATCGTAAATCAAACCAAGGTCAACGACGTTGACGGGAATTTCTGGGTCGTAACACGTCTTGAGTTGTTCCCAAACTTTTTTCTCCAACTCTTCCTGCGTGAGCGGCGCGCTCGGCGTGGCGGTGGCTGAACCAACGGGCGCAACTTTGACTTCGATGCCCAAAGCGTCGGCGTCTTTTTCGCCGATGCGAAACATATTGCCGTTCACGATGACGGTGTAGCTGCCGCCGAGCGATTGCGTGATGTGCGCCGTCTCGCCCTTTTGCAACGTGACCTTCGTGCCGATGGGAACGACGGAAGCTTCCACGTCGCGGGTCAAAATCTTTTGTTCACTCATAATAAAAATATCTTCGTCGTTACGGCGGCAAAAATCAAATCACGTCTGCTCATTTTCCGTGCTGACCGGCGCGGCCTCGCCCTTGAGTGCGCCAATCAGCGCGTGCCAAGCAAGAATCGCGCACTTCACACGCGCCGGATATTTGTAAACGCCCGCGAATACCGCAAGCTTGCCGACGTCGCCAGCAACTTTGCCGGTCGTGACCATCTCACGCACCCGCTCAAACATCGCTTCCGCCTCGGCCTTCGTCTTGCCTTTGACATTATCCGTGAGCAACGACGCCGAAGCTTTGGAGATACAGCAGCCGGAGCCGGTGAAACTTGCGTCCTTAATAACGTCACCTTCCAGCGCGAGAAATAGTTTGAGATTGTCGCCGCACAACGGATTGAAACCCTGCGCGGAGCAGGAGCACTGCGGCATTTCATGGAAATTGCGCGGCTTCTTGCAGTGGTCAAGAATGACCTGCTGATAAAGGTCGTTGATGTCGTCGAACATTTTTTTATTTACCGCAAAGAACTCAAAAAACTCAAGGATACAAAACTCTTTGCGATCTCTGCGTTCTTTGCGGTTAAATTATTTCCCCGCCAAATGCGGATTCGCTTCGAGCCGATCCCACACGAGCTTATCAATCACCTCGCGCGCCGGTTCACATTTAATGCGCTCAATAATTTCGCCCGCGAATGCGTGGATCAACATCTGTTTCGCCGTGTCCAAACTCATGCCGCGCGAACGCAGATAAAAAATACTCTCGCTGTTCAACTGGCCGATGGTCGCACCGTGCGTGCATTTCACGTCGTCCGCGTAAATTTCCAATTGTGGCTTGGTGTCCGCCGTCGCGTCGTCGGAGAGCAGCAGATTTTTGTTCGTCTGCTTCGCGTCTGTTTTCTGCGCGATTTCGCGAACCAAAATGCGCCCGTGAAAAACGCCTTTGGATTTGTCGTCCAAAATGCCGTTGAAATATTCATGGCTCGCGCAATGCGGCTGCGCGTGTTCAACAATCATGTGATGATCGGCAAGCTGTTCGTCTTTCGTGAGGTAAAGACCGTTCAAAATACATTCGAGACCTTCACCCGCGAGATTCGTGCGGATGTTGTTGCGCGAAATTTTTGCGCCCAACGCGATGGAATGAACGCTGACATTGCTCGCGCGGCCAAACTCGCCCGCAATCGTCGCGATGTGATACGCGTCCGCCGCTTCATCTTGAAGTTTGACGTGCTCAACTTTGGCGTTATCACCCGCAAAAATCTCCGTCACCGCATTCGTGAAGTAAGCGACATTGCCAGTGGCGATGTAACTTTCGACGACCGTCAACTTGCTATTCGCTTCCGCGATAACCAAGTTGCGCGGCAAAATGGTTTCGCCATTTTGCTTCGCGGACGAAATGTAAATCAACTGCACCGGCTCGGCGACTTCCACGCCTTTCGGCACAAAGATAAATGCGCCGTCGGTGAAAAATGCCTGATTTAACGCGGCAAAAGTGTTGTTCGCCGTGTGCGCGTATTTGCCAAGATGCTTTTCAATGAGCGCGGAATCCTTCGCCAACGCGGACGCCAGATTTTCAATGCGCGCGCCGCCAGTGGCCGGCTTGATGCTGGAAAGCTTGGCGCAAAAAAATCCGTTCACGAACACGAGGCGATGGCCGGGCAATTTGGTGAACGCCGCTTCGTCCAGCAGTTTGCTTTCCGCGCCGTTGACGAAAACTTCCTTGGCCAATTGAAAATTTAATTTGGCAATCGGCGCAACATTCGTAAAACGCCAATCCTCATCACTCAACTTCGGAAAGCCGAGTTCAGCGAAACCGGCAATGCCCGCCTTACGCATTGGTGCGAGCCATTTCGGCTGCGTCGTCACTTCCAACTGCGAAAATTTTTCGACCAGCAGCTCCGTCCCGTTATTTGCTTTTTGCGTCATATTTAGAATCAGTCTAATTAAAAATCAGACGGTTAATTTCCCATGCAACCCTCGTTTAAGCAAGTCTGCATTGGCGGCACAAATGGTTGTAAGCGGAACGCCGAGCATTGCTCGGCACGGTAAGGCAAACCACGTCAAGCCGAGCAATGCTCGGCGCTCCGCAAACTTGTTTTCGCCCTCAAAGCTGGCAACCTGTCCGCCATGTTATCACAGGAAGAAATTCAAAACGCGCTGAAATCCGTCAAGTATCCCGGCTATTCGCGCGACATTATCTCATTCGGCCTCGTCAAAGAAATTTCCGCTGCGAACGGCGCGGTGAGCGTGACGATGCAATTGACCTCGCTGAATCCCGAAGCCGCCGCGCAAATCAAAATCGAAAGCGAACGCATCTTGAAAGCATTGCCCGGCGTGAACCATGTTCATGTCGAAGTGCGCCAACCCGCCGCCGGAACCGGCGCGCCCGCCAGTCCGTTTGCGAATCAAAATAAAGTTGCCGGCGTAAAAAGAATTATCGCCATCGCCAGCGGCAAGGGCGGCGTGGGCAAATCCACTTGCTCGGTAAATCTCGCGTGCGCGCTCGCGCATCTCGGCGCGAAAGTGGGATTGCTCGATTGCGATATTTACGGCCCGAGTATTCCG
>CAILDU010000044.1 GCA_903833055.1 uncultured Verrucomicrobia subdivision 3 bacterium | reverse complement strand
TTGCGGCGCGAAGCTGTCCATTCCCAGCTCCGGTCGGGCTTCGCCCTCCCTCCACTGGGAATGGACAAAGAAACAACGAAAACATAAACTCAAACCAGTGCTTGGACTAACACCCAACGTGGTCCAGAAAGTCGAGCCCGGTCATTGCAGTAAAATAAAACAAGAACGAATCATTGATTGCGTTTTAGTTGGTCAATTTTTTCCTCAAGCTTTTCGAGTCGTGCCAGAATTTTACTTTCTTCACGAACAATTGTCTGCTGTCTTGAGCCGAGAAAAAATGATGCAGACAGACCGCTAAAAACACCGAAAAGCCCCATTCCTGAAATCATCAAAACCATCGCAACGACTCTTCCTTCAGCTGTGACCGGGTATTTGTCACCATAACCAACTGTCGAGATTGTCGTCACACTCCACCAAATAGCATCGCCCGCAGTTTTAATATTTGCATCGGGATTTTGCTGTTCACAAATAAGAATCCCAAGTGAACAAAACATGACGAGCAGAAACGCGGTCAAAATGACTGATGCAATACCATTTTGAAGTTTATTTTTAAGAAGCACCGATGTGACGATGTGTGTCGCTCGGATGGCACGAAGCAAACGAATTATCCTCAAAATACGAACCAACCGTCCCACTCTTAAAAACGGCAAGTTTGGAATGCTCGCGATAAGATCAATCCATCCCCATTTAAAAAAAGCTAGTTTGGATTCTGCCGTGTAAAATCGAATGCCAAAATCAACGAGCAAAAGCACACAAACTAGCGTATCCAGAGTTTGAAGCAGGTCTGAAATTTGTTTCGGCAGTTTACAAACAGTATCAACGCCAAGCGCGACAAGCACGACAACTGAAAAAAAGAGAACTACAATTTGAAAGAAACTTATTTTCTCTGAATTAGATTTGCCCGCCTCATTCATACTTACTTGATTAACCGTTTAATTCTTTTTTTGCAATTCTGTTTGATGAAGTTTGCATTATTATCAACCTAGTTGGCCCAGCGCATCAGCCCGTTTTTAAACCGTTCTGCCTAGATTTGTTCGTTTTCGTTCAGGTCAGGGTTTCACCCCATGGCAAACACCGGGTGACGGAGGTAAGGTGGTTTCCAGACAAACTATTATTTATGAAAACCAAACTCACCATCTTAACCATTCTCGGCTGCGCTTCACTGTTCGCGTTGGCTCAATTGCAACCCGGTAACGGTTCATCGGGCAACGCGGCGGGAAATCCACCCGTCGGCGCTCCCGGTCAACCGCCCGTGGGGGCACCGGCGAATCCTCCGGTCGGCGCGCCGGGCAATCCGCCCGGAGTTGTGCCGGGCAACGGCGATGACCACATCACCCCGGAAACGCCGCCGAACAACGGTGCGAATAACGATGCCAAAACGTGGCATGGCTCGGGGAACTTTAATAATGGCGGTGGCTGGCATGGTTCCGGCAGCCTGAACACGAATAGTCCGTGGCACGGTTCGGGAAATTTTAATAACGGCGTGGTGACCAACCGTTGAATTCGGATCGTGAAAAACTGTTTAACCGCGAACCACACGAAATCCGCGAAAAGGATTTAGGGGGAAAATTGGTTCGTGTATTTCGCGGTTCAGGATTCATTTGTGAATCCACAACCGGTAGCCGCCGCGAATGGCATTGGCATTCTTACCCGCGCGGACGCCCGCTGGAAATTCCTCGATGAGCCGCACATTGCCGCCGCCCAGCACCACGGTGTCGGCGATGAATGCGGCTTTGAGCAAACCAACCACATCAGCGACGTAACGCCGCCACTTCTTTTTGCCGACGCGTTTTAGATTGGCGGTGCTGAGAAATTCCTCGTAGCTGCGACCTTTCTTGTAAGGCAGATGCGCGAGCTCCAGCGGCAAAACTTTTCCGTCCACAACCAGCGCCGAACCCAATCCCGTGCCGAGGCCAAGGAACAAGGTGCGTCCACCCAAATGATCGCCGAGCGCTTGCATCGCGGCGTCGTTGATCATTTTTACCGGACGGCCAAACGCGTGCTGATAATCAAACTTCACCCAGCCTTTGCCAAGATTGTGTGGTTCGAGCAGCGGACGATTCTTCACGACCGGTCCGGGAAAGCCGATGGACACCGCATCGTATTTCACGCCGACAACGGCCTTGCGAACGGCAGCGGCCATCTGCGCGGCAGTCATCGTGAGACCCGAAGGAATCTTGATGATGGCGCGACTGCCCGTGGTGCAAATTTTCAAATGCGTGCCGCCCACATCAATGACGAGAATTATTTTCGGCGAAGTTTTGGCGGCGGGCATAATAATTTATTTCTTCTTGGAAAACGCCGCGTCGAAAGCGGCGGCGTTCGGCGTGAAATCTAATTTGCGGACGAAGGCGCAACTTTCCTGCGCGCCGTGCAAACGATCCATACGACCATCTTCCCATTCCACGGACAACGGCCCGCGATAACCGACGTCGTTTAGCGCGACGATGATGTCCTCGAATTTAATGTCGCCGTGGCCGAGCGAACGAAAATCCCAGAAACGGCGCGGGTCGGTGAAGTCCGTGTGGCCGCCAAACACGCCCACCGTGCCGTCGCCGTGACCCCACCAGACATCTTTCATGTGCGCGTGAAAAATGCGGTCAGGAAATTCGCGGATGAACTTCACATAATCCACGCCCTGATAACCGAGGTGCGACGGATCGTAATTGAAACCGAAGCGCGGATGATTTTTTACCGCCGCGAGCGCGCGTTTGGCCGAAGCGATGTCGAAGGCGATTTCCGTCGGATGCACTTCGAGCGCGAAGTTGACGTTTTCTTTTTCAAACACATCGAGAATCGGCGTCCAGCGTTTGGCGAAGTCGGCAAAACCTTTATTGAGAAAATCCTGACTCGTGGGTGGGAACGCGTAGAGCGCGTGCCAGATGGATGAACCGGTGAAACCATTGACGGTCACGGCAGTTTTTAGTTTTGAATTTTTAGTTTTTAGTTCCGGAGGTTGCGCGTCGAAGAATTTGCGGGCGGCCTTCGCCGTGAGTTTCATTTTTTCAGCCGCGCGTTGGCGGACACCTTCGGGTTTGCCATCACCCCAAACGTCGGCAGGAAGAATCGCTTGGTGCCGTTCATCAATCAAATCGCACACGGCCTGCCCGACCAGATGCGACGAGATGGCGAAACATTTCAGACCGTGCTTGGCGAGCAGCGCCCATTTCTTTTTGCAGTAATCCGGTTCCGCGAGCGCGCGATCCACTTCGAAGTGGTCGCCCCAGCAGGCGAGTTCCACGCCGTCGTAACCCATTTGTTTTACGAGCGGCAAAAGTTTGGCGAGGGGCAGATCCGCCCATTGACCGGTGAAAAGAGTGACAGCGCGTGACATAAGCAAAATGATTTTGTCCATTCATCTTGCCAAGCGCGGCGGCGAGGTCAAGCGGCTTTGCCCATTTTAACGGCGCGGCGCAGCCGCACCGCCCTACCACCGCCGGAGCAATTAATTTTGTTCCGGCGGTTTTTTTTATGCCGGCAACGGCACGGCGCATTCCGCAAAAAGAATCCCTGCCAGATTGGGGTTCTGGCAGGGATGTTGGCTACAAACACAAAATTAATTCCGTCGGCGGAAATACCACCACATTCCAACGCCGCCCAATCCTGCCAGCGCGAGCGGAGTGGGTTCGGGCGCAGCGGCGACGGATACCGTGCCATAGAAACTGGTTCCGAGGTTGAACACGGCCGGATAGGTCGGATCCCAAGCATCTATCACATTGTAGGTATACAATCGATAGGTGATTGAGTCGGTGATGCCGCTGAGTGTGGAACTGTAAAAGGTCTGGTAGCTTCCACTAACACCGGATAGATCAGCTAGGGACGTGGCGTAATTATCCGCGCTGGAACGCAAGTCAAAGGAGTCGATGCCATAGCTGGCCAGATTCACGGCGAGATAGGCATCGGTAATAGATAGCCCGTATTGACATTGATGGTCCAACTGAGATACGGCGCGGTGGCCGGGTTCAAAGTGGAACTGAAATTGGTGCAACCCCAGACGCCCCGGCTGTCGGTATTGGGAATCATGCCATGGTAATCCAAATAGGCATCGGCAATTGCGGGCGAGGCGGACACCTCGTGCATCGGGAAGGCCGCTGACGAGGATTGATATGACGGACAGTCCACCAAGGATTGAGCCGGAGCAATTACCGCCACGCCCAGCAAGGCGAAGCCACAGAGGATTTTGGCGAGATTAGTTTTCATAGGTTATTTAATCAGTGGTTTAATCCTTAAATTATTTCCGGCGGCGGAATTGCCGCCAGAGTCCGAGCCCGCCCAGCCCGGCCAAGGCCAGGGTGGAAGGTT
Organism: uncultured Verrucomicrobia subdivision 3 bacterium; assembly: GCA_903833055.1. Taxonomy (GTDB): domain Bacteria; phylum Verrucomicrobiota; class Verrucomicrobiia; order Limisphaerales; family UBA11358; genus UBA11358. The sequence continues at coordinate 10,238 of CAILDU010000044.1, read as the reverse complement.
CGGGGGTGGAGGTGACGCTATAAAAATAGGTGATTGCTGCCTCCCCACTCGCGGTCATCAAAGCTGAATCCAGGCTATAACTTCCGCCAGACACGGAGACATTGAAATTATCCACCACATAGCCGCTGACGGTGCCAGTGCCGGTAAAAAATGAAGCAGCGGAAGACAGGTCAGCAGCCAGCGGCGACAAGCTGGTTGACGTAACCAAAAAAGTTTGCGAGGTGGTGGGAGGAATTGCCGTTCCGGCAAAACCGGTGGCCGGAGTAGTCGGAATCGGATTCAGCATGGAAGTGCTCAGCGTCCCCGGCGCACCGGTTCCTAAAAAGATGAACTGACCATAATCGGAAGAGCTGTGAACCGTTGCGGAGGAACCGGCTGAATTATACACGTTAAAACTACCCGTCAGCAGATCGGTGAGTTGAAAGGAAACACCGGTCAAAGTGCCCAGCAAAGGGTCAAATTGATTCAAGTTTAATATCTGAAAATTATCTGCAGAAATCGAATAAGTATTGGTGTAGGACACCGAGGTCTGCGCCTGACTAACAGCCATGCCGCCAGCTAAGGCCAAGATGATGGTGAGTTTATTCAAAGGATTTTTCATATAATTTTTTATCGAATCGAGTTAGGCCGTGTGTTTTTTAATCAGACTATTTATAGAATACCACACTCCATATCGTTTTCCCTAGAGAAATTCAGCAAGCGCGGCAAAAAATGCACTAAAGCGCATTGCTACGCGCATTTTCTCCTGCAAATGCCCGACAACTGGTCTTTAAAATGGAAACTAAAGTGGAAATGGACATCGTCAGAACACATGATTTTGTCGCAACGTTTTTTGGGAAAATTTTACCAGCGCAGCGGCGCGGTCAGTTTTCGCATGAGAACGGCGCGGAGGAATCGGCCAAATAAATTGAAACCGCTGAGCGCGGCGGCTCGTCCGTATTGTGACAAGCATTAAAAAATGATTGGCGACGCAGGTTTTTTAAGTATTGTTGATGAACCAAAAGCCAATCATCATAAAGCAAACGACTGCCAAATCATTTTCAAAAACTGACAGCTCATGAACGACTCGACTGACACCAAACCAAATTGCTCCGGTGAAAAAAAATGTTGCGGCCACTGCGATTACTCGCTCGCCTTCCTCGTGCTGCGCTTGTGGCTCGCGGTGCGCGCGATTCTCACCGGCATCGAAAAATTCGGCGCTTACAAAACCATCCAGCAACCGCTGATTGACCCCACCACCGGCCAACCGGATCCGAACACGGTGGTGGACATCAAGGTGAAATTTTATGCGCTCGCCAATTACAACGGCGTTCCCGCCGCGTTGCAGAGCAAATTTGCCAACGAAGCGTTGCTGCCGCATTTCGCGCTGAATGCCTTCAACTACGCGCTGGGGCCGGCGTTCATCCTGTCTGGCGTGATGTTATTGCTCGGTCTCGGCACGCGCATTTCGCTGTTCGTGCAGGGCTTGATTTACTGCGCGCTGACGGTGGGACTTATTATGATTAAGCAGGATGACGGGGTTTCCTGGCTGGGCATTCACGTCGCGCTGGTCGCCTTCGCTTTGATTCTCGCCAAATACAACAAGCTCGCGCTTCTCAAAAAATGGTAAAAGAATCCATCACCCGCCGCGATTTCATCGGCACGACGGCTGTGGCTGGCGCGGGATTGTTGCTGGCCTCGTGCAGTCCAGACGCTGGCTCCAAAACTTCCGCGACCAAAGGCGGCGCGTTGAGCAAACTGAACATCGCCCTCATCGGTTGCGGCGCGGAAGGTCAGGTGTTGCTCGAATCACTGCTGGTGATTGAAGGTATTCATCTGGTGGCCATCGTGGACATCTGGGATTACAACCGCGACAGCAATGTTCGCCGCCTCAAAGCGCAGGGCGTCGAAGTGAAGGGCTACGAAAATTACGAAGATTTGCTAGCGCACGAAAAAGATTTGCAGGCAGTCATCGTAGCGACGCCGGATTTCTGGCACGCGCCCATCACCAACGCCTGTCTCAAGGCGGGGCTGCACGTGTATTGCGAAAAGATGATGAGCAATACCATCGAAGGCGCGCGTTCCATGGTGCAGACGATGCGCGCGACGGGAAAACTGTTGCAGATCGGCCATCAGCGCCGGAGCAATCCGCGCTATGTGTTCGCGCTCAACCGGCTCGTGCGCGATGCGAAGATTTGCGGTCGGCTCACCGCTGCCAACGCGCAATGGAACCGCGCGGTCACCGATGATTTTGGTTGGCCGAAAAAATTCACAATCTCACCGGAAAAGCTGGCGCAGTATGGCTACAAGGACATGCACCAATTCCGGAACTGGCGCTGGTTCAAAGGTCTCGGCGGTGGCCCGCTCTCCGATCTGGGCGCACATCAGATTGATATTTTTAACTGGTGGTTTGGCGTCACGCCCACTTCCGTCATGGCCAGCGGTGGCGTGGATTATTACAAAAATCACGAGTGGTATGACAACGCGATGGTCGTTTACGAATATCCTTTGCCGACCGGCATGGCGCGCGCGTTCTACGAAGTGCTGACCACGACCAGCGCGGGCGGCGGCTACTCCGAATCGTTCATGGGCGACGAAGGCACGATCAAAATGTCGGAGAATCCCAACGTCACGAAACTTTATCGCGAAGACCGCGCGCCCGCGTGGGACGACTTGGTGGCGAAAAATTATTTGCGCGCCAGCGCCACCGCCGCGCCGCCGAGCGATGCGGACAAAGTGGACGTCCGCGAAACCGCGCCGCTGTTGCAATACGACATCCCGGTGACGTTCAACAAAAAGATTCACCAGCCGCATCTGGAGAATTTTTTCAACGCCATCCGCGATGCCAAAGTAAAATTGAACTGCCCGGCGGACGAAGCGTTCAGCAGTGAATACGTGATTCACAAAGCCAACGAAGCGATTGCCGCGCGCAAGACCATCGAAATCACCGCCGAAGAAACCAAAGCTTAAATTATTTTATGAAGAAATTGTTCACGCTTATTGCCAGCGCCACTTTACTCACCGCCAATTTTGTTTTTGCGGATGACCTAGTTCCGCTCAAGACCGATTTGCCCAAGCCGCTTTTCGTCGGCACGCCGGTGCAAATTGACGTTCCGAATCTGGAACCCAAATTGACCAAGTGGCCGGAATTTTCCGTGCCCGCTGGCTCGGTTAATCTGGCCAAGGCCAAAAAAGTTACCGCCAGCGACAGCGATCCCGTCGTCGGCACGCTCGACCTCGTCACTGATGGCGATAAAGAAGGCGATGAAGGTTCGTGGGTGGAACTCGCGCCCGGTAAACAATGGGTGCAGATTGATCTCGAAAAAGACGCGAATATTTACGCGCTCGTCGTCTGGCATTTTCACAATCAATCCCGCGTCTATCGCGATGTCGTGGTGCAGATTTCCGACGACCCGACGTTCAGCAAAGACGTGACGACCATTTACGACAACTCCGCCGCTGGCAAAGACCGTCCTTACCTCGAAAGCTTTTACGGCAAAATAATTGATGCAAAAGGTGTCAAAGGCCGCTACGTCCGTCTTTACAGCAACGGCAATACGACCAATAAACTCAACCATTACATCGAGGTTGAAGTGTTCGGCAAACCCGCTGCGTAAAATTTCTTCTCCCTCGCCCCGCCCCAAAGCGGGGGCAGCGATAGCGGCTATGGACAGGGGTGAGAGGTTTTGAATTTAAAAAAATTTACGAAGCCTTCATCAAAAACTAATTGGGCGATTTTCGTCGCTATCGCGTTGCTCGCGCTCGCCGTCCGTTTGCCGCAACTCGGCGTCCGGCCAATGCACACGGACGAAGCCATCAACGCCTACATCACCGGCCAACTGCTTGACGGTGAAAAATACCAATACGATCCAATTGACCGCCACGGCCCGGCACTCGTCGAACTCACGCTGCCAATTGTTCATCTCGAAGGCGCGAAGAAATTTTCTGAACTCACCGAGTCGCAACTCCGACTCGTTCCCGTCCTCGTCGGCAGTGCCACCGTTTTACTTTTTGCCGCAGCGGTAGAAATTTTCGGCTTCATTCCGAGCCTCGTCGCCGCGTTGCTTTTTGCCTTTGCTCCCCTGCCCGTTTATTACAACCGATATTTCATTCACGAAACTTTATTTGTCGCCGCCACGCTCGGTTTGATTTTGTCTGGCACGCGCGCGCTGCTGAAAAATTCACTTACGTCCGCCGCGCTCGCGGGATTCTTTGCCGCGCTGATGCTCGCGTGCAAAGAGACCGCCACGCTCCACTTTTTCGCACTCGGACTTGCCGTCGCCATCGGCTGGCGCTTACGCGCAAACGGAAAAATTCCTTCGCTCAAAATATTCATCGCCGCTGCGATCACCTTTCTCGCCGCCGGAATTTTACTGTTCACTTGGTTCGGACAAAACTGGTCAGCGCTCGTGGATTTGTTGCGCGCCATCCCGCATCTTGCCGCACGCGCGGGCGGTGAAGGCCATCAAAAACCATTCTGGTATTATCTCGTTCTGCTCGCGGGCGGTTGGTCGGGCAGTTTGCTGCTCGGCCTCGGATTAGCCGGAACCTATTTTGCCACTCGCTCATTCGCCAAGCTGACACTGGCGATTTATGCGCTTCTGATTTACGCGGTTTACTGCGTCATTCCTTACAAAACGCCGTGGCTCGCCTTGAACTTCTGGCTGCCGCTCGCGTTGCTGATCGGCTTCGCAGTGGAACGTCTTTGGTTCGCCAGCGGAAAACTTTCCGTGCGCACCGCCATCCTGATTGGTTGTGGCGTTCTGGGATTGCTCATCGCGCACGACACGCGCCAGCGCGTATTTGTTTTTCCGGCGGATGGAGAAAAAAATCCCTACGCCTACGCGCACACCACGGAAGATTTGCTCGGCCTACCTGTCCGACTGGAGGAACTGGCGCAGCAAAATAAAATCACCAACCCGCGCATCGCCGTCATTGCCAAAGACGCATGGCCACTGCCGTGGTATCTGCGAAAATTTTCCAACGTCGGCTATTGGCAGCCAAGCCAAGCCACCGGCGAGGCCGATTTCTTAATCACCACGACGGATGTCTCCGACCAGCTGGCGGAGCGATTGAAAAACTTTCGACCCGATTTCTTCGGTGTGCGGCCGAACGTGCTGCTGATCTTGTGGTCGTCACCCAACACAAATTCCAGCCATGAGTGACAGCATCCACGTTTTCAATCACAACGCGATGGCGACGCAGTTTCAGGTGCGCATCGCGGGTGAGGAAAAAACTTACGCTGCGCAGACGGCACAGGCGGCTTTTGCTTTGGCGGATGAATTGGAATCGCGCTTGAGCCGCTTCCGTGCGAACAGCGAGATTTCGCAGATTGCGCAACTCTTGCCCGGCGACAAGTTGCGATTGAGCGAACCGGTCTTCGCGTGTCTGCGACTCGCGCAACGCCTGGAGTTCGCCACGCGCGGCGCGTTTTCCGTGACGGCATCCGCCTTGCGCAATCAGCCGACCAAACCGTTGTGGGCGTTGGTAGAGAATGAATTCACGCTCCGCTGCGACAGCGGACGCTTGGAGTTTGACCTTGGCGCCATCGGCAAAGGTTTTGCGCTCGACCGCATGGCCGAAGTGTTACGCGAATGGGATTGTCGCGCGTTTTTATTGGTCGCGGGCGGCAGCAGTATTCTTGCGGGCGACGCGCCGACAGAAACGCTTGGTTGGGATTGCGGACTTGGCGAAAATAATTCCGCGCGCCGTCACTGGCTCGCCAACGGTTCCTTGAGCGGCTCCGGTCTCGCGGTGAAGGGTGAACATATTTTCGACCCGCGCACCGGTCTCGCCTGCTCGCGCCGCCATCGCGCCTGGGCGCTCACGACTTCTGCCGCCGAGTCCGACGCGCTTTCGACAGCGTGCATGATTTTGGATGAAACGGAAATTCTCGACATGCTGAAACGCAATGACGACTGGCTGGTTTTTCTGAACGAGAAAAATGAATGGCGGCATCTAGGCCAACGCCCAGTGCCGCCACTTATTTAAGTTTTTTAATTTCTATTCCGACTTCGCTGCCAGTTGCACCGGCTTGTAGCCGCCGCGTGATTTGAAATACGCCATCAACGCGACGTAACACGCCAACATGAAAATCGGGAAGAGCGCCATTTTGCCGAGCGCGCTGAACTGGCCGGTGGTCGTGGCGTTGGTGATGACCGTCGTGGAAGTCGCATCCGTTATTGCGGCGCTCTTCACCGGATCAATCGCCTGATACTTGCCGAGCAGATAATTTTTCTCCACGGTCACGGTTTGATAGAGCGCAGGATTCGTAGCGGCGAGTTGCTTCGTCGCGGACGATTCTTGCAAATAGCCGATAAACGGTGCGCCGAGAATTCCCACCGACAACATCCCGATGCCGCCAATCGCATTCAACGTGAGCGCGCCGCCGCGCGGACATTGCTCGGAAGTCAGGCCGAGAATGGTCGGCCAGAAAAAAGTTTTGCCGACGCCGTAAAGCGTCGCGGCGGCGAAGATGGTGAACATTCCCGCGCTGGCCGTTTTGGAAAGTGCGAACAATCCGATTGCCGCCAACGTGGAGCAGCCCGCGAGCAATCCGAGCGGCGACAGCTTGTGAATGAGCGGTCCGGCGCAGAAACGTAAAACTACCATGATGGCCGACGTATAAACTAATACCCACGCGGGATTATGACCGGCGGCTTGCATCGGCGACGCCATGAGCGAGGTGATCCAGCCGTCCGTGCCGAGTTCGGTGGTGGCTTGCGGAATCATGATGATGATGAATACCGCGAGCAGCAAACGGCCAAAAGATTTGGTCACGATGGCAAAGGTCAAAACCACCGCGCCGGTGAGTCCCCAAACGACCGCGTTGCTCCAATTGAAAACCTGGCCGAGTTGCGCGAAGACCAAACCGAAGCCGACCAGCGCGCCGAACGCGCCAAGCTCTTTCAACATCGCGACGTAGCCGACGCCCGCCTGTTCGCGTTCGCTTTTCGGAAATTGTTTGCCGACCAGAATGAAAAAGAACGCGAAGGCGGGAACCAAAATCAAACCGAGCGTGAGCCGCCAGTCCGTGTTCGCCGCGAGCGCGATGGTGCAAAGTCCGCCCAACACCAACCCGCTTGGCCAGCCGGCGTGGAGACGATTGAGCCACTTGGATTTTTCCGAGCTGAACATCGTCGTCACGATGGGATTGATGTAGGCCTCCACGCTGCCGTTGCCGAGGCCGAGGATGATGCTGCCCCAGTAAAGCAATTGATAACCGTGCTTCTGCGCCGCGACGAGCGCATCGCCGGTGACACCGTGAACCGCGCCGTAAGCCGCGAACGCCAGCGCGATGTAAATGAGATAACTGGCGAAGGAAAAAATCATCGCGACTTTGTAACCGATGCGGTCAATGAACAGGCTGAACAAAATGATGCTCACGCCGAACGGCCAGATGCCCGCGCCGACGAGTTCGCCGACGGAAACTTTGTCGAGGCCGAAGTCGGTGGCGAAGTTTGCGCCGGTGCAAAGAATGATGCGGCTGATGAACGCGTAGCTGGTGGTGATGAGGGCGATGAAGCAACCCCAGAAAAGAATTTTGTCGTGTTTGTTATTCATGTGAATTGGAATCCGCTAATGCTTGTGACAAAAAGAAAAGTGTCAACGGCAAATTTGCGGTGCGTAGCTTACGGGTTGAGCCAGACCCAATCACCTTTGTCATTTCGGAAACTACCGGAATCACTCAAACCGATTTGCCCGCCTTCATCCGTTTCGTTCCAGCCGATGGAATAGAGCAGAAACTTGCCATCCGTTTTGCGGCGATAATGCAACGGCTGGCCGCCGATGACATCGTGCGGAATTTGCGCGATGAATTGCGGCGCAAGCGCATCAATCGTTTCGGGAAATTGTTTATGCGCCAGACGATAACGCTCTAACGCGCAGCCGAGTTGCGCCAAATCAGCCGTTTCTTGATAGTAAGCAAATTTTCTTTGCGCTGCTCCAAGTGCAGGAAGAAATGCCCGGTCAAAATAATTCCACGGCATTCCATTTAATGAAGAAATTGTTGCGTTGGCTTTCTGCGACATGGTGGGAATGGCCAGATGTTTGATAGGATCAGTCGTCGGCAGCCAAAATTCCTGATGCAATTTCACAATGGTGGCTTCGTTTTGGTAAAACCATCCATCAGGTGCCAAGTGGTAGAGCACAACCATTGGAAATTCACTCCACTTCCAATGACGGTCTATTTCATTGAAATCAAAAGAAACCAGATTACGAAAATCATCATAAGAGCGATGCCGCCGCATGTGCTCGATGTATGCCAAAGAACTATTTCGTTCACCGCGCATGGCGAGTTTGCTGTCCGTCAGGAAATCCAGCTTGCCCAATTCCTGTTCGATTTCCGCGAGTTGTGCATCCGACCATTCATGTTTGTTCACGCCTTCCCAAATCGGTTGCATCGTGATGGACAAACAGGCGATGCGAACCAGATGCGAAATCAAAAGTGGTTCGGTGCGGATTGAATCTATCAGGCGCAAAGACAATTTTACATCATCCAGTGCTTTGTCTGATTGCTCTACTTCCAACTCCGCAAGTGCGCGCAGTTGCAACACTTGAGCGCAGCGTTTTATCGAAGCCAAATGAGGAAGCATCGTTTCAAATGGATGTTCAGAATTGTAATTTAATGGAAACCGTGAATCTGGAAGCAAGCTCGCCTGACGCAATTCTTCCAGCGTCAAATCATACTCACTCAACGCCAGTAGAACATCGACGGCGGGCACTTGCGGTTGCGGCGCGATGGGAAATTCATTGGTCACGCCATTGCTATTTGTTTCCGGCATCCGGTAATACGTCTGCCACGCTTTAAAATCGGTAAAACCTCCCCGCACCCAATTGGCGTTGGTTGGAGTATCTGTCATGCCAGTTTGATAAGTGCTCATCTTCATCCGGTTCACGACATTGGTATTGGGCGGATCAATTCGTTTGCCGTCCTTGGTAAGCACAAATTCATAACTCGACGCCACCACCGGCGTCAGCGCAAAATTTTTGTCATCGGGAATGGGTGAAGGAATAATGCTCGCAAAATCCAGCCGTTCGCCCGCAGCTTCAGCCTGTTGTTTGATGTGATGCCACGCGAGCCATCCACGCACATCTTCTTCAACGTAAAAAATAATTCCAAAAATCCCGAAGACACCAACAACTTTCAATGCGCGCTTCAGGTTGCGCCAACTGAAAAGCCAGCGGACAATCAAAACAAAAGACACGGCGGCGATGAGCAATCCGGCGGGCAACAGTGCAAACGGCGAAGCGGCCATCAGCGAATCATTGCGAAGGATCAACCCCAGCATGAGCATGAATCCGCACGCGGCCAGACTAATAAAACTTACCCAGCAGAAGATTCGTTTCATTTTTTACAGGATTAGTTCGGTTGAAATATGCTGATTTGAGGAATCTGTCCAGAGCTTTTAATTTGCTAACCAACCAACGCACGCAGCCGATTTAACACTCGCAGCGCGCGCGCGTCCTGCTATGATTAGCGCAGTCGCAAAGACATTTTATTTCATGACGCCAAAATTATTTACCGAACTCGGACTTTCGCCGGAACTGCTCAAAGCCATTGACAAGCTGGGCTACGAACAGGCTTCGCCGATTCAAGCCGCCGCCATTCCCGTGATGATGACGGGCAAAGACATCGTCGGCCAGTCCATGACCGGCTCCGGCAAGACCGCCGCGTTCGGCGTGCCCGCCGTGGAAAAAGTGGATCCGAATTTGAAGGCCGTGCAGATTTTGATTCTCTGCCCGACGCGCGAATTGGCAATTCAAGTTTCGGAAGAAATTCACAAGCTCGCTTTCTTCAAACGCGGCATCAACTGCCTGCCGATTTACGGCGGACAATCTTACGAGCGGCAATTCTTCGGTCTGAAACAGGGCGCGCAAATCGTCATCGGCACGCCGGGTCGCCTGATGGATCACATGCGGCGCGGGACGTTGCGGCTCGAAACGATCAAGATGGTGATTCTCGACGAGGCGGACGTGATGCTCAACATGGGTTTCCGCGAGGACATCGAAACCATTTTGAAAGACGCGCCGAAGGAACGGCAGACGGTGTTCTTTTCCGCCACGATGCCGCGCCCGATTCGCGACCTGATCGAGAAATATTCTCGCACGCCGGAGAATGTGAAGATCGAGCAGAAGGCGATGACGGTGCCGACGGTGGATCAGGTTTATTACGAAGTGGACCGCCGCTACAAAATGGATTTGCTCACGCGGCTGATTGACATTTACGACCTCAAGCTCGGCATTGTTTTCTGCAACAC
>CAILDU010000043.1 GCA_903833055.1 uncultured Verrucomicrobia subdivision 3 bacterium | reverse complement strand
GCGATGATTTGATGCGAAATTTTTTGCTGCGCGAATTCCCACGCGGTGAGCGTCGCGCCCTGCGAACGCGGCCGGGTTTCGTCGCAGAAGACGTGGAATTTTTTGCCCTCCGATTGCGCGGCATACATCGGCGCGGTAGCGGAACCAACATCCACAAACGCGAGCCAGCCCGCGTTGCAATGCGTCAAAATTCTTATGCCGTTGCGAATCAGTTTAGCGCCGTGCGTTCCGATTTCTTGGCAGTGGCGGACGTCTTCATTCGCAAATTCCTCGGCGGCGGCGAGGGCGAGGGCTTGTTGTTCGGCCACAGTTTCACCTTTGCTCATCGAGGAGCGAACGTCGTTCATCGCATTGCCGGGATCAACGGCGGTTGGTCGCGCAGCGGCGAGGGTTTGATAAACCGTGGCGACGTGCGTGGAAAATTTTTCTAAATTATTTCCGCGAAAAGCGAGTGCTCCTTGTGCGAGTCCGTAAGCCGCCGTCGCGCCGATTGCGCCCGCGCCGCGCACAACCATGTCGGTGATGGCGGCAGCCGTTTCGCGAAAGTTTTTGGTAGCAACAATTTTGAATTCGTGCGGCAGCAGCCGTTGCTCAATGAGTAAAACAGAATTATTTTTTGCGTCGAAAGTAACGGTGCGGAAGTGTTCGGTGCGCCCGCGCAAAGTGACATTCATTCCAGAATCACTTTTTTTTGAGTTCGCGGATTTTTTCTTTCAGCTCCTGAAACGCCGGTTGGGCGCGGAGTTTTTTCATGTCGGGATCTTTGGCGAGCCACGCAAAATCACGGTAGCCGAGTTCGATGGCTTGATTGAGGGCGCGGAAAGCGCGGTCAAATTCGTCGGTCAACGAGTAGCTGCACGCGAGGTTATAAAACACCAGCGGATTGGCGGGTTCAAGCTGGGCGAGGCGTTCGTCCACGTGCAAACCTTCGGTGAAACGGCCGCGCTGGGTGTAGTGATCGCCCAGCAATTGCAAGGCGTCCACGTAATCAGGATCGCGACGGACGAGTCCCTCAACGAACTGAATTTTCGTGTCGAGGTCGCGCTGTTCCGCGCTGTTCAATTTTTTCTTGCTGCTTTTTTTGGCCGGCATACGACGGACAGATTTTTTCCAACCGCGCGCGGCAAGTCAAGCGGGCGGCTGAATTATTTGTTGGAATTTTCTCCGCCGAAACCTTTAGATTGAGGTTGGGACTATTATGAAATGCTTTGTTACCGGCGCTTCCGGCTTCATCGGATCAAATCTTGTGCGCGAACTGCTTGCGCGCGGGCATCGCGTGAAGGCGTTGTTGCGACCGGGCGCAGACGAGCGCGGTTTACAGGGTTTGAACTTTGAACGGGTCACCGGCGATATTCTTGACCGCAAATTATTGCAACGCGAAATGGAGGGAAGTGAATGGTGCTTTCACGTCGCGGCCAGTTATTCGCTGTGGATGCGCAACTACGCACCCATGTATGAAATCAATGTCGAAGGCACACGCAACGTGCTTGAAGCTGCCGGCAAAGTCGGTTGCCGAAAAATTATTTACACCAGCACCGTGGGTTGTATCGGCGTGCCGAAAGTAGTCGCTGGAAAAATCACGCCCGCAACGGAATCAGAAAAAGTTTCCGACGACCAGATGTCCAACGATTACAAGCGTTCAAAATTTCGCGCGGAAGGTGTAGCGTTTGATTTGTTTCGCAAAGCCGGTTTGCCCATCGTCATTGTTAATCCTTCCGCGCCGGTTGGCCCCGGCGACGTGAAGCCGACGCCGACCGGCAAAATCATCGTGGATTTTTTGAATGGCCGTTTGCCCGCGTATTTGGAAACGGGTTTGAATTGGGTTCACGTTCGCGACGTTGCCATCGGCCACATTCTCGCGGCGGAAAAAGGTGCGCTCGGCCAGCGTTATATTTTAGGCAACGAGCAGGGGAATTGGACGATGAAAGAAACGCTCGCCACGCTGGAAAAAATTACCGGCATTCCCGCGCCCAAAGTAAAAATCCCTTATTGGTTTGCGCTTCGGGTAGCCGAGGCGAACGAGATGATTTTTTTCGTCACCGGTAAACCGCCGCGCGCGCCCGTCGCCGGCGTCAAGATGGCAAAATATAAAATGTGGTTCAATCCCGGCAAGGCCATTCGCGACCTCGGCCTGCCGCAGACTTCGCCCGAACAAGCCTTCGCCGACGCCGTCGCGTGGTTCCGCGCGAACGGCTATGTGAAAAAGTAATTTTTAGCTGCGGATTGAACGTGAATAAACCATTGATTTTATTGGCTTAAATCCGTTTTTGATTCACAACTCAACTTTCCAACGGTCAAAGTTTTCTTGCCATTTAGCGCGCTTTGTGAAAAATTTCACAATCAATTTATGCCACACGTCAAATTGCACATTCCCGGACCGGTTGAAGTCAGCGAAAAAACTTTCAAGGCGTTTTGCTCGCCGATGATTGGCCATCGCGGTCAAGGCTTCAAAGACCTCTACGCGAAAATTCAGCCGCAGCTTCAAGAACTATTTTACACCAAGCAATTGGTTTATCTTTCCACCTCGTCTGCGTGGGGCGTGATGGAAGGTTCCATCCGCAATCTCGTTCAGAAAAAAGTCCTAAACTGCATGTGCGGCGCGTTCTCGGACAAATGGTTTGATGTCTCGAAGAAATGCGGCAAGCAGGCCGAGGCGTTGCAAGTAGAATGGGGTTCGCCGATTCGCGCGGAAGCGATTGATAAAAAATTGGCGACGGGCGAATTCGACGCGCTCACTTTAATCCACAACGAAACTTCCACCGGCGTCATGTCGCCGCTTGCGGAAATCGCTGCGCTTAAGAAAAAATATCCCGACGTGATGTTCATCGTGGACGCCGTCAGTTCGCTGACTGCGCTGCCGATTAAGTTTGATGAACTTGGCATTGACGTTTTGCTTGCGGGCACGCAGAAGGCGTTTGCTCTGCCGCCCGGACTCGCTGTGTTCGCCGCGTCGCCCGCCGCGCTCGCGAAAGCGGCCACGACCAAAGATCGCGGTTATTATTTTGACTTCGTGGAGTTCCAGAAAAATGCCGAACAGAGTATGACGCCCAGCACGCCGAGCATCGGTCATATCTACGCGTTGTCGTCCAAGCTCGATGATTTCTTCGCCGAAGGTTTGGAAAATCGTTTTGCGCGTCACGCCAAGACGAACCAAAAGACCCGCGACTGGGCGGCGAAACATGGTTTCAATTTGTTTCCCGAAAAAGGTTTTGAATCCGTCACGCTCACGTGCGTCAGCAACGGCGCGCGTCCCGGCGGTCGCACGGTGGACGTCGCGAAATTGCAGAAGCTTGTCAAAGATCAGGGTTTCCTGATTGACGGCGGTTACGGAAAAATCAAAGGCACGACGTTCCGTTTGTCCAATATGGGCGACGAAACGGAAGCCACGATGAACCAGCTTTACGCCGCGCTGGACAAGGCGATGGCGTCGCTCTGATTTTTGGTTGAGGTTATGGTTGGCCGGCAATCCGTGTTGTGGCGGATTGCCGGTTTTTCTTTTCGCCGCCAACTTTTCCCGCAAAACTAAATGGTGCAAACTGATTCCGGTTATCAACTCGTCCGGCTGAACAACGGCATTTGCTCCGTGCGTTCGCTCGCGGATGCCGAGACATTTCATCCCGTCGTCGGACCGGTTGCGGAAGCCGAGGCACTTTACGTCAACCAACTCAAACTGCGCGAGCGGCTGCAAAATCACACCGGCGAATTTGTGGTTTGGGATGTCGGCCTCGGCGCGGCCGCGAATGCACTTACCGTTTTGCGCGCGACGCGCGACCTCCCGTGCCAGATTCGTCTCGTCAGTTTTGACCACACAATTGAGCCACTGGAATTCGCCCTGAAACACGCGACTGACCTTGGTTATTTCGGTGGCTACGAAAATCATCTGCAACAATTTATCCGCGAGAGCCGCGTGACCTTTCAAGACGGCCAGCAATCCGTGAATTGGGAATTTCATCACGGCGATTTTCCGACGTGGCTGGCCAACTCAAAATTAAAAACTAAAAATTCAAAATTCTCCCGGCCGCCGCACGCCATTTTGTTCGACGCGTATTCGCCCGCCAAAAATCCCGCGATGTGGACCTTGCCGCTGTTCACCAATCTGTTTCAACAGCTCAATCCGCAACGTCCGTGCGCGCTGCCGACGTATTCGCGCAGCACGATTCTGCGCGTGACGCTGTTGCTCGCCGGATTTTTTGTCGGCGTCGGCCATGCCACCGGCGAAAAGGAAGAGACGACGATTGCCGCGAACGATTTGAGTCTGATTGCCGAACCGCTCGACGCGCGTTGGCTGGCGCGCGCCAAACGTTCGCACAGCGCCGAGCCGATGGTGGAACCAATTTATCACATCGCGCCGTTGAGCGCGGCATCTTGGGAAAAACTTTCGGCGCATCCGCAGTTTCAACTTTGAAAGCCGGTCCTTTTTTTTTATCCTTTCGGAATGAACGTTTTTGTCACCGGCGGCGCCGGTTATATCGGTTCCGTTTGCACGGAAGAACTGCTCAACGCCGGCCACACGGTCACGGTCTATGACAACCTCACGGAAGGCCATCGCTCCGCCGTGGATCCGCGCGCAAAATTTATTTTTGCAAAGCCGGAAGTCGAGGGCGACATCCTTGCCGCCGTCAAATCAGTGATGCCGGATGCGATTCTGCATTTCGCCGCGTTTGCGCTCGTCGGCGAATCCATGACGAATCCGAAAAAGTATTTTCACAACAATTTCGTCAATGCGCTCAAACTTGCGGACGCCGCCGTGGAATGCGGCGTGAAGAAATTCGTCTTCAGTTCGACGTGCGCGACTTACGGTCCGCCGGATCGCGTGCCGATGACGGAAGATTTGCCGCAGCGTCCAATCAATCCCTACGGCGAATCCAAGCTGATGTTCGAGAAGGCGCTGCTGTGGTATCAGCAGATTTACGGGCTGGAGTTCATCGCGTTCCGCTATTTTAACGCCGCCGGTGCGAGCGAAAAATTCGGCGAACATCATCGCATCGAGTCGCATTTGATTCCGAATGTGCTATTCGTCGCGCTCGGCCAGAAGCCGCATTTGGAAATTTACGGCACGGATTATCCGACGCCGGACGGCACTTGCATCCGCGATTACATTCACATCAAAGATCTGGCGCAGGCGCACATTCTCGGTTTGCAGCCGGGCAAGAGCGGATTTTTTAATCTGGGGAATGGCGATGGTTATTCGGTGAAGGAAGTCATTTCGATGTGCGAAAAAATCACCGGCAAAAAGATTCCGGCGATTGAAAAACCGCGTCGCGCGGGCGATCCGCCGCGGCTCGTCGCCGCCGCGAACAAAGCCATCACGGAACTCGGTTGGAAACCGCAGTATCCGAAACTCGAAGACATCGTGAAGACGGCGTGGGCGTGGCATCTGAAACATCCGACGGGTTACGCGGATTAATTCGTCCGCCTCCAAGATGAAATTTTATTAATCTGCAATTCATTGGCTTTCAATGGGGATGCGTTAATATGCGATAGTATGTCTGTGCCAACCGATTTTAACCCGGCTAAAGCTGCGCGTCCGCCGCTGGATATCGCCGCGCTCGTCAAGGAGCACGCTGGGGAAAATTACGAGTTGCACGCCGAGCACATCAATCCCGCCAATGTTCGCACGCTCAAAACCATCGGTTTCGACCGCTGCTACACGCGCGCGGAAGGCGCGTATTTGTGGGACGTGAAGGGCGAGAAGTATCTGGATATGTTGAGCGGCTACGGCGTGTTCGGACTGGGTCGCAACCATCCGGAAGTCCGCCGCATCCTCAAAGAATTTCTGGATGCCGACTATCCGAGTCTCGTTAAAATGGAAGCGCCGTTGCTCGCCGGCCTGCTCGCGGCGGAATTAAAAAAACGGATGCCGAATGATTTGGACATGGTGTTCTTCACCAACTCCGGTGCGGAAGGCGTGGAGACGGCGATCAAATACGCCAAGTGCGCCACGGGCAAACCGGCCATCATCCATTGTAAAAAAGCTTTTCACGGTTTGAGCACCGGCGCGCTCTCGGTAAACGGCGATGATAATTTCCGCGACGGCTTCGGACCGTTTTTGCCGGACTGTCGCGCGATTCCGTTCAATGATCTGGACGCGCTGGAAGCGGAATTAAAAAAAGGTGACGTGGCCGGCTTCATCGTCGAACCAATTCAGGGCAAGGGTGTGAATCTGCCCGCGCCCGGTTATTTGCTCGCGGCGCAGCAACTCTGTCACCAGCACGGCGCGCTGTTCATTGACGACGAAGTGCAGTCGGGCATGGGGCGCACGGGAAAATTTCTCGCCATCGAACACGAAGGCGCGGTGGATCCCGACATCGTGATTCTGGCTAAAACACTTTCCGCCGGTTTCGTTCCCGTCGGCGCGGTGCTATGCAAGAAGTGGATTCACGAAAAAGTTTTTTCCTCCATGTCCCGCTCCGTCGTGCACAGCTCGACCTTCAGCCAAGGGAGTTTTGCGATGGCTGCCGGTCTGGCGGCGCTCGACGTGATTGATCGCGAAAATCTCATGGCCAACGCCGCGAAAATGGGCGACTTCATCGGCAATGGTTTAACCGCGATGATTCCGCGTTTTGAATTCATGAAGGAAGTGCGCTGGCGCGGTTTGATGTGTGGCATCGAATTCGGTTCGCCGAAATCGCTCACGTTGAAACTTGCGTGGACGACGTGCCACACGCTCGACAAAAGTCTGTTCCCGCAAGCCGCCGTGATTCCGTTGATGGACAAACATCACATCATCACGCAAGTCGCCGGTCATCATGTGGACGTGGTGAAACTGCTGCCGCCGCTCATTCTCACCGAGGCCGACGCGCAACAATTTCTCACCGCGTTCGAGGATGTGATGGTGCAGATGCACAAGTTTCCTGGCCCGGCGTGGGACGTGTTGATGGGCATCGGTAAAATGGCGTTGACGCAGCGGGCGCGCTGAACGGAGCGCGGGCCGTCCCCGGCCGCAGCGATGTTTGCCAGACAGAAGGTTTTCGTAATGCAACGCCGCAGTGCGGATGGAAGTTGCAGCGCCCGAGGACGGGCGCGCTCCGAGCGCAGGAATTTTCCTTGCCAAACCCGCCGTGTCACAGGCATTTTCTGACATGGCAGCGACGCGCAATTCCACTCTCGACGACACGTTCTACAAAAAGGCGGACGCCTTCTTCGCCGCGAACAGCAAGGTCGGTCTCACTTACGACGACATCACGCTCGCGACGCTTTACTCCGAAATTCTCCCGCGCAACACGCAGCTCGACACGACGCTCGCGGACGGATTGCAACTGAACATTCCCGCGATTTCGTCCGACATGGACACTGTCACGGAATCGCGCATGGCGATTGCGATGGCGCTCAATGGCGGTCTCGGTCTCATTCATTACAATATGCCGGAGCGCGAACAGCTCTCGCAGGTCAGCCGCGTGAAGTATCACGTCCAAGGGCTGATTCAAGACCCGATCAAGATCGCGCCTGACCAGCTCATCGGCGACGTGCTCAAGTTGATTGAGGAAAAGAAATTCGGTTTTAGCACCTTTCCCGTCGTGGATGAAAAGGGCAAATTGCTCGGTCTGCTTTCCGGCCACGTCGTCAAGCCACGTTACGCCACGAAGAAAGTCATTGATGCGCTCACGCCGCGTAAACAAGTTCACGCCATCACCAAGAAAGAACTCGGCAAAGACCCGATTGCGCGCGCCGACAAATTTTTTACGGAGCACATCGGTATCCACAAATTACTCGTGGTGGATGACGACGACCAGATGCTCGGCCTCATCACGATGAGCGATGTCGAGCGCATCACGCTCGAACGCAAGGCGCAGTTCAAGCCCGCGCGCGACGCGCAGTTCCGTTTGGTTTGCGGCGCAGCGGTGAGCGCGACGCGCAATGCGTTTGGCGGACTCGACGAAAAACGAATTCTCGAACACGTCAGCGCGCTCGTCGAACGCGGCGTGGATGTCGTTGCGGTTTCCACCGCGCACGGCCACAGCAAAGGCGTGGGCGACACCGTGAAAGTGTTGCGCGACGCGTTTCCGAAATTGCCCATCATCGCCGGCAACGTCACCAGCGCGGCGGGCGTGGAGTATCTCGCCGATTGCGGCGCAAATGCGATTAAAGTAGGGCAGGGGCCGGGTTCGATTTGCACCACGCGCATCGTCGCGGGCGTGGGCATTCCGCAGATGACGGCGCTTTATGTTTGCTCGCGCGCCGCCGCGAAAAAGAAAGTTTCCATTCTCGCCGACGGCGGCATCACCAAGTCCGGCGACATTGTAAAAGCTTTGACCTTGAGCAGCGCGGTGATTTGCGGCGGCATCTTTGCCGGTTGCACCGAGGCGCCGGGCGATGTCGTGGAGATCAGCGGCAAGATGTATAAACATTATCGCGGCATGGGCAGTCTTGCGGCGATGAAGTCCGGCAGCGCGGCGCGCTACGGCCACGAGAAGGCCGACACCACGCGCAAGGTCGCGGCGGAAGGCATCGAGGCACTCAAGGAAGTTTGCGGCTCGGTGGATCGCGTGCTCGCGCAACTCATCGGCGGCATCCAGAGCGGCATGGGTTATCTCGGCGCGAAAGATTTAGCAGAGTTGCGGACGAAAGCGCGTTACATCCGCGTCAGCCCCGCCGGCCAGCGCGAAGCCGCGCCGCATGACGTGGTGGAATTGAAGACGGGCAGCTAACGTTGCGGCCGCGTTGCCAGGTTTCGCCGTCGCGCTGACCTGCCATCGCCTCGCCCGCACTTGAAATTTTTCCTGCACTCGGTTTATGCTGGCGGCAACGCGTGAACCCGTTTCCCAAACACATTCCGTTTGCGTCCGAATTCCGTCCGGAGTTTGAGGTCGTGGAGGAACGGCATGGGCGAGAGCATCGCTTCCTGACGTGACTCGACTTTATCAGGCCAGTTGAAGTGTTAGTCTGGGCCGTAAGAAAGGACCAGACGATGAAAGGCAAACGGTATACGACGGAAGACAAGATTCGGATCCTGCGGGAAGCGGATCGTGGTGAAAAAAGCGTGTTGGATATTTGCCGCGAGGCAAATATCTCGGAGGTGAGCTTCCACCGGTGG
>CAILDU010000042.1 GCA_903833055.1 uncultured Verrucomicrobia subdivision 3 bacterium | reverse complement strand
GGCGCGCACGGTGTCGGCGGTGTCGAAGAGGCGCTCCTTGTCCTCCTGCAAATCGCGATTGTAAGTCATCGGCAATCCCTTCAGCAGCGTGAGCAGCGAAAATAAATTTCCAAACACGCGGCCGGTCTTGCCGCGCGCGAGTTCGGCGATATCGGGATTTTTTTTCTGCGGCATGAGCGACGAGCCGGTGGTGTAAGCGTCGGCAATCTTGAGGTAATTAAATTCCGTGCTGACCCAGAGAATCACATCTTCCGCGAGCCGCGAAATGTGAACCGCGAGCAACGCGGCGGCGGCGCAAAATTCGACCATGAAATCGCGGTCACTCACGCCGTCCATGGAATTTTGCGTGAGCTGGACTTCGCCGCTGGCATTCACAAAGCCGAGCAGTTTGGCGACGAGTTCGCGTTTCAACGGCAAAGTGCTTCCGGCAATCGCGCCGCTGCCAAGCGGGCAGACGTTCACGCGCGAATGGCAATCCCAGAGGCGCTCGCAATCGCGTTCGAGCATCTCGACGTAGGCGAGCAGATGGTGCGCGAGATACACGGGCTGCGCGCGTTGCATGTGCGTGTAGCCGGGGATGATGACGTCGGCGTTTTTCTCGCCGAGCGAGACGAGCGCGCGCTGCAGTCCGGCGATGTCGCCGAGCAGCGCGGTGATTTCATCGCGCAACCAGAGGCGCACGTCGAGGGCAACTTGGTCGTTACGCGAGCGGGCGGTGTGCAATTTCGCGCCAGCGGGAACGCGCTTCGTCAACTCGGCCTCGATGTTCATGTGAACGTCTTCGAGTTCCGCTTTCCACGAAAATTTTCCGGCGGCGATTTCCTTGCCGATTTGATTCAAGCCTTTGGTGATGGCGCTCAACTCCGCTTTCGTGAGCACGCCAATTTTTTGCAGCATCGTCGCGTGAGCGATGGAACCGGCGATGTCGTGTTTCCAAAGTCGCCAGTCGAAGGAAATGGATTCGGTGAATTGCGCGACGTCGGCTGCGGGGCCGGACGCGAAACGTCCGCTGCGGGAAACGGGAGATTTTTTGTTCATACGCTGGCTTGTTTTTAACGCAAAGACGCAGAGACGCCAAGCCGCAAAGAGTTTTTTGCTTTGCGGCTTGGCGCCTTTGCATGAGACCGGCTTAAAAAACCACGTTGCCAGCACGGCGCGGATGTGAAATGTTAGCGGCGCAGCATGAGCGAATTCAAATTTGCCTGTCCCGTGTGCGGCCAGCACATGAAGTGTGACGCGTCGCATGGCGGCGCGGTCATGCAATGTCCCACCTGCTTCCAAAATATCACCGCCCCGCAAGCGCCCGCCGCCGACTCGAAATTTATCCTCACTGGCACGAAGGTTTCGGAGAAGAAAATTTCCGTGCGTGGTTACGATCCGGCCACCAACACGGCGGAACCGGAGAAAAAATTTCCGGCGGCCATTCTCATCGGCCTGTTGGTGCTCGTGCTGGCGGCGGGTGCAACGGCATTTGTTTTTCGCGGAAAAATCTTCAAGACCGAACCCTCGGCGATACCGAAAACCGTTGCGGCCATTACGAATTCTACGCCACCGCCCAAACCTGCGCCGGTCGCACCGCACGCGAGCGACACAAATTGGATGATGGTCTTGGACGACGCAGTGACGCCGAACATGCCCGTCGCCGGCCGGATTCACGGACAGGATTTCGTCATCGAACGCGCCAGTTTCCAGAACGGCACGCTGACGTTGCGCGCGGGCGCGCGCGGGCCAATCGAGTCTGGGGTGCAAATTAATTTTAGCGGCGCGCAGCCGGAATCGCTCGCCGGCCAAACCATCAACGTCAGCACCAATGCGGACAAAGCCGCGCCGGTGACGTTGCGTTGGAAGAACGACGGCGGCACGCAAAAAGAAAATTATGATGTCGGTTACGCGCTGCGACTGGAATTCGGCGCGCTAGAAAAAAACCGTTTGCAGGGGAAAATTTATCTCTGCCTGCCGGACGCGGAAAAAAGTTATCTGATGGGAACTTTCAATGCTGACGCGCACAAGCCGAAACCGAAACCGCCGAAGAAATAATTTTTTATAAGGAAAGCAGGAAGGCAGGAACCGATGGAAAATTTGATTCCCACTTTCTTGCTTTCCTTATTTATTTAATCCGCCATGAAAATCGAAATCGTCAATACTGGCAGTGAGTTGATGCTCGGTCGCGTTTTGAATACGCACCAGCAATTTCTCTGTCGTCGGCTGGCGGATCTCGGCCACGTCGTGACGCGGCAAGTGGCGATTGCGGACACCGGCAGCGAAATTCAAACCGCCGTGCGCGAGGCGTTGAGTCGGGCGGATTTGGTCATTACGACCGGCGGCCTCGGCCCGACTTCTGACGACATCACGCGCGAACTCATCGCCGAATTGCTCGGTAAAAAATTAATTGAGAACAAAGAGGTTTTGGCGCATATCGAAAACTTTTTCGCCAAGCGCGGTCGTCCGCGTCCGGCGAAAACCAGCGTGGAAAATTTTGTGCCGGAAGGTGCGGAAATTTTTCCCAACGCAACCGGAACCGCGCCGGGATTGGCGATGAAAGCAGGAGATAGGAGATGGGAGATAGGAGATGGGGCGGAAACCTCCCCATCTGCCATCTCCCATCTGCCATCTGCTCCGCCGAAATGGCTCGTAATGTTGCCCGGTCCGCCGCGCGAATTGCGGCCGATGTTTGACAACCAAATCGTGCCGTTGTTAAAGCGGGAATTCGCGGATGAAATTTTTATTTGTCGCACGATTCTCACGACGGGCATTGGCGAATCGCGCGTGCAAGAATATGTCGAGGCGGATTTGCAGCCGCTCGTGAAACGCGGTTTGGAAATCGGTTACTGCGCGCGACCCGGCGCGGTGGATGTGCGTTTGACGGCCAGCGGTGCAATGGCGGAAAAACTCGTGAGCGAAGGCGAAGCCGTGGTGCAAAAAATTCTAGGCGAAAATATTTTTGGTTTTGACGACGCAGAAATCGAAAACGTGGTGGTAAAACTTTTGGCGCAAAAGAAAAAAACTCTGGCGCTGGCGGAATCTTGCACGGGCGGTTTGATCGCAAATCGTATCACGGACGTGCCGGGCGCGTCGGAAATTTTTCTCGGCGGCGTGGTGAGTTACGCAAATTCGGCGAAAGAAAAATTTCTCGACGTGCGCGCAGAAACCTTGCAAACACACGGCGCCGTGAGCGAAGCCGTCGCGCGCGAAATGGCTTTGGGCGCGCGCGAAAAATTTGGTTCAGATTTTGCCATCGCCGTCACGGGAATCGCCGGCCCAAGCGGCGGCTCGGCGGAAAAACCGGTAGGCACGGTTTTCATTGCGCTCGCTTCGGCCAGCGGCGTGGAAGTAAAAAAGTTTTTGAACGTGTGGGAGCGCGCGACGTTCAAGCAGGTGACGGCGACGCAGGCGTTGGAGTGGTTGCGCCGGACGCTTTCTGCTTGAGACGCGATTTTTTTACGCTAGTTTCGGAAGGTTATGTCCGTTCTCCCAGAATCTGCTGAAACTCCGCCGCCACCAAAACGGCGCGGGACGCTTTTGATTGTGGACGATGAGGAGGGGCC
Source organism: uncultured Verrucomicrobia subdivision 3 bacterium (assembly GCA_903833055.1). Lineage (GTDB taxonomy): Bacteria > Verrucomicrobiota > Verrucomicrobiia > Limisphaerales > UBA11358 > UBA11358. The sequence continues at coordinate 2,138 of CAILDU010000042.1, read as the reverse complement.
GCGCATGTCGCTCAAGCTTATCTTCAAAGATAATTATGATTTGCTGATGGCCGATGACGGCGCGAAGGCGATTGAACTCGCGGCAGCAAATGACATTGACGTGGCGATTCTCGACATTCGCATGGCGGGAATGTCGGGCATCGAAGTTTTGGAACGCTTGCGGTTCGTGCGTCCAAATCTTGAAGCCATCATGATCACGGCGTTTGAGACGACGGATACGATGCGACAGGCGTTGCGTTTGCGCGCGTGCGATTACATCAATAAGCCATTCGATCTGGCGACGATTCGTAATGCGGTTGGTCAGGCGATGCAGCGGCGCGTGCTGGAAAGTGAAATTCATAACAGCGCGGAAAAAGTCCACGAGCTGCTTTCAGAACTGCAAAACCAAAAGGTCGAAGAGCAAATCGCGCAGACGCGCGGCGACATTTACGCGAGCATCATTCACGACATCAACGGTCCGCTTTCGGTCAGTTTTGGCTTCGTGCAATTGCTCAATAAAAAGTTGAGCAAAAATCTGAAACTGGAATTGGAGGATTTGGAATTCATCAAGGAGCGCTTAAGTTCCGTCGAGCGGCAGATGAGTAATTGCATTGAGATTCAACGCCGTTATCTCGGTTTTCTCCGTCGGCAAAACAACGATTCCGCGACAACAGGTGTGAACCATTTATTACATGATCTCGAACAGCTTGTGCGCGTGCATCCGAGCTTGCAGGAAAATGAATTTCGCCTCGTGCCGCTCACCGGCGAAGTCAGCGTCAAGGTCAACGGCACGGATTTAATTCAGATATTGCTCAACCTCACCGTCAACGCGTTTCAATGCACGGCCACGCCGCATCGCGTGGAAATCGGCGGCGAAGTTTTGGGCGTGCCGCTCGACCTCACGCAGTTCAAAGATGGCGCGCACGACCGCTTGCTCAATGTCGAGAGCATGGAAAATACCGCGCCGCTCGTGAAACTTTGGGTGCGCGACACCGGCCCCGGCATTCCGGCAGAAGTGCTGCCGAAAATTTTCGATCCGTATTTCACCACTAAAGGTCCGCGTCAGGGAACCGGCCTCGGCCTGAACATCGTGCAGCGGCTCGTCAAGGCAGCCAACGGCGCGCTGCACGTTCACACGGTCGCGGGCGAAGGCACGACCTTCACCGTTTATCTGCCGGGCGCGAAACTCGCCAAATAAATTTATAAATTATGCGCGCCAAAAAAATTATTCTGCCGATAATTTTTGCCGCGCTGACCGTGGTCGGTCGCGACGTCGAAACTTTTCCCGTGTTGCAGGTCGGCAGCGAAACTTACAGCAATGTCACCGTCACGAGTGTCAGCAAGACGGATATTTATTTCAACTACGCTGGCGGCATGGCGAACGTAAAAATCAAAAAACTGTCGCCGGAATTACAGGAGCATTTCAATTTTAATCCCGAACTGGCAAAGGCGATTGAGCTGAAACAGGCCGCCAACAAAGCGAAATATCACACACAACTCGTCCAGCAGCCGGACGCGCATCCGCCCGACATGACGCGCGACCCGGTCGCCCGCACGGCGGAGACGCCGGCGCTTTGGGGCAATGATTTTCCCGCAGCACTGCAACGAGCGCAGGCGGAAAAGAAATTGGTGCTGCTCAATTTTAGTGGCTCCGACTGGTGCGAGTGGTGCATAAAGTTCGATCAGGAAGTTTTGGTCACCGACCGTTTCACGAGTTACGCGGCCAAAAATCTGGTGATGTTGAAAGCGGACTTCCCGCGCAAGAAAGCGCAAGATGAAATCTTGAAACACAACAACGCCGCGCTCCAAAAAACGTTTCATGTGGACGTTTTTCCCACCTACATTTTGCTAAACGCCAACGGCGATGAGTTGGGACGGCAGGCCGGCTATCTCCCCGGTGGACCGGACGCGTTCATCAAGGAACTGCAAATGTTCGAACACCATTAAAAAAATCACCGCTTGAGCGTGATTCTCAAGCGGTGAAATGGTTTCTGCGGATAATTTAATTCCCCAAATATTCGCGCGGGTCGGTGACTTTACCGGTCAACGCGCTTGCGGCCACCGTCATCGGCGAGGCGAGAAACACCTTGGATTCCTTGTCGCCCATGCGGCCGGGGAAATTGCGGTTCGTCGCGCTGATGCAGTTGATGCCGGATTTG
>CAILDU010000041.1 GCA_903833055.1 uncultured Verrucomicrobia subdivision 3 bacterium | reverse complement strand
CTCGGCTCCGTCTATATCCGCAAGGTGCATTTCCGCGACGACAACATGATCAAGCAGATTGAAGAAAAAGTGGTGAACCGTCTGCGGCAGGTGACCGCTGCCATCAAACAGGCCGGGGCGAATCAAGTGAGCATCATCACCAGCACGGCGGAGAGACAGGCCGCCATTGAGTTTGCCAAGGCCGCCGCCATGCGCCCGAACATTGTGGGTGCGGCCTTGCAGGAAATCTCCAAGGATAAGGAAGTGCTGGACGCGCTGTTTCAAACCATCGAGACGCAGAACATGGTGGACAGCGAAGCCGCCATCACCCTCATCCCGAAAAACTCCCAACTCCTCGGCGAACTCGTCGCCGCGACGCAAGGGGCGAAGGTTTCGCAGGGTCTGGTAAAATAAAATGGCAAACAATTATTCTATTTCGACAGCTGATCGATTGCTGATCCCGTGTAAGATTGGGTGAAAGTTGGTTTGGTTGCCGCAGTCCAAGACGCTGGCGCGCGATTCGCCCAACCCATGCCAGTTTTTCGGCGGCAGTTTTTTGAAGCCGATTTATTTTCTGCGCGTTTCAATTTCTGCAATCGCCCAGCGCGCGTGTTCGGCAATCAACGGTTCGTGATCGTGCGCCGCCTTTTCCAAAGCGGGCAGTGTCGTTTTATCTCCGACATTGCCGAGCGCGACGCAGACGTTCCGAAGCAAACCGCGCCGCTTCGTCCGCAACATCGGTGTTCCAGCGAAACGCGCTTTGAAACCGGCGTCATCGAGTTGCAGCAGTTCAATCAAATCCGGCGCGGCCAAATCGGCGCGCGCGTGCGGCTTCATTAAATTTCCGGCGCGGGCAAATTTATTCCACGGACACGCGGCGAGACAATCGTCGCAGCCGTAGATGCGGTTGCCGATGGCCTTGCGAAACTCAACGGGAATGGCGCCTTTAAGCTCAATCGTGAGGTAGGAAATACACTTCCGCGCATCCAATTCAAATGGCGCGGTGATGGCGTTCGTCGGACAAGCTGAAATGCAGCGCGTGCAATGGCCGCAATGATTTTTCTCCGGCGCATCCGGTTCGAGTTCCAACGTCGTCAAAATTTCCGCGAGAAAAATCCAGTTGCCCAATTTACGGCTGATGAGATTCGTGTGCTTGCCGACGAAGCCGATTCCCGCGCGTTGCGCCAAGTCGCGTTCCAGAATTGGCCCGGTATCCACATACCAAAGTGACTGCGTGTTCGCGCCGCCCAATTCGTCCACCAAGGCGGTGAGTGCTTTTAGCTTTTCGCCAATCACATCGTGGTAATCTTTGAATTGTGCATAGCGAGCTACAACGCCGGTTTGAGATTCTGGCTTCTGAATTCTGGCTTCTGAATTCTGGTAGCTCACCGCGAGCGCGATGACGCTTTTCGCTTCGGCCAAAACTTTTTGCGGCTCGATGCGTTTTTCCGCGTTGCGTTCCAGCCACGCCATTTCGCCATTTTGTTTGCCGGCGAGCCAGCCTTGAAATTTTTCCGCGCTGGCGGGCGGCGTGGCGGTCGTAAAGCGGCAATCGTCAAAACCGAGTTCCGCCGCGCGTTGACGGATGGCGGCCTTCATCGCTTTTGCCGCGTGGCGAGTTTGTATTGCAAAGTGACTTGCTGTGCGGCTTCGCGCACGGAACGCAGGTCGGTATTGATCAAAACGTCGGCCTGCTTGTAAAACGGTTCGCGCGCGGCGAGCAGTTCGCGGATTTTTTTCTGCGGATCGGCGTCGTGGAGCAGGGGACGATGCGATTGGTTTTTGACGCGCTCCCAGATTTTTTCCGGCGACGCCCACAGGCAGATGACGAGCGCAAACGATTTTAACGCTTCGAGATTTTCTTCGTTGGTCGGCAAACCGCCGCCGGTGGAAATCAAAGTTTTTTCGCGCGTGGAAAGTTCTTGGACAACTTTGCGTTCGAGTTCGCGGAAGGCCGGTTCGCCGTCCTTCGCAAAAATGTCGGCGATGGTGCGGCCGGTGTGCGACTGGATGAGTTCGTCCGTGTCGAGAAATTCGAAGCCGAGATGCTCCGCGACGTGGCGACCGACGGACGTCTTGCCCGTGCCCATGAAACCGATGAGCGCGAGGTTGACGATGCGGCGGTCACTTTGCATGGCGATGGATTAGCGGAAAATGGCGCGCGACGCACGCCTGATTTTTCCCGCGCTCGACAGTTTTTCAAATTCTGCTACGCTGGGATTGTGAAATTGCCGCCGCTCATTCTAGCCTCGGCCTCGCCGCGCCGCGCGGAACTGCTTAAATTGTTGCCGGTGAAATTTCAGGTGCTGCCCGGTCACGCTGATGAAGTCGCCCACGAACATCTTTCGCCGCTGGAAGTTTGCCAGCTCAACGCGCATCGCAAGGCGCGCGCCGTTGCCAAAAAAATTCCCGATGCGCTCGTGCTCGCCGCCGACACGCTGGTTTTTTTGGACAATGAAATTCTCGGCAAGCCGCGCACTCTCGCCGACGCGCGCCGGATGATTGCGCGGTTGCAAGGCCGACATCATCAAGTCGTCACGGGCGTTTGTATGATGCACTTGCGCCGCCATCGCGAACGGATTTTTGCCGTCAGCACGGATGTGTTATTTCATCCGCTGAACGCGCGGCAGATCCGCGATTATCTGGCGAGCATCCAGCCGCTCGACAAGGCGGGCGCGTATGCGATTCAGGATTCCGGCGAGAAAATTATTTCCGAAATCTCCGGCTCTTACAGCAACGTCGTTGGTTTGCCGGTGGAAAAACTGCGCGAGGAACTGGCGGCGTGGAGCGAAGATTGATTCACCTCTGGCAATTTTACCGGAAACACTTAAACTGCGCGGCTCATGCTCGAACCATTGACCAATTCCCAAATCCGCAAATTCAAGGCGGCGGCGCAAACCATGGACGCCACGCTTAAAGTCGGCAAGGCTGGCTTGAGCGAAGGTTTTCTTCGCATGGTTGACGAGGAATTGAACCGGCACGAACTGGTCAAAATAAAGTTCGCCGAGTTTAAGGAAGAAAAGAAAACGCTCGCGCCGTTGCTTGCGGAAAAAACTGGCAGTCACCTCGTCATGCGCGTCGGCAATGTGATGGTGTTGCATCGGCCGAAGTCGGTTGCAGCCGTGGAACCAGTTTCCGATTAATAATTTTGCAGAGCGCAAATTGAAATCATGAAATCTTCCTACGAACTCGCGATGGAGCGTTTGAACAAAAACACTCCGGCCAACACCAAGCTCACGGCCAAGCAGAAGAAGGCTTTGGCGGAACTCGATTCGCGCTACGCCGCCAAAATTGCGGAACGCGAAATCGCCTTGAACGGTCAGATTGCCAGTTCCGCCGACGATGTGGCGAAGGAAGAATCATTGCGGGAACAACTCGTATTTGACCGCAAAAAACTTCAGGCGGAACTCGAAGATAAAAAACAGCGCGTCCGCGATGGCAAGGACGTTTGAGTGAAAAATTGCTGAGAAGTAATCGCCAGGATTTCTTTTCAGATTTCAGGTTTAATCTGTGCCAATCTGTGGCTAAAACTTCCCGCCTTACTTTAGCTCCTACCACATAAACGCACTCATGCGTTAATCGCTCGCAAGGCGGTTCAGATTATATTTCCCGTTGGGAAAATCTTCGTTTGCATCCGGCAAGCCGAAGTCAGTCGGTTTTCGCACGTCAGCACGATTCCATGGCTGAAGGTTAGCGCTAATTATTCTAGCTAGAAGAATAGCCAATATTTGCAAACAAAAAAACAACTGATGGTGAGTCAAAGGTCCTCTCTTTATTTAGTGTCTATATATCACATCAGTGCTTGGTTTTAGTGTGCAGCCAAATCTATCAACCATCTAATAACACCTGTAATTCCATTTATTCAACGTTATGAAACAATTTTTTCGACTTACTGAAGTTGCCCGGAATGTGCTTGCTGCCGTGCTGCTGGCTTTGTTCGGCGGCGGATTAGTTGCGACTTCACTGTTGGCTGATGAGACCAAAACTGCGGCGGGCGACACCAATGTCGTAGCGGCGGCGGTCAGCGCGCCGGCTGTCAAAAAACAACTGACAGGCGCGGAACTCTATTCCATCAACTGCAACCGTTGTCATCCGGAGCGCTATCCCACGGAGCGCACGGCGGCGCAGTGGAAAACCATCATGTTGCATATGCAGATCCGGGCGAACATTCCCGTTAAGCAATCGAAATTAATTCTCCAATACCTGCAGGAGAACAGCGGACGCTAACCTTTACCTATTTGCGCGATGAAAAATATTTTTAATATCCGCCGGTTGTCGGTCGGAATGTTGTCGGGAATGGTTGCCGCCGGGCTGCTGATTGTGCCGGCCGCCAAAGCCGCAGTAAGTGACGCTGACTTTAATGCCTTGAAAGAGGCGGTGCGGCAATTGAATCAGGAAGTCCAGAGTCTGCGGCAGACGAACGCTTTGGTGCAGCAAGTGCACGAACAGGATGTGCAGCAGATGCAGCAGATGCAAACCAAGCTGGTCGAAACGCAGCAGACCGCGCAGGACGCGGCGCAGAAAAGTGCCGAGGCGACTCAAGCGACACTGCTCCGGCAGCCCTTGGACGAAGCGACGGTGAATCATAATTTTCAAATTCTCGGTGATGCGGAAATTCAATACGTGAACGCCGACAAGCAGAATGGCGCATTTACGATGGCGGATTTCGCGCCGATTTTTCTGTATCGCGGCGGCGATAATATTTTGTTTGAGTCGGGTTTTGATTTTGGGGTGCAGAACAACGCCACCAATGGCGGCGGTTACACCACGACCCTCAATCTCAGCTTTGCACAATTGGATTATGTGATGAACGATTACATGACTTTTTGCGGCGGCTTGATTTTGTTACCACTGGGAACTTACAGCGAACGCACGGCGGGCTGGCTCAACAAGATGCCAGATGATCCGCTGGCGATTGATCTAATTCCGGGCAGCGGCGTCGGCGCTGAACTGCGCGGTGGAATTGCGTTGGGTGAGAGTGGTTCGGTTTTGAGCTACGGTATTTATGGTGTCAACGGGCCGGGTTCATCGGATGGCACCGGTAATGCCAGTGCGCTGGATGTTAATGGCAACGTCGGGGTCACCTCCGACGGTTCAACGCAAAATCTGCATCGTGATCCCGTGGGCGGTGGACGGGTGGGGCTATTTATGCCGTTCAAACCCCATTATGATTTTGAAGTGGGCGTTTCAGCCTTATCTGGTCAATGGGTAAACAATCACACTTACACCGCCGGCGTGCTTGACGGGGCGGTGCATCTCGGACCGAACATTGAAGTCAAAGGCGAGTATATCTTGGATAGTTACGGTAGTGATGATATGGGCACGGTCAGTCAACACGGTTGGTGGACGCAGGCGGGCTACAAGCTCGCGGGCTTGGATTTCGATTTGCCAATCATCAACGACACAGAACTCGTCGGCCGTTACGATTCGTATCATGACGGGTTAGGCACGGTGACCCAACGTTGGACGGCTGGCTATATTTATTACATCACCAGCGCATTCCTGTTTGAAGGCGATTATGAGTTCATCCATAGCAGCGACATAACCCAGCCCAAGACACAGTTGATCTTGCAATTGTCCTACGGTTTCTAAGCTGAATAAAAACTTTCAAACTTACACTGCTATGTTTACCCAAATAATTTCCAACTCCATCCCGCTGAAGCGTTGCGGTTTTACGCTGATGGTTCTCGGTTTGCTGACCACCGCCGGTCTCGCCCAAAACAATGCGCCCGCCGCCGCCGCCACGACCACGAACCAAGTGCCCACTTACTTGCGGGACATTCAACCGATCTTTATGGGCAGCTGCTCTCGTTGCCACAACCAGCAATCGCGCTTTGTTTACAACTGGTTGGACTACCGGACGGCTTATTTGGATCGCTGGGAAATCAAGCGGCGCGTGTGGGACAGTTCGAAAGGTAAATATTACAAGGAAGTCATGCCGGTCGCTAATAGTCCGGAATCGTTGGCGCTTTCCGAAGCCGATCGGCTGACCATCAAGCAATGGGTGGAAAACGGCAGCCCCATTGGCGCGGCTCCGGTCAGTGTCGCTGCCCAAACTAAAGCCGAACGGATTGTAGCCGGGAAAAAATTGTTCAGCTCCATCTGTGCTGCCTGCCATCAAGCATCTGGCCAGGGACAACCTCACGTCTTCCCGCCGCTCGCTGGCTCGGATTACTTGAACGCCGATAAAAATCGCGCGATTCAACTGGTCATCTTCGGGCGACAAGGACAGGTCACCGTCAACGGCGTGCAGTTCAACAACAACATGCCTTCGTTCCCGTTGGGCGACGAGGACATCGCGAACGTGTTGACCTATGTTTACAACTCCTTTGGCAATTCCGGTTTGGAAGTGAAGCCGGAAGAAGTCAAAGCCCAGCGCGCGAACAAACCGCAAACGGTCAATGCGCCCGCGCCCAAGAGTGCGTTTGAATAATTGCCGGCAACGGATTTATTCTCACGTCAATTCCTGCCACAAGAATGCGCTCATGCGCTGACCGTTCGCAAAGCAGTCCAGATTAAATTTCTCGTTGGGCGAATGCGCGTTGTCATCCGGCAAACCGAGGCCGAGCAGCAATGTGTCCGCGCCTAAAACTTTCTTGAATTCGTTCACGATGGGAATCGAGCCGCCTTCGCGCATGAGAATGGGTTTCGTGCCAAACGCTTTTTCTAACGCGCGCAACGCCGCCTGTGCGGGTTTGCTCGTGGGTGAAACTAAATACGCTTCTGCACCGTGGCCGGCGGAAATTTTCATCCGCACGGTTGGCGGACAATTCTTCTTGAGCCACGCGCAGACAATTTTGCGGACGTGCGCCGGCTTTTGATTGGGCACGAGCCGGCAGGTGATTTTTGCGCGCGCCCATGAAGGCACGATGGTTTTGCTACCTTCGCCTTGGTAACCACTCGTGAGGCCGTTGATTTCAAATGTGGGTCGCGAACTGCGATGTTCGAGCGGCGAGAAACCTTGTTCGCCGAATAATTGCGGCGAGCCGACGAGTTTCTTCAAACCGGCGTCGGAAAGCGGATAGCGTTTGATCTGCGCCTGTTCGTATTTGGAAAGCGCGGCAACGCCCTGATAAAATCCGGGAATTTTAATGACGCCTTTTTCATCGCGCACTTTCGCGAGCAGTTGGGACAAGGCCATTGCCGGATTTTCCACGGCGCCGCCGAAGATGCCGGAGTGCAAGTCGCGCGCCGGTCCGGTCAGCGTGATTTCAAACGCGATGATGCCGCGCAACGCGTAAGTTAGCGCCGGATGTTTCGGCGCGGGCATTCCCGTGTCGGAAACGACGATGGTATCGCACGCAAGTTCCTTGCGGTTGTTTTTAAGAAACGTCGAAAGATTTTTGCTGCCGACTTCTTCTTCGCCTTCGATGACGAAGGTCAAATCGCAGGGCAGGGGCGTGCCGGTTTTCAGATAGGCTTCAACCGCTTTCAAGTGCGCGAAGTTCTGGCCTTTGTTATCCGTGCTGCCGCGCGCAAAAAGATTTTTCCCGACGATGCGCGGTTCAAACGGCGGCGAGGTCCACAATTCCAAAGGCTCCGGCGGCTGCACGTCGTAATGGCCGTAAACCATGAAGTGCGGCTTGGTGGAATTTTTCTCGCGTTTAGTTTTAGCGACGACGATGGGATGTCCGTCCGTTTCGCACACGCGCGCGTCCAGACCGATTTGCTGACAATGCTTCACGAGCCATTGCGCGCACGCGAGGAGATCTTTTTTATGCTGGGGCTGTGCCGAGACGCTGGCGAAGCGCAGGTATTCGCACAACTCCGTCACGAAGCGGCCTTGGTTTTGTTTCAGATAATCGAGAACCAATTTCATTCCATTAGCTAACCGTCTCGCGTCAAGTTCGCCAAGCAGAATGATGAATAAATTTATTTGCGCGTTTTGCCACGGCCATTGATTATGTGCCCGCTCGTTGAAAACCAACCGGTTGATTCACGAGCCAAATTTATCAGGCAGGAATATTTTATGAAAACCATTGCGCTGTTCGCCCTCATGCTGGTTGGTCTCGGCCTCAACGCCTTCGCGCAAGATGCCGCTGTCCAATCCGTCACCGGCATATCCGTCGCGCCGCAACCGCTTTTCATGCTCGTTCATGGCGCGTGGGGCGGCGGCTGGGATTGGAAACAAGCGGACAAGATTCTGACCACCGACGGTTACAAAGTTAGCCGCGCTACCCTGACTGGACTCGGCGAACGCTCCCATCTCGCCAGCACCAACATTGACTTGGACACGCACATCAACGACCTCGTCAATCACATCATCTGGGAAGATTTGCACAATGTCATTCTCGTCGGGCATAGTTACGGCGGCATGGTTATCACCGGCGTCGCTGACCGCGTGCCTGACCGCATCAAGCAACTCATCTACATTGATGCCCTCGTGCCCAAGGACGGCGACTCCGTCAACGCCATCCGGCCCAAAGCCATTCCCTTTGTCGTCACCAACGGCTGGGCGATTGGCAAATGGATGACCGGCAATCCAGCCGTGCCCCACGACGTGGCCATGTCCGAAAAATGTTTTAGCCAGCCCATCCATCTGGTTCATCCAACCGCCCTCACCAATATCCCTACCACCTATATTTTGACGGTGGACAAAGGAGCGGACGCCGCCACCGACGACTTTTATCCCTTTTACCATGCCGCTCTAATACGCGGCCAACACGTCATCATTATGGAAGGCGACCACAACGTCCAACGCAGCAACCCGCGCGAACTCTGCCAACTCATCGAATCCACCCAATAAGCTGGCGCGGTTAAATTTATTTTGGGATTGGAAAATAAAAAAGGCGGCGGTGAGATTCACCGCCGCCTTAACCGGATTCAGCTTACCAGCGCGTCGCGCGGAGATACTGAACCCGTTCCCGGTGCTCCTGTTGATGTTCGTATTGGATCGGATGGTGAATGTAATGACCATCCGCTGCGATATAACCGAACGCTTGAGGCGACCCGCCAAAGTTCACTGTCGTATAACCCGGTTGCGCGCAGACTGGCGGACGTGGCACACACACCGGCGGAGCGCACACCACCGGCGGCGGTGAATACACCACGGGTGGCGGACAATAAACCACCGGTGGCGGAGCGCAAACTACCGGCGGTGGCGAACACACCACCGGACCGGAGACGAACACGGGCAGGGGCAAACCGATCGAGATGTTCCAACTAACGCCCGCTTGTGCCGAGGCTGCCGCCACGCCAACGAGGGCGACCATGAGCAGTGTTTTAGTTTTCATAATTTTCTTTGTTTGGTTGTGCCTCGTGAGAGGCGGTTTCATTTACACCACCACTAGACCACAACGGCAGGAATCCGGTTAATTGATAAAAAAGAAGCGACATTGATTGGCTCAATGTCCGGAAAACCGGGTGAAGGGTAGCGCCCGCACGATGCCTGGCCGGGCGAGGAGATCCCTTATCGAATTAATCAATAGTATGAATTGATTTATCAATTAACCCAATTTCTTCCCGCTCACTAAAGTTGGCGGATGAAAGAAAAATTATCGGAAACAAAATGGCGTTGGCGTCCGCTCTGGTTGGGTTTGGCGGCACTGACGATTATTTGCACGGGTTGTGAAACTTTTATTGATGGGATGTTGGATAGTCCGTGGGGTGATGATGGACGCAAGTCCTACGAGCATTATTATGAACACGGCGGATGTGATCGCCAGACGGCGGCAAAGAAGGCAGACTTTGATGTGCTGTGGGATAGGGAGAGCGCACACCATTGATGTGGCGACGAATGCGGGTGGGGGATAAGCGAACTAACAAACAGACTCGGCGCTAGGCTTTGATGAAGGCTTTCAATTGCGTGTCCGTCCGCAGGATATGGCTGGTAATCCAGTTGCTCGTCATGCGGTGCAAGTCTTTGAAAGCTTCCAGACTGTAACCGTGCTGTTTGAATTCGGCATGAAAGCCGTTGAAGAATTCGATGAACGTGGCGTGTTGCCGCTGATTTTCTTGTTGCGCCGAACAACGATGACATTCCATGCATTGCTCCTCGAACCCGAAATGAGTCTTGGCGTATTGCTCCAGAAAGTCCACGAGGCTGATAGCAAAACGGATTTGCTGCGGCGTCGGGGCGGTGTGGCCGAGCATATCCTCTAGCTTGTTGATATGGAGAATCAGCATCTTGTGCTGGTCATCAATCGTTTTGCTGCCCGTCTCGAAATTCTCGTCCCAGTTAATCATAACGAAACTTCATACAGCCGTGTGGTTAACCGCGTTTACCTGAAGATACTTCTAGTTCTTTTATTTTAACTGTCAAGAAAGCTAATAATAAATTTAAGTAACCGGATGGAGAATAGTGCTGCTTGAGGGTTTTTATCTCCCTGAGAATTTTACATAAGTCACGATTGCGCGGGTTGAATTGAATTATGGTTCCGATGCCATACCGAAATGGGTATCTGCGACACTTTATTAGCATCAGCGGACGCTGGGCGCAGCCAATACCTTCAGCCGCGCGCGAAACGCCTCCACAATGTCTCCGAGCCAATCGTTTTGGAAGCGCTTGCGGACGGTCAGCGCAAAATATTTTTCCACTAATCCCGGCACGCGCTGCATGAATTTGATTTCGCGCGATTTCAATTCCCGCTCGACGACAATCTTCGAGACGAGTGCCAAGCCCTCGCCCGACAACGCCAGCAGACGGAGTAACGCCATGTCATCCACTTCGGCGTGCACGAACGGTTCGATGCCGGCATTGGCCAGAATCAAGTCAAAGTCGGCGCGGACATCGCTTTGCCGACTGGGCAGAAACAACGGAACTGCTTTCAAAAATTTTGGAAATTTACCTGGCGACAACTTCATTTTCTTTCCGCCCACCAGATAAACCGGCACTTCGCCCAGACGGTGATTAAAGATGGTTTGTTCCTGATCGGCGCGCACCGGAATATTGGAAAGCACCAAATCCACCTTATGTTCATGCAACTGCCGGGTGAGTTCATCCAGCGCGCCCGCCACGACGATGACTTTCGTCCGCGTGTCGGCAAGAATCGGCTGGATGAAATCGAACTGTAAATTTTTCGAGAGCGGGCCGACCGCGCCAAGGCGCAACACGCGCTGCTGGGTTTCGCCCGACTGACGGAAGCGGGTGATCAATTCATGGCCGGTGGTGTAAATGGTTTCGGCGTGTTCCAGCGCCACGCGCCCGGCATCCGTCAGGTGGAGTTCGCGCCCGCGCCGGTCAAACAGCGGCTGGCCCAGCCAGTCTTCCAGTTCCGCGAGTTGTTCGCTCAAGGTTGATTGCGAAATCTTAAGCTTCTCCGCCGCGCGCGTGACGCTGCGATGCCGCGCAATCATCCAGAAATGCCGGAGATGGTGGTAGTTCAGCCATTGCGGATTTTCAAACGCCGAATTCATACTATCGGAATAACCGAAGCATAATATAGAAACAACCTATTTTTACGAATCGTAATTACCCGTTAAGGTGGGCGCACATGGAAATTAAATTCATCAACAAGGGAAAGCTGCAAGGCTTCGTGATTGTGCCACTGCTTGGCGTCGCCCTGCTGGCGACTGGTTGCGCCACCGCAACAAAAATGCCGCCGACAACCAAGGCGCAGCAGTCTGCCATCACGCCAGCGCAGGCTTTGGAAAAACTGGAAGCTGGTAATGCGCGCTTCGTCGCCGGAAAACTGGAACACCGTGATTGGCCGCAGCAACGGGCGGCGACGGCTGCCGGGCAGTATCCGTTTGCCGTCGTCTTGAGCTGCATTGATTCGCGCGTTTCGAGCGAAATCATTTTCGACCAAGGCTTCGGCGATATTTTTAACGCGCGGGTTGCGGGTAATGTGCTGGATGACGAAATTCTCGGCAGCTTGGAATTCGCCACGAAAATTGCGGGCGCGAAACTCATCGCCGTCATCGGCCACACGCATTGCGGAGCGGTGAAGGGCGCGTGCAGCGGCGCGCAACTCGGTCATCTCACCGGCTTGCTCGACAAAATCGCGCCGAGCGTGGCCGAGGCGAAAGTGAAATTGCCGGGCGTCGCGCCGACGGACGGCAATTTCATCGAGGAAGTGGCGGAGCTGAATGTTCACCACGTTCGCCAACAAATCCGCGAGCAAAGTCCAGTGCTGCGCGAGCTGATTGATTCCGGGAAAGTCGGACTCGTCGGCGGTATCTACGACCTCGATTCCGGCAAAGTTCAATTCTTCAACCACTAAAATTTATGCAAATTGATTTTCTTCACGCCCTCTCGGCGAATCTGTTGTCACCCGCCGTTTTGTTTTTCGCGCTCGGCATCACAGCGGCGCTCATTAAAAGCGACCTTAAATTTCCTGAGGCGCTTTACGTCACGCTCACCATTTATCTGCTCACCGCGCTCGGCTTCAAAGGCGGTGTGGCCATCAGTGAGGCGGGCATCGCCAAAGTGATTGTGCCTGCGCTCACGGCGATGTTGCTTAGCGCGCTGATTCCGCTGTGGACTTATCCGTTGCTGCGGTTCGGTGGTAAACTACGCCCGGTGGACGCAGCGGCGATTGCGGCGCACTACGGTTCGGTGAGCGCGGTGACCTTTATCACGGCGACAAATTATTTGAAAGGCATCAACGAGCCTTACGAAAATTACGCCACGGCTTTTCTCGCTGTCATGGAATCGCCCGCCATCATCGTCGGCGTTTTGCTCGGCAAAATGACTTTGGAAAAACAAAGTTCCATTTTCAACGGCTCGCTGAAAAGTCTTCTGCGCGAGGCGGTATTCGGACGCAGCGTATTTTTGCTCATCGGTGCGCTCGTCGTCGGCGCGCTGTGCGGCAAGGCGGGGATGGAAAAAGTTGAACCGTTCTTTGTGACGCCGTTTCAAGGTGTGCTGGCGCTGTTCCTCATGGAAATGGGCATGGTCGCCGGTCAGCGGCTGGGCGACTTGAAAAAAGTTGGGCCGTTTCTCGTCGCCTTTGGCATCGTGCTGCCGTTGCTGCACGGTTGCCTCGGTGTCTTGCTCGGAAAATATGTTGGCTTGAGTCTCGGCGGCACGACGCTGCTCGGCGTGCTCGCGGCCAGCGCCAGCTACATCGCCGCGCCCGCCGCGATGCGGCTTTCGTTGCCGGAAGCGAACCCGGCGCTTTACCTCACGCCGTCGCTGGCCATCACGTTTCCGTTCAACATCACCGTCGGCATTCCGGTGTATTTCGCGCTGGCAAAATATTTTCTGAACTGAAACAAATATAGTTTTCGCATGAACACACATTCCATGAAACTCGTTACAATTATCTGCGAAGCGCTCGCGCGCGAACCGCTGAAAAAACTTCTCGCCGAAGTCGGCGCGCACGGCTACACACTGTTCGCGGTCGAGGGCGATGGCAGCCAGGGCCGGCGCACGGCGGACATCCAGGAATTCGCCAACATCCAGGTTGAGGTCATCGTGCCGCCGCCGGTCGCGGAAAACTTGCTGGCGCGTTTGGAAAAAGAATTCTTCGCCAAGTTTGCAATGGTCGCCTACGAAATGGATGTCCGCGTATTGCGCCGCGAGAAATTTTGAATCATGCACGAGACCTGTGATT
This sequence comes from uncultured Verrucomicrobia subdivision 3 bacterium, assembly GCA_903833055.1. GTDB lineage: Bacteria > Verrucomicrobiota > Verrucomicrobiia > Limisphaerales > UBA11358 > UBA11358. Next base: position 12,369 of record CAILDU010000041.1, on the reverse strand, counting down.
CAGAAAGCCAACGCGCGCCGGCGAAGAAAAATTTTCCGATGCGACTCGGCATCATCGGCGGCGGACAGCTCGCGCGCATGACGGCCATCGCCGCGCTCCCGCTCGGCGTGGAAGTCGTGGTGCTGGAAAAAAATCCGAACAGTCCCGCCGCGCGCCTCTCGCCGGACTGCGTCGTTGGCGATTGGGCGGATCGCGACACGCTGGTAAATTTTGCCGCGCGCTGCGAGGTCATCACGCTGGAAAATGAATTTGTGGACGCCGCTGCGCTGAAAGTTTTGGAGCAGGCGGGTCACAAAGTTTTTCCGAGCGCAAAGTGCATCGCCGTGACGCAGGACAAGTTTACGCAAAAAACCGCGCTGCAAAATTTTGGAATCGCCGCGCCGAAATTTTGCGCGGTGAATTCGCAAGCAGAAATCATTGCTGCCGGAAAAAACTTTGGCTGGCCGGTGGTTTTGAAAACGCGGCGCAACGGCTACGATGGCAAAGGCAATTTCACTTTGAAATCCGAAGCCACTGTCCCCGCTGGCTGGTTGGCGTTGGGCGGCGGCAAAAATGAATTGATGGTCGAAGCGTGGTTTCCGTTTGTGAAGGAACTCGCGGTGATTGTTACACGCGGACAGGACGGCGCGACCGCAGTTTATCCCGTCGTTGAAACCATCCAGCGCCATCATGTTTGCCACGTCGTCAAAGCGCCCGCGCAAATTGCCGATAAACTCGCGAAACGCTCGGCGGCGTTGGCGAAACGCGCGGTGGAAGCCGTTGACGGCGTCGGCAGTTTTGGCGTCGAAATGTTTTTGTCCGCGACGGGTGAACTCGCCATCAACGAGCTTGCGCCGCGCGTCCATAATTCCGGCCATTATACGATTGAGGCGTGCGATTGTTCGCAGTTCGAGAATCACGTTCGCGCCGTGCTCGGCTGGCCGCTGGGCAATCCGCAGATGGTCACACCGGCGGCGGTGATGGTGAACCTGCTCGGCACGGAAAAAACTTCCGGCCAGCCGCGCGGGTTGGATGCCGCGTTGCAAATGAACGGCGCGCGGGTGCATCTTTACGGAAAATTGATGAGCGGGTCGGGACGGAAAATGGGGCACATTACCGTTTTAGAAAATTCCGTGGAAGCAGCGCAAACCATCGCCGAGCGCGCGGCGCAACAAATTTATTTTGGAGAAAAAATATGAAAGGAAAAAATCTGCCGCTGGTCGGCATCATCATGGGCAGCGATTCGGATTGGCCGACGATGGAAGCCGCTTACCAAGTTTGCCAGGAGTTCAAAATTCCCTGCGAGGTGCGCGTGGTTTCCGCACACCGCACGCCGGACGACATGGCGCGTTACGCCAAGTCGGCGCATAAACGCGGTTTGCGCGTCATCATCGCCGGGGCGGGTGGCGCGGCGCATTTGCCGGGCATGGTCGCGAGTCACACGCCGCTGCCGGTCATCGGCGTGCCGGTGGAAAGCAAAAGTTTGAAGGGACTCGACTCGCTGCTTTCTATCGTGCAGATGCCGGGCGGAATTCCCGTGGCCACGGTTGCCATTGGCGGCGCGAAGAACGCGGGCTTGCTCGCGATTTCGATTTTGGCGGTAAACGATTCAAAATTGCTGGCGAAGGTGATCGCATTCAAAAGCAAGCTGGCGAATGAATCGCGCCAACGCGGGCGCAAGTTGCAAGCGAACCTTTTGAAAAAAATAACAATTAGCTGATTCTCGAATTGATTGCCGCTGGAATTTTCGTTTTCATCTGCCACTAACTTTATGAGTTTCAACGCCACACCTTCACGCCAGAGAAAGTTGCTCGTCGCCAACCGCAGCGAAATCGCCATCCGCGTGTTTCGCGCGGCGACAGAACTCGGCTTTCGCACCGTCGCCATCTACGCGCAGGAAGATCGCCTCGCGATTCATCGTTTCAAGGCCGATGAAGCTTATGTCGTCGGCGAAGGCAAAGGGCCGGTCGGCGCGTATCTCGACATTCCCAGCATCATCGCGTTGGCGAAGGAAAAGGGCGTGGACTTCATTCATCCCGGTTACGGATTTTTGTCGGAGAATGCGGAGTTCGCCAAGGCGTGTGCGGAAGCGGGCATCACGTTCATCGGCCCGGATGAAAATCTCTTGCGCATGATGGGTGATAAAACCGCCGCCCGCGCGCTCGCGCAAAAAGTCGGCGTGCCGGTTTTGCCGGGAACGGAAGACGCCATCACGGATCGCGGCGAGGCGTTGAAGACGGCGAAGGAAATCGGGTTTCCGCTCATCATCAAGGCCGCGTTCGGCGGCGGCGGGCGCGGGATGCGCGTCGTTCACAAGCCGGGCGATTTGGCGGATTTGCTCGACGAGGCGCAAGGCGAAGCGGGCAGGGCGTTCGGCAATCCGGCGGTTTTTCTCGAACGCTACATCCCGCGCGCGAAGCACATCGAAGTGCAAATTCTCGGTGACAAGCACGGCAAGGTGGTTCACCTGCACGAACGCGATTGTTCCGTGCAACGGCGGCATCAGAAGGTCATCGAAATCGCGCCGAGCGTGGATCTGGATAAAAATGTGCGCGCGGAACTTTGTTATGCAGCGGTGAAACTGTGCAAGGAAATCAAATATAACAACGCCGGCACGGTGGAATTTCTTTACGACCAAGACTCGAAGGAATGGTTCTTCATCGAAATGAATCCGCGCATTCAAGTGGAGCACACGGTCACGGAAGTCATTACGGGCATTGATCTCGTGCGCTCGCAGATTCTCATCGCCGACGGCAAGCCGATGCACGGCGCGGAAGTCGGCATCCCAGCGCAGGAAGACATTCCGCGGAACGGTTATGCCGTGCAGGCCCGCATCACGACGGAAGACCCGGAAAATAAATTTCAGCCCGACTATGGCCGCATTCTCACCTACCGCAGCGCGGGCGGGTTTGGGATTCGGCTGGACGGCGGCATGGGCTACGGCGGTTCGGTGGTTACGCCGTTTTACGATTCGCTGCTCGTGAAACTCACCGCATCCGCACCGACGTTTGACGCCGCGCTGCAACGCATGGATCGCGCGCTGCGCGAGTTCCGAATTCGCGGCGTGAAGACGAACATTCCGTTTTTGGAAAACGTCATTCACAACGAAACATTCCGCAGCGGTCAGGCTTCCACGACGTTGATTGATACAACGCCGGAACTGTTCAAGTTCAAAGCCAAACGCGATCGCGCGACGAAATTGCTGACCTTCATTGGCGATGTGACGGTCAATGGCAATCCGCAGGCGAAAGGCTTTGTTCCCAAAGAAAGTTTTGCTCCCGCGCGCATTCCTGCGCACGACCGCAAACAAATTGCTCCCAACGGCACGCGGCAATTGTTGCTGGAACTCGGCGCGAAAAAATTTGCTGCGTGGACGCTCAAGCAAAAACCGTTGCTCATTACGGACACGACTTTTCGCGACGCGCATCAATCGCTCTTCGCCACGCGCTTGCGCGGTTATGACATGATGGCCGTGGCGGAAGCTGTCGCGCAGCGCACGCCAAATCTGTTCAGCATGGAAATGTGGGGCGGCGCGACGTTCGACACCTCGATGCGTTTCCTGCACGAAGACCCGTGGCAACGGCTGCGCGATTTGCGCGCGCGGATTCCGAACATTTGTTTCCAGATGTTGTTTCGTGGCTCGAACGCCGTGGGTTATTCCAATTATCCCGACAACGCCGTGGCCGGTTTCGTAAAACACGCGGCGGAGTCAGGAATGGACATCTTCCGTATTTTCGATTCGCTGAACTATTTGCCAAATCTCACCGTCGCCATGGACGCCGTTCAGGAAACGCACGCGATTTGTGAGGCGGCAATTTGTTACACCGGCAATATCCTCGATCCAAAGCGCGACAAATACTCGTTGAAGTATTATGTGAAGCTCGCGAAGGAATTGGAAAAGATGGGCGCACATATGCTCGCCATCAAAGATATGGCGGGACTTTGCAAACCCGCCGCCGCGAGCGTGCTGGTCAAAGCGTTGAAGGATGCAATTGGGATTCCGATCCATTTTCACACGCACGATACGAGCGGCATCGCGGCGGCCAGCGTGTTGAGCGCGGCGGAAGCGGGCGTGGACATCGCGGACTTGGCAATTTCTTCGATGAGCGGTTCGACCAGTCAGCCCAATCTAAATTCGATTGTTGCCGCGTTGCAATTTACCAAACGCGATACCGGATTGGATTTGAATGCGCTGAATGAGTTCGCCGATTATTGGGAACAAGTGCGTAATTATTACGCGCCGTTTGATACGTCGCCGAAATCCGGTAGCGCGGAAGTTTATCTGCACGAGATGCCTGGCGGACAATTTACGAACTTAAAAGAACAGGCGGCTTCAATGGGCTTGGCGCATCGCTGGCCAGAAATTGCGCGAACCTACACGGAAGTGAATGAACTTTTTGGCGACATCGTGAAGGTCACGCCGAGCAGCAAAGTCGTCGGCGACATGACGATGTTTCTCGTCACACGCGGTATCAAACCGGCGGACGTTTTGAATCTTGCGCCGGGCGAAACGCCGTTTCCAGAGTCAGTAATAGACATGATTGGCGGCGGACTCGGACAACCGCTGGGTGGTTGGCCGAAGAAGTTGCAGCATGTGATTCTCGGCGATCGCAAGCCGTTGAAAGGTCGTCCGGGCGAATCGTTGAAGCCGCTGAACTTCAAAAAAATTGCGGAAGAACTAACGATAAAATTGAAACGCGAGGCGACGGATGATGATGTTTTCAGCTACATCATGTATCCCGAAGTTTTTACGGCCTTCCACAAGAACGAAAATAATTTCGGCGACCTTTCCGCGCTGCCCACGCCGGCATTCTTTTACGGGATGAAGCCGGGACAAGAAATTTCTGTGGAGATTGAAGCGGGCAAAACTTTGTTTATTCGCCTTGTGAATATTGGCGCGGTGGATGCGGAGGGTAAACGCGCGTTGAACTTTGAATTGAACGGCATGGCGCGGCAAATGGCCATTGTGGATCGTTCCGCGAAGCCGACCATCAAGGCGCGCGTCAAAGCCGATGCCGCCAAACCGAATGAAATCGGCGCGCCTATTCCCGGACTCGTCACCGCGCTCGCCGTCAGCGTCGGCGCAAAAGTGGCGAAGGGCGACAAGCTGCTGACGCTTGAAGCCATGAAGATGCAGACGACGATTTATGCGTCTGCCGATGGCGTGGTGGACGAAATCTGCGTGGCGAACGGCGACGCGCTGGAGAGCAAGGATTTGATTTTGAAATTGCGGGTGACATAACCAAACGGTTACTTGATTTACGGTCGGTTCTGTTTCAGAATCTTTCTGCCTTCGGGGCGGGAAAGAATTCAAATGGAAACGAACCGGGAACAGGAAATAAAGCGCAAGGCTGCGTTGTTTTGCGCGGTTGGTGTTTGTCTGCTGGGGTTCGCTCTCTTCGCGCCGGATCCGGGGCAGCATCCGGGCTTGGGTTTTATTCAGGTGGCGCGCCACACTTCGTGGCATCGCGCACTGGATTGGGAGGCGGCGTGGTGCAGCCTAAAAATCATTCTGCTGTGTCTCGGCCTGTGTTTGATTATCGAATCTTTGGGAACGTGGCTTATGAAAATCGGCCATGTCTTGATGGGCGTCTATATTTATCTACTACACGTCGTGCCGGTTGTAGGCTTGATTGCTGGCAGTTATTATTTAGTTAAGTCGCTGCTGTAAAAATTGACGGGAGAGAATTGCTTTCTTGACGGCGCGGGTGTTTTTGGAATGCTCTCGAAACCTCATTTTATGAATATGAATCTACCAGGAAGTTTTATCATGCTGGCAACTTACGGCTATTGGCTGGCGCTCATCGTCGTTCATATTGCGCTGGCCGTGTCGGTATTTCGCGATTCGGAAGTGCTGTGGCAAAAACAGCAGCTTTGGCTGTTGAATGGTTTTCTTTGGATGCTGGCTACACTAGTAGGTGGCATCGTCACGGTGGGAATTTACTGGGCGATTCATCATTCAACTCTGCGGTCGCCGCCAGTATCGGAAAATATTTCATCCCCGACTCCAACCGACATAAAATCATAAAGTCGGATAACTTGATTGAATGGGCTGTGTGCATCGGCCTTGCGTGGATAATTCTGGGCATGCTCACCGGTCTGGATGGCTGGGTGAATGGAAACTGGGCGCGAAGGAAGAATCCGAGGATTTAGAAGCGCGCGTTGTTGAACTAGAAAAGCGTCTCGACGCGGTGGAAAAGAAATAGTTTTTCAAGGTGGGCTTCCGACACGTCACTCACTTGCCGATTTAACTGGATATGTTCAAGTTAAACTTGCAAAATTCATTGTGATTAAGACCAAATCCGCTCCGCGCGCGAAAATGGAACCTCTGGCTGACGGTCAGATTTGGCGCATGACGGAGACGAATCTTCAGGTGGACATGGTCGGCAAACTTCTCGTTCATTACAAACTCGGTAAGCATAACGCCGTTCGCGTTTCCAACTCCATCGGCAGCAAAACGAATATCGAAAAGTTTTTGAAAAAGAACAAAGCTGTTCTCATGCCGGCAGCCAAGTTGGTCGTCAAACCCGTTGTTGCCAAAAAGAATGGCGCGACGAAAAAGCCTGTCGTCGCCAAAAAGAAATAATTCTTTTTCAGCTATCTGGCCGGAACATTTAATTGTTCCGGCTTTTTTATTGGGCAACTGTCCCATTCACGCGGTATGGTGGTCATGCGATGAATTCATGGCGCTTCAAATTATTATACGATGGCGACTGTCCGCTCTGCCAGCGCGAGGCGCGCTTCCTGCAAAAGCGGAATCGTCACGGTTGGCTGGCGTTTGAAGACATCGCCGCGCCGAACTTTGATCCGGCAGTTTATCGCACAACGCAGGCAGAATTGATGGGCGTCATTCACGGCGTTTTTCCCGATGGTCGAGTCGTGAAGAAAGTGGAAGTTTTTCGCGAAGCGTATCGTGCTGTCGGCCTCGGCTGGTTGCTCGCGCCGACCGGCTGGCCGGGATTACGCTGGCTGACCGACTGCGGCTACGAATGGTTCGCGCGCAACCGCATGGGCATTGGAAAAATGTTCGGACGCAAATGTGAAACCGGCGCGTGCGAAGTTTCGATTCATCGTCCACCCAAATCTTGAAACAAAAGTTGATTTCAAATCGGCTTTGAAGTTTTGCCGACAATTCTTGCGGTCATGGCATTTTAACTGCTAAATAAGCTTTCAGCTAAAGCCATGACCCGCATCGCCCTTTGGCTGGCGCAGCACCAGCTCAAATCCAAAACGCCCGCGCGGCGTTTGAAGGCGTTGCAGCGGTTACGCACGGCGCTCAACGATGCCGTCGTCGCGCTCGACGACAAAATTACCATCGCGCTGCTCGACCATGTGCTGACCGATCCCGAAGTGGAAGTTCGCCGCGAAGCGACGGCGTTTCTCGGCGACCTGCGCGACGTTCGAACTTTGCCGGCGCTCATTCGCGCGTTGAGCGATCACAACGAAGCCGTTCAGGAAATTGCCATCGCCGGACTAAAACGCTTGGACGACCGCGCGGCTATCGCGGCGCTGGTGCCAAAATTATCGAACGGCACACCGACGGTTCAATGGCGCGCGGCGCAAACCCTCAAGTCGCTCGGGTGGAGTCCACAGACTTCGACGGAGCAAATCCATTACTACATCGCCACCGGACAAATTAAGCATCTGTCTGCGTTCGGCACGGACGCGGTGAAACCGCTGGCCGAATTGCTACGCACAGCTTCAACCGAAAAGAAAATTGCCGCTGCAAACGTCCTTGGCGAAATTGGTGATCCCGTCGTGTTCAAGCCGCTACAAAATTTATTGCGCGACGCGGAGCCGATGGTTCGCAGCGCGGCGATTTACGCATTGGAACAAGCCGGTTGCCGCGAAGCTTTGCCTGCATTGGTCGTCGCGTTGCGGGATAGTTCGCGCAGCGTGCGGCTCGTCGCGGTGGCGGTGCTCGGTTCGCTCGGCGACGCGCAAACCGTCGAGCCGTTGATCCGATTGGTGGACGACAAGGATTGGGAAATTCGGCAGACGGCGGTTAAATCTTTGGGCAAGCTCGGCGATACACGGGCATTTCCGTCCGTCGCCAAACGGCTGGACGATACGGATCAGGAGGTGCGCGAAGTCGCAGCGGACGCGCTCGGTCGCGTGGGCAACGAAACCATAGTCGAAAAACTTGTGATGACAATGGTGGACGCGCACGGTGGCGTGCGACAGGCGGCGGCGCGCGCGCTGGCCCAGATTTATCCGCGCTGGGAAACTTCCGAGCGCGTGCAACGAATGTTGCCGGAGCTTCAATCCGCATTACGCAACCGCGATGTCAGCGTGCAAAACGCCGCTGCCAGTTTGCTCAAGCGCGTCACGCGCACGAACGCCGACGGTTCCGCGTTGGCGTTGACGACGGCCACTGATCAACGCCCATCGCCGCTCGTCACGCTTGTGCGCGAACTGCTCGCCGACGCTGACGCGGATGTGCGCGTGGCGGCAGCGGAAACCGTCGGGCGAATGCAATTGGTCGGCTGCACGGAAAAATTAAAAGCAGCGTTGAACGATGCGGATCCGACGGTGAAACTCGCGGCGCAAAACGCTTTGGCAAAACTCGCGGCAGAAGAACCGGCTGCCGCTGGAAGCAAAGTTGTTTTTCTTTCACAAGCTGCGCCGCCAGTCGCAGCGGTTTCATCCGCCGTGGCTGATGTGTTGATTTGCTCGTCGTTCGGCGAAGTGTTGCACGACCGCAATTGCCGTCATCTCGCCGACTGGTTGAAGACGCTGGAATTTATTTTGCCGCAGGCGGAGCAACTCGGCACGTTGATGACGCTCGGCACTTTTCAGCGTTTGGAAATTCACACCTCCGGCGCGCGCGTTCTCATTCTTGCCACGCCGGAAGGCAGTGTGATGCTGCGGGTAAAAAATGATTTTGCCATCGTGCCCGCTCTGGTCGGCACGGGTATTAGTGATGCGTTGAAAACGCAAGTCACCGAATGGTTGCGCCACGCGCCGACATTGCGCGGAGTGCTGCTGCGCGGACTGCGTTTTACCGACCAGACAATTGTGTGCGACGTGGATTCGCGCGACCTCACCGCCGCCTCGTTGGAACAGGCTTATCGCGTGGTGGCGGACACGTTTCAATGGTTGTTGCCGCGCCAGCTTCCATCCGCGCGACTCGTGTGGCGTTACGACCGGACGACCTTGTATTGTGTGCGGCGCGCGGACAAAACCATTCTTGGCGCGATGGCGACTGCGAAAACGGATGAACTGGATTTATCCAGCTTGAATCAGCAATTAGCAGAATTTCAAAATCTCGCCGCCGTTTGAAAAATCAAAGGCTTGCGCCAAGGCAGGGTCAACTCACTGCCGACTTCACTTCCGCCTTTAATTTGTGCTCCGGCCAGAAGGGTTTGCGGAAGGCGTCGGTAAAATCGTAGCCGTTCTGAAAATCGTCACGCGAATCTTTTTCCGTGCGCGCGAGCAGGCCGATTTCAACCATGTTAAAAACGATTTCGCCAAAATCTTTGCAGTTGCGGATGCTCCATTCTTCAAACACGGTCGTCGCCATCGGCCCGAACTGTTGCAAGGCGTATTGCCGCAAGCCGCCGAGCAATTCCTGACCGGTGACGTGGCGCACTTTGCCCAAATTTTCGCGGCCAACAATCTTCTGCGTAAAGTCGAGCGCCTCGCGCATGAACAAATACGCATCGCGATGAAAACGGCTGTCCGTCGCGAGAATTTGCTCCACCGCTTCGTCGAAATTGACTTCTTGCATATCAGTTTTTAACCGGCTGGCTGCTCGTCGTGGCCGGATGCGCGGCGCGATAATACTTCACCGTCAGTCCCGTCGCGAGCAATCCAATGACGATACAGATGATAAATTGTTCCTGCTTCGTCAGCCAGTTCATGCGGATAATGTAGCTTAAATCGGTTCCACGGCAACCATCGCATTTACGATTTACCATTTGCGAGTTACGAGGCAGACTTCGGTGTGGTCGACGATTTGCCAATCGTAAATCGTAAATCCAAAATCGTAAATTATCATGGCTGCCATCGGCAGATTTTCTAAAGGCGAAGAAGTTTTTTACGCCAAAGTGGTGGACGGTGAATTATTCCGTCTGCACGGCGATGTCTTTGGCGCGCCGTCGTTCGACCGCAAACCGACGCCGCGCACCGGCGTGAAGACGCTCGTGCCCGTCGTGCCGAGCAAAATTATCGCCGTCGGTTTGAACTACGCCGACCACGTTCGCGAAATGAAACGCGAGTTGCCGAAGGAACCACTCTTTTGGTTTAAGGCGACGACTTCTCTTTTGGCGGATGGTGGAAAAATTGAAATTCCTTTTCGCGATCACCGCACGGATTTTGAAGCGGAACTCGCCATTGTCATTGGCCGCAAAATCCGCAACGTCACGCCGACGACGGCCGCGCGTTATATTTTTGGCTACACCGCTGCACAGGACATCAGCGATCGCACGATTCAAAAAGCCGAGTCGCAGTGGGCGCGCTGCAAGTCGTTCGACACCTTTACGCCGCTCGGCCCGTTTGTGGAAACGATGCTCGACCCGAACGAATTGAGCATCCAACAATTTCAAAACGGCCAGTTGCGCCAAAATTCCAACACGCGCGAACTGATTTTTAAGCCTGCCGAAATCATCAGCTTCGTCTCGACCAACATGACGTTGCTGCCCGGCGATGTGATTCTCACCGGCACACCCAGCGGCGTCGGTGCGATTCAGTCCGGCGACAAGCTCGAAGTGCGAATTCAAGGTCTCGCTACGCTTGTTAATGCCGTCCGATAAACGGCTGGAATCTTAACTAAAGGAAGTGATGCTTGCAGTTATTTATATTCAGTCTCAAGAATGTTGTTCCATTTGTTTTTCAAATCCGGGCGTATATCTGGATCGGTTTCCAGCAAGGCTTGGTATTTTGGAAGCACCATCGCCGGATTTTTTAGGAGGCGGAGATAATACCAAAGTGTTCGGATAAGCCCGTTGACAATAATTTGCGCGCCGGTTTCCGATTCCACCTCAAGCACAGCCTTATCAACGCTCGCCTTGTCTTCGGGTTTGAGGCACGGGTCGCTTGTTGAAAGGATGTAGTAACGGGATACTTTTCTGCCATTAAATTTTCGCGGCAACTCTCGAACCATTGACCGAGTCCACTTTTCTGATCCAGTCCATGAGTTAGTCCTGGGACATGGTTGAGTTTATGTTTTTGTTTGTTCTTTGTCCATCCCCCGCGTTGGGAGGGCGACGCCCGACCGAAGGTGGGGATGGACAGCTCCGGGCCGCAAAATCCACCGGACTTTCGTAGCCCAGCCGACTGTGCGGTCTCACTTGATTGTATTCCTGCCGGTAGTCGCCGACTACTACCCGCGTTTCCGTCAAAGTCCACAGTTGTTCCCGGTTCAAGCATTCATCCCGGAAGCGACCGTGAAAACTTTCCACAAAACCGTTTTGCCACGGGCTGCCTGGCTCAATATAAATCGTCTTGATCCGATTCTCCTTAAGCCACCGCTGGACAATCTTGGCGATGAATTCCGAACCGTTATCGCTGCGCAAATACTCCGGGGCGCCGTGTTCCGCGACGGCCTTTTGCAGCCAGTGCAACACATCTGCCGCTTTCATGGCCCGCTCCGCCCACAACACATGACATTCACGCGTGTATTCATCCAGGATCGTCAGCATCTTCAAGGTGCCGCCACGCACGGTCGCATCAGCGATGAAGTCCCACGTCCAAACGTGATTCCGATGCGTCGCCGTCGTCGGCAACCCAGTCGAAACCCCACGCCGAATCAGCTTCCGCTTCGTCGGTGGCACCCGCAGCCCTTCGTCTCGCCGCAGGCGTTGGATGTGGCGTTTACCCACCTGCCAGCCTTTCCGGCGCAGCAACGCCGCAATCCGTCGATACCCGTAGCGCGGATGCTTCGCGGACAGTTCCAACAGCTGTTTCCTTAACTGTTCTTCTTTGGCTGTAGGCGGCCGCCCTTGATAGCGGAACGTCGAGCGGGCCAGCTTCAATATCCGGCACGCCACGCGTTGTGAACACGTCCCGTCCTTCTCCAAATCCTGCGCCAACGCCCGGCTATGGGCCGGGCTCACAGCTTTTTTTCGCATACGGCCTCCAGCACCCGGTTCTTGAGCAGCGACTCCGCCAGCATCTTCTTTAACTCGCTGTTCTCCCGCTCCAACTCCTTGAGCCGGCGAGCCTCATTGATGTCCATCTGTCCAAACTGCTTCTTCCAGCGGTGGAAACTCACCACCGAGAGGTTTTCCTCCCGGCAGAGGTCGGCAATGCTTTTTTCACCGCGATCCGCCTCCCGCAATATCCGAATCTTGTCTTCCGTCGTGTATCGTTTGCCTTTCATTCGTCTGGTCCTTTCTTGCGTCCCAGACTAACACATCAACTGGCCCGAAAAAGTGAAGTCACGTCAAT
>CAILDU010000040.1 GCA_903833055.1 uncultured Verrucomicrobia subdivision 3 bacterium | reverse complement strand
GACATCGGTGACGAGCAGCGTGGAAAAAAGATACGCGCGTTTGGCGCGGTAATCTTCCAGCGCGGCGAGCAGTTCATCTTTGCGTTTCCAAAATTGTTCAAAGCCGATTTCCTCAATCTGCGCGACGCTGAACTTGACGCCTTGCTCGGCGTATTCTTTGCAGTCGGTCGCGACGGCCTGCGGCGCGGGCTTGAGCGTGAGGAGCGAGCCGCTGGCAAACAGTTTTTCCGTGAAGGTGCGCGCGTTGACTTGCGCGATTTCTTCCAGCTTCTTCAAAATTTCCATGTCGCGCGTGGTCGTCGTCGGCGAAGTCAGATTCAGCGTGTCGGAAACGACGCCGGCCAAAAGTAGTCCGGCAATCTGGCGCGGCAACTCGACGTTGTGCCGGAAAAAACAGTCCGCGACGATCGTGCAAGTGGAGCCGACGGGTTCGTTGCGGAACAAAATCGGTTGCTGCGTCGCCATGGAGCCGAGGCGATGATGATCAATGATTTCAATGATTTCGACTTCGTCCGCACCTTGCACGGCTTGGGAAAGTTCGTTGTGATCCACCAAAATCAATTTACGCGAAACGGTTTTCAGAAAATCCGTTTTGGACAAAATGCCGACGGTCTGGCCTTCGCTATCGAGCACGGGAAAGGCGAGGTAGCCGGACGCGGTGGCTTCTTCGCGCACGGCGGCGAGCGGGGCGTTTTCGCGGAAGCAGAGAAACTCCTCGTTGAGCACATGGCGCACGGCGACGGCGGCGCGGCAGAGCGACGCGGTGGTGGCGGTGTCGTGCGGCGAGGTGATGACACTCACATTTTTTGCGCGTGCAGCTTCAACAATTTTTGCTTCAACCGAAATACCGCCAGTGACGATGAGGACGCGGACGCCTTCGCGGATGGCGACGTTCTGGATGTCGTCGCGGTCGCCAACAATGACGCAGCATTTCTCTGGCGGAAATTTATCGAGGCGCGCAGCGAACGATTCCAGTCCCATCGCGCCAATCATCAAAATCAATTCCTCTTCGCGTTCCGCGTCAACGCCGGTGACAAGTTTGCCGTCGAGTGTGCGCGCCAGGCTAGACAGCGACGAGAGGACTTCGCGGGAATTTTGCTGGCCGGGATGGCGGCTCACCGCCGGAAACAGAAACTTGCTCAACTTGAAAAGCGAAAGCAGGCCGCGACATTTCTGCGCGGCGTCCATCACGGGCAAAATGCGGAGATTTTTTTCATCCATCAAACGCAGCGCATCCGCCGCCGTCGCGTCGGGGCGCACGCTCAAAATTTTTCGCTGCATCACGTCGGAAATTTTCGGCGAAACGTCGGCGACAAATTTTGGCGCGGGCACGCCAAAAGTATTCAAGACGAAATCAATGCGGTCGTTCGTGTCGCCGCAGCGCGCAGCGATGGCTTCGGTCATGCCGGTGCGGCGCTTGAATTCCGCGTAGCCGATGGCGGAGCAGATGGCGTCGGTGTCCGGATTCCGATGGCCGATGACGAGGATTTCACTCATGCGATTGGGCGCGAGCCTAACCAGTTTTGGCGATGGCGGCAAGCGGAAGGCGGATTTGACTCCACATTCATCCGCGCGCAGAATACTTTCATACAATGAACCGACTGCTTTCCTTGCTGGGGGCGCTGACTGTTGCCACTACTGTTTTCGCCGCTGAAAAGCCGGCGCTGGACGTGCGCGATTTTGGTGCGAAGGGTGATGGCGTGACCAAAGATACGGTGGCAATTCAAAAAGCGCTCGACACTTGCGCGGCCAACGGCGGTGGTTCGGTGCTCGTCAGCGACGGCATTTTTTTAACCGGCAGTCTCGTCATCGGTGCAAATACGACTTTGGAAATTGCCGCCAAGACGAGCCTCGTGGGCAGCGCGGATGTCGCGGATTATCCGACCACAAATGTCCGTTGGGAGGGCGAATTTCGCGAAGGTCATCGCGCGCTGCTGACCGCATCCAACGCCGCCAACATCACCCTCACCGGCGCGGGCACGATTTTTGGTCCGCCGCCCGTCTTGAGTAAATTGCGTAATCCGCGCGGGCCGGTGTTGATCGAACTGACCGGTTGCACCAACGCCGTGCTGGAAAATTTCACCACGCAATATCAGCAGCTTTGGTCGATTCATATTTTGTTCTGCAAAAATTTCACCGCGCGCGGCCTGACCATTCGCACAGTGGGCGCGAACGGTGACGGCATTGACGTGGATTCCTGCAACGGCGTGACCGTTGAACATTGCGACATCAATACCGGCGACGATGCGATTTCGCTCAAATCCGGTCGCGGTCTGGCCGCGCAAAATCTCGCGCGCCCGACGGAAAATGTCGTCATCCGCGACTGCCGTTTGCACAGTTCCATTTACGCCGCGCTCGGCTTTGGCACGGAAATGTCCGGCGGCATTCGTAAAGTGAAACTGGAAAACTGCGTCATCTCTGGAAAACAAAATGCCATCTTCATCAAGAGCCGCGATGGTCGCGGCGGCTACATGGAAGATATTTCCGGCGAAAATCTAACCGTGCTGAAATCGCCCACGTTCATCGGTATTGACCTGATGAGCAAAGGTATTCAAGCCACCGATCCCGTGCCCGGCGATTTGGAAAAATGGCCGCTCGTCCAAAATATTAGTTTCAAAAATGTGCGCGTGCAAGATGTCGCCGCGCTCGTGCTGGGTAAAAATATTCCCGCCGCGCGTCCCATTGATGGTTTTACGCTCGCAAACATTTCCGGCACTTGCGCCCGAGGCATCACGCTCGCCAACATGACGAACGTGAATCTTTCCGCCATCCGCGTCACCGGCTTTGAAGCCCCGCTCATCTCCACAGAAAACGTCAAAGGAACCGGCCTCGCACTTTCTGCCACGAAGTAAATAAGCAACTGCGAACCGCGCCCGCTGTCAGACGCTTTGTGTTTACTTAACGCTTTTTAAATCGGGTGAAGCATCTGAACTGCGGGCACTTCAGCACCGCTTTTGGGCGCGGATTTTACGGAACCACCACGCGTAATTTTTGACGCTCGACGGAAAATGTTGCGGGCAGATTGCCCGCCCATTCGCCGTCCAATTCAAATGCGGCAGGCAAGTCGCTCGTCATCTCAAATTTTTCCGCGCGCAATCTGCGGATACGCTGCTCGGAAAATTTTTGCCGTAAAATAAAACCGGGCGCGAGGCGCAGCAGCGTCGGCACATTCACTTTCGGAAAAACGCAAACGTCCAATTGGCCATTGCTTAAATGCGCTTCGGGAAAAATGTGGAACGAGCCGCCGTAAAATTTTCCGTTGCCGAATAATGCGAGTTCACCTTCAATTTTTTTACCATCTGCGCTGATGACGATGCGCGGCTGTTTTTCCGCGAGCGCTTGAAATCCGGCGACGACATACGCAATCGGTCCGGCAGTTTTTTTCAATTTCCAACTGACCAGTTCAATCGCCCGCGCGTCCAATCCCGCGCCGCCGAGCTGCATGAAATAACGCGATTGCGGTTTCCCATTGTCGAGAAAATCCGCGCGGCCCAAATCAATTTTTGTTTCACGCGCACGTTTCAAAACTTGCCAAGCACTTTCCAGCTTCAATGGAATTTTCAGTTCGCGCGCAAAGACGTTCACCGTGCCAAGCGGCAACACGCCGAGCCGCGTTTTCGCAAAACCGTCCGGCTCATCGCCGATACCATTGAGCACTTCGTTTACCGTGCCGTCGCCGCCCGCCGCCGCGATGATGTCATAGCCCGTCGCCACCGCCGCCTGCGCGAACCGGCGCGCGTCGCCCGGCCCGGTCGTGGCCTTGAGCGCGCATTGCTGCGACAATTCGTTCAAAAATTTGCGGAAGCGCCGTGCCTTGTTGCCACGCGCGGCGGGATTAAAAATGACGCAGATACGCACACGCAAATGATTTTCGATTCACGCCGATAGTCGAGCCGAATCGCGCCGCTGGCTTGCGCTTCAACGACATTTTTCGGACACTGTTGGCATGAATGAAGTTTCCGATTGGAAAATTTCCAAGTGGCCGTTTCTCGCGGCCAATGTTGCGTTAATCGCTGCGGCCATCGTCGTGGCGTGCAAAGCGCCGCGTCCGGTCACGCACCTTGAAATTTATATTTGCATCGGCTGCGTCGCGCTCGGCGCGCTGCTCGGCTGCCTGCCGTTTATTTTGGAATATCGCGCGACGTGCAAATTGCTTGAGGTCAATGCTGTCACCACCGTCGTCGAGCAGTTGCATGATTTGAAAACGTATTCTTCGCAGGTTGCCGCCGCCACGGAGCAATGGGCGCGCATTCAGGAAACCACGAAGGACAGCGGCGAAAAAACGGCGACGGCGGCGCGTGAAATTGCGGAACGCATGGCCGTCGAAGTCCGGCAGTTCACGGAATTTCAGCAGAAGATGAATGACGCCGAACGCGCCGCGCTCCGGCTGGAAACGGAAAAATTGCGACGCAGCGAAGAGGAATGGTTGCAGATTTTGGTTCGCATCATGGATCACATTCACGCGTTGCACACCGCCGCCGCGCGTTCCGGCCAACCGGAATTGGCGACGCAAATCGGAAGTTTTCAAAATGCCTGTCGCGGTGTGGTGCGCCGCGTCGGACTCGTGCTGTTCGGTGCGGAAGCGGGTGAAAAATTTGACGCGCAAAAACATCGCGCGCACGGCGTGGAAAATCCGCCAGCGGAAGCGGCCATTGCCGAAACGCTTGCGCCGGGAATCACCTTTCAAAGCCGCTTGGTGCGTCCCGCGCTGATTCGTTTGCGCGCGGCGGGCGATCCCGTTGTGCCGGAAATCAAAAAGGCGCTTTCGCTCGAAGCGGAATAAATATTTTTTTCATCGGGAAAAACGGGTTCAAAAAGTTTTGTATGAGTGAATCACTGCGGCTCAAAGATCAGCCGATGAGCGAGCGGCCGCGTGAACGGCTCGTGGCGCGCGGGCCGGATGCGCTGACGCATGCGGAGTTGATTGCGATTCTGTTGCGGACCGGTTTGCAGGGCGCGAATGTCGTGCAGGTCGCGCAAAATATTTTGCAGAAATTTGGTTCGCTGAACGCGCTGGCGCTGGCGTCGGTGGATGAATTGAAACAGATTGCCGGTGTCGGCCCGGACAAGGCGGCGACGTTGGTGGCGGCGTTCGCGCTCGCGCGGCGCATGGAACAGGAGCGGCGCGAGGAATCGCCGGTGCTCGACAATCCGGCGACGGTCGTGAGCTTCATGCGCGAGACAAACCGCCTCTTGAACGTGGAATCATTTCAAGTGCTGCTGCTCAATGTGCGAAAAAAATTAATTCGCGCGGAGGAAATTTCCCACGGTTTGCTCGACACAATTCTCGTGCATCCGCGCGAAGTTTTTCGCGCGGCAATTGCGGCGAACGCAGCGGGAATTGTTTTAGTCCACAATCATCCGAGCGGCGATCCGACACCGAGCGAGGCGGACATCAAGGTGACGCGAGATTTGATTCGCGCCGGACAGCTTTTGAAAATTGAAGTGCTCGACCACGTCATCATCGGACGCGCAACGGCGGAACGCGCGAAAGATTATTCTTCGTTGCGGGAACTCGGTTATTTTTACGCGTGAAGCAAATTCACGTCGCCGCGACGGTGACGATTAACTCACCGTGTTCATTGGTGAAACTCGGCAGCACGGGCAAATCAATTTTCGCCGGACCTTCAGTGACATGACCATTCGGGTCGAACGTTGAGTCGTGGCATTTGCAGTAAAATGATTTGTCCGGTTCGGCGATGAGCTTGCAATTGCGATGGGTGCAAATGGCGGACAGCACAAATAATTTTCCATCGCGGCGAATCAGAAAAAATCCGTCGTCGCGGAAATTAGTGTAAACGCCGTCGCGGGAAAAATTGCTGGCGGAACCGGCGTTGATGGTGCGCGCGGAACCGCCAACTTCATTCGCCGTTTTGCAACCGGCGACCAGACCAGTCGTCAGCAGCAAAAATTCCCGGCGGTTTAATTTCATCGGCAGTTCAATACTCAAACACGAGGCTGGTGACAATGCCGTTGTGAACGTCGGCGCGGGCGTTGTTGTTCAGCGGAAAAATATAGCCGAGGCCGAGGCGCGGCTGGACGCGGCCAATGGCTTTTAAGTTGAGACGGAAACAAGCGTTGCCGGTCAGACTGGTCTGGCCGGAATTATCTTTGTTCAACGGCGTTTCTCCGACCAGCTCGAACATGGGAATGAATTGTTGCACGCCGGGCAGCGGTAATTCGCGGTGCTGAATCGTCCAGCCGAAATCGTAACCGTCTTCAAAGGTTTGCGCGCCGCCGTCCGCGCCGCCGCCGGTGAGCGTGGACCAGCCGTAGATGGATTGCATGGTGAAGTGGTCGCCGACCTTGGTATCATTGAACATTTTCGGAACGAATTCGGGATTGATGCTGATGGCGGAACTCGCGGGAATGCCGACTTCCATCGCGCCGCCGAACGTCGTATCGAAAAATCCGCTGCCGGAAACGTATTCGTAAAACGGATAGCGCGCGCCGAGGTCAATGTTGCCGATGCCTTGCGAAACGGCGCCGGCATCGTAATTGCGTTCGTAAGGAACTTCGATTTCCAAAGTCAAATTGCCGAAACCTTTTTCGACTTCCGCTTTGACCTCGTCGCTGTGCTGGCTACCAGCTTTGGTGTGCGTCCAGTCGAGGCGCGCTTCGTTATCTTCAAAACCGGAATCGTCCACGAGAAACGGTTCGGGAAAACTGCCTTGCGTGTAGCTGCTGCGATGGTCGAGGCCGTTGAAAAGTCCGTAGCGCGTGTTCGTCGCAATGGCGTTGGTGATGACGGTGGAACCCAATTCGTCCGCACGCGCGGCGGCTTGAATTAAAACGGCGGCGGCGAGCATTCCCAAAATGTTGGTGTAAGTTTTCATTTTCACGCCGGAGAAAATAGCGGCGGCAAAAATTCTTTGCTGCCGGTCAACTGTCATTTATTAGCGGCGGCTTGCGGCGGATGGCGAATGCCGCTTGCTTTTGGCGGGCGGTTTCCGCGATGATTCGGATTATGTCAGCGGATTACAAAACTGGCGGAACGGTGACCTTGACCGAAGAACAAATTCTGGCGTTGCACCAAAAGCTCCGCGATATGCGCCACGATGTGAACGGTCGTTTAGCCAACATCGTTGCCGCCGCCGAACTGATGCGCCTGCGTCCGGATCAATCCGTGGCGGAACGGTTGAAGTTGCTGCTGGAACAACCGCACAAAGCGGCGGAATCCGTCGCGGAATTTTCCAAGGCGTTTGAAAGCACGCTGGGTTTGACGCGCGGTTGAACGTCGGAAAGGTTTCCGCATGGAAGAAAGGTCCGAAGCTGAACTCATCACCGCCGTGCTCAAGGGCGACGCCGCGAGTTTTGAGCCGCTCGTCGCCAAGTATTCTCCCCGCGTATTTTCCACCGCCCGCCGCTACGCGCGCCGCGAAAGCGAGATCGAAGACATCTGTCAGGAAGTCTGGCTCAAGGCGTTTGATAAGCTGAAAACATTTCGCGGCGAAGCGCCGTTTGAACATTGGCTGATGCGGATGGCGGTGCGGACGTGCTACGATTTTTTGCGCGGTCACCAGCGGAATCGCATTTCGAGTTTCAGTGAAATTTCCGAACCGGAAGAAGATTGGCTGGAGCGTTTTGTCGCCGAGCCGGGCAATGTCGCCGAAGATGCGGACGCGGCGAAATTATTAATTGGGCGCGTGCTGGAAAAACTTTCGCCCGAGGCGCGACTGGTTATTCAGTTGCTGGAAATTGAAGACCGTTCGGTAAAAGAAATTGCCAAAATCACCGGCTGGTCGGTTCCGCTGGTAAAAGTCCGCGCGTTTCGTGCGCGCGGTGAAATGAAAAAAATTCTGGCGCGCATGACGCAGGAGAAATATTTGTAACTCTGTGCAAATTTTGCGCGTCAAACGTAATGAAGTTGTATGAACCTTGTTGAATTAGAAAAAAAATTGATTGCCGCCGCCCGGCTGCAAGTGCCGGACGAACGCGTGCCGTATGCGTTTGAGAAGCGCATCACTGCGCTCATTGCGGCGCGTGCTGCTGCGGATCATTGGGTATTTTGGGCGCGTGGTTTGTGGCGCGCGGCGGCTTCGTGCGTGGCGGTGGCGGTGGTGCTCGGTGCAGTTTCGCTGTTCACGCCCGCAACGCCGGACAGCAGCAAAGATCTTTCGCAAGATTTCGAAAACACGCTGCTCGCCTCGGCAGATTTGCCGGATAATTCCTCGACGCCGTGAATAATTGGAAAGTCATTTTCGCCACCGTCGTCATCTTCGGTGCGGGCGTCATTACCGGCGGCTTGCTGGTGAATTACGTTCAGCATTCGACTCATCCCAAGTCGGCTCGCAAAACTGCTGCGATTCCGGAAGTTCATGCCGCTGCGACCAATCAGCCCGCAACCAATCAAGTGATGCGCGCGGCTGAAACTCCGAAATTGCGCCCGCCGGAAATTTTGAACAAACAATTTTTACTGCGGCTGAAGGATGAGTTGCACCTCACGGCGGAAGAGAACGACGCCATCCAAAAAATTATCGCCGAAGGACAAAACCAAATTCGCAAAGTGATGCAGGATTCACGGCTGGAAATTCGTGATGTGCTGACGCCCGACCAGCAAAAGCAGTTTGATGATTTGGTCAAACGTCCGAATCGTAAGGCTGGCATTACCAACGTGCCCGCCATCACGCCGCCCGCCACGAATGCGCCAGCAACCAACGCCGCGGCGCTTTAAGTTCAGTCCGCGTCAATCACGGAACTGATTTTCTTCCGCAATTCCTTGTTCACCGCATTGGCGGAACGATTCGCGTCCACGATGTCGAAGCCGTAAGTTTTTTGCATCGCCTTGAACGCGCTTTGCATCGCCGACTGGTATTTCAAAAAGCTGTCGAACACGTCGCGCGACATGCCCAGATCCATGCCGCTTTCCCAATAATCGAGCGTTGCGTTTTTAGAAAGATTGCGCTGAACCAGTTCTTCCGGTTCCACCGAAAGATAAAAAACCGCATCCGGAATCGGCGCGATACCGTAAAGATTTTTCAACCATTTTTCATCCATGCCGCGCACCAGATCGCGCGCCATCAGC
This sequence comes from uncultured Verrucomicrobia subdivision 3 bacterium, assembly GCA_903833055.1. Classification (GTDB taxonomy): domain Bacteria; phylum Verrucomicrobiota; class Verrucomicrobiia; order Limisphaerales; family UBA11358; genus UBA11358. The sequence continues at coordinate 1,923 of CAILDU010000040.1, read as the reverse complement.
GTGTAAATGTAGCGGTCGGCCAGCACGATGAAACCCGCCTTGAGCGCGGGAATAATGATGTTGGAAAGTTGGTCGGCAAAATCCGTCGCGTAAAACAAACTCAATGTTGTCCGGCTCAAAACGTTTCCGTCCTGCGCTTTTTCCAATTCTTCGCTAACCAGCGTAGAGCGTTTCAAACCAACTTGCACCGTCGGGCGGCCACTGATTTCAAGCCACGCGACCAACTCGGCGATTTGCGTGGAACGGCCGGAACCGTCCGCGCCTTCAACGACAATTAATTTGCCGCCGAGGTCTTCCGGCTTCACGCGCGGAATGCCGTGGCCGTAAAATTTATGTGATTTTTTTGCACTCATGCGGCTTTGTCCTCCTCGGCTTCGATGGCTTCTCGGTCGCCCGCCAACGACGGCGGCAATGGCAGCGGACTGCGCCGCTTAAATTTTTTCAAATCAATCTTTTCGCTCACCAGTTTGCGGACGATGACCTGTTGTTTTTCCACGTTCACATTCGCGTCCATTGTCACGAAATTGAACTCTTTGCTCATCGCCATGTATTGTTCCAGGATGCGACCTTGGAAAATTTTGAAACTTTCGTAAGGGTCTTTCGACAATCCCAAGTCCATGCCCGCCTCAAAAAATTTCAATTTCGGACGGCCTTCCAAAATCCGGTTCAACGACACATCCAAATCCGCCTTGAAAAACATCGTCAAGTCCGGCGCGCACGCGAAGCTGTAATTGCCGCGCACCCATTCCGCCGGGCAGCCGCGCGTCACGTCGCGCGCGAACGCCGTGAAAACATAGCGGTCGCACAACACAATATATCCGGCGCGCAGCAGCGGAACGAGATGGCGTTCATAGCGGTCGGCAAAATCCGTCGCGTGGATCAGGCTAAACGTCGTCGGCGTGAGCAGTTCGCGTTTTTTGCCTTTGCTCGTCGCGGATTTGACCAGCTCGGAGGAGTTCCATTCGCTGAAATAAACCTTGATGCCCTCGGCTTCGAGCCAGCGTTTAAGCAGATAAATCTGCGTGGACTTGCCCGAACCGTCGAGACCTTCGACGGCGATCAGGCGGCCCGGAAAATTGGATTCGGCAAATGTTTTCATGCTTGGCGCAAGGCGCGTTTTTCTAATTTAACGGAAAAAATGGCGGTCACAAGTCCAACTTGATAACACAAATTTATCCGCGCCGTGTTAAAATCAGGTGACAAAACCGAAGATTAACTTCGCTTGTGAAAAAAATCACAAATTTGAACTTGCCCGTTTTTTGACCGGCAGCTAGGCTTTCGCTTGCGCTTTCTTGGGCGCAAATTTTTTAAGGAAATGCAGACGCAAACCGAAATCGGCTACAATTCAAAGGTTGAAGGCGACGTTGTTTTAACAACGATTGACGCCGCGCTCGCCTGGTTCCGCAAAAATTCCGTGTGGCCGATGCCCATGGGTTTGGCTTGCTGCGGCATTGAATTGATGGCCGTCGGCGCGAGCCGTTTTGATATTTCCCGCTTCGGTTCCGAAGTGATGCGTTTTTCCCCGCGCCAGTCCGATTGCATGATTGTGGCCGGCACCGTCACTTACAAAATGGCTGGCGCCGTCAAACGCATTTGGGACCAGATGCCCGAGCCGAAATGGTGCATCGCGATGGGCGCGTGCGCCTCGACGGGCGGCATGTATCGCAGCTACGCGACGTTGCAAGGCGTGGATAATATCATCCCCGTGGATGTTTATGTCGCCGGTTGCCCGCCGCGCCCGGAAGCCGTGCTGGATGCGCTGATCAAAATCCAGAACAAGATCGGCACGCAGCCGATTTTGCAAGGAACGGTCGCCGCGAAACTGTTGAATCTTCAGGAAAAATAAGCTGTGTCCGCTCTCGAATCCGCCAATAAAATCAAGGCCAAGTTCGGTGATTTAATCTCCGAACCAACGGAGTTTCG
>CAILDU010000039.1 GCA_903833055.1 uncultured Verrucomicrobia subdivision 3 bacterium | reverse complement strand
TCGCCAACTCCCTCGTCTGCGAGCAGATCGTAATAGGCCCGCCGATGCGGATGCTCAACAAAGACGAGATCTTTGGCGCTGGCCACGAACAGCTTCCCCAGCACCAGTGTCTGGTCCGAAGTCAAAACGCCATGCCCAATTCCAGTTATCCGAACGCGTGCATTGAGCAAGTTGGAAAAATCCAATCCCGTTGCGTCGGCCAGTCTGACGGAAATAACCTGCTGGCCGATATGCAGATCAAACCTCACAACTTCATCGGTTTGAGAGACGAAGCTGACACGTCCCTCTGCCACCATCCAGCATCGCTCGTCCAAATTGGTTATATCCGTCGCCAAATTTTGGCCGGGTGCCGGTTCCGGCGCAGTGTTGCGCCCAAGGGTTACAACCGGCACGCTCAAATCGCCGAGATACAACGCGGCCCCGTCATCTGACGAGACCGAAAACCGGTATCGTCCGGCGCGGGGAACGTCTAAAAATCCGGTGTAGCGGATGTCAACGTTTTCGTCGCGAGACCTGAAGTTCAGGTTGATATTGGTCACCAGCCCGGTTTTGACCGGCTGGAGCAGGTTGAAATCCGGGAGCGTTTCCCATAACCCCTCGTAACATTCGGCGCGCAGCCCAGGCAGGAAGTTGGTGGCTCCGGACTCGGTGACGACCGCATGCCACAAATTGGAAGCTCCAATCAATCGCGGTTGTTCGTTCGCAACCGCCCATTGCACTTCCAGCGTGAAGGATCGCCAATAATTGAACCACTCCACGCGCACGGGGATTTTGCCGGCCGGCAATCTTACTTCTGCGGTCACAACCTTTAACGGATGCAAACCGTCGTTGTTCACAACCGGCATGGCAGAAATCTCGACCCCCATTTCGCGCTTGCGCAACAGGCAAGAGCGGCGGCGGATGTGGATTTGTTCTCCGGGCACAATTTCCCGCCCGAAGTCGCCGACTTGTAGCAGCTCAACTCCCGTATCGTCCTGCACGATCAGCACGCCCATCTTAGGACGGGTAGCGGCGCATACCGTAACGGTGAGATCCACATCCTGATTCGTTTGCTGGCTGGAATTCATCAACTGCGTCAGCTGAGGCAGATTCGTGATGGCTTGTGCCCGGGTGGTGTAAGCGCTTGCCAGTGCAAGCGATGCTAGCGCCAACACCACAACCTTCCGGAAACACCCCCGGAATCGGCTGTTTTGTTGCGCAGGCATGTTGCCAGTTTGGCTTGGTAGTTTTCAATCCGTCAACTGTTTCGTCTCAAAAAATTTATATGGCGATGCCGCGCTGGCGACGCGCAATCGCAAAATCACGACCCAACTTATGGAGAGCGTCATTTTCAAATGATAGGTTGGTATTTTCACGGCAAAAAATTTGCCGAAAAATCCCACCGCAAAAACCGGCGCCGGTTGTATTCCGTAATGACGACGTTGGGAATGTGTGTGCACTTGGCAACGGCTTGAGAGGGCAAGCGGACATGAGGTTTTTCGTAGATGCGACGGATGTGTGTATTGACCGTCGGCACGCTGATGTGTAATGCCTCAGTAATTTCCTTGTAGAGATAGCCGCGCGCTCAGTTCCAAAACTTCGCGTTCGCGCCGCGAAAGATTGTCCGCGCCAGACGGCAGGTCGCTGTTAAACCGCTGGAATGACTGGACAATCTTGCACGTGATGTTGCTGCTCATCGACGAGCCGCCAGCGTGACCAGCCGCGCGCGCATTTCGCGCTGGCCGGCGATGATTGTGTGCAGCCGTTCCGCCTTTGGATGTCGAGCCGAAGCCCACCGATGGGACGATTCCGCCATTTAAGCACGCACAGTTCGCCGCTCGTTCTGGCCAGCAGTGTGGTGTTTCTCTTGGCGACCGATGGGTTAGTTTTACACCAAAACTTAAATCACAATGACAATGCCTAACCAGTCGCCGTAGTAAAAGAAAGTTCAAGCCAGCCGCAATTTTCGCCACCTTTTTCCACCGTTTTTTAATTCGCCCAAAGCGTGCCGACGGCGCTGACGGGCATGAATTGATTATTGCCGAGGTATTGTAATTCCACCGCCGAACCCCGACTACCAGTAAGAAAGCCGTTGGTGCTGGTGGTGCTCTGGGTAGCCGGACTAAAATAATAAATACCGCCAGCGCTGCTGTTGACGCCCGCAACCAGCGCGGAGCCATCGGCGGATGAGGCGAGTGACGACCAGGCGCTGTTGGTCGTGTTTGCCAGTGCCGACCACGTCGCTCCCAGATTGGCGGATGCATAAAGCAATCCGTTGGTGACGCCGGCGATGAGCCGCGAGCCGTCGGCGGAGGCGGCGAGACAATTCCAACTCGTCCACGGGGCAGCCGAGACGCTCCAACTTACCCCGCCGTTTGCGGAAGTGTAGATGCCGCCGGGATTGACGCAGGCAGCGAGCTGTGTTCCGTCCGCTGAAATCACAATGGCAGTGACGGCTTTGTTCGTCAAAGTCGCGCTGCCACCAAGCAGTGAAACAACTTTGCCGCTGGTGTTGCCGGCGGCGTAATTATTGCCATTGCCGGAAAAGGCAACGCAAGTAGCGGCACTCGCGCCGATGCTGACCCAAACGCCGCTGGGATTATTCGTGTAAACAAGACCGGTTTTATTGGCGACGATGGCTTTGTCGGCACCGTAGGAACAGGCCACCGCAATGGCGTTTGAAGCGAGCAAGCTACCGATCGTCAACCACGTTGCACCGGCGTCGGTGGAAAGTTGAACCGCTTTCGAAGGCACGCCCGCAATCACAGTTTTGCCATCGGCGGAAGTAGCCACGCTGTTCCACGAACCGGCCAGCGCGCTGAACGGGCCGTTCCAAGTGTGACCGTAATCGGTTGAATTGAATACCCCGCTACCACCTGCCGCATACATCCGGTTGCCAGCCGATGACGAAGCGAGCGAAAGCCACTTAGCTCCGACCACGCTGGCTGGATTCCAAAGCGAATTCTGGTAGCTGGAAAAAGTGCCGACACAAAACTGATTAGTGTTCGGCTGCAAGCGCCAGCCACCCGCGCCCGCACCCGACACACGCACGATGTCGCCGACAAAAAGATTCGTTCCCGACGGCAGCGTGACCGTGGTGAATTGCGAACTCGTGAGCAGATAACCGGTGTCCGCCAACGCCGTCACCGCCGTGTTAGTAATCACGACCCAACCGACGAGGCCGTTGCCAAAAAAACTGCCGGTAAAATTATTCGCGCGGCTGGCAAAATTATTTCCGCCATTAAAATTATTATTGCCGGTGAATGTCTGGCTCGCGTTCAGCAATGCAACATTGCCGGAGAGCCGCGCGTCGGCGACGGTTCCCGTGGTTAGTTGCGTTGCGTTCAAGTTCGTCACCGCCGCGCCGTTGCCGGTGAACGTGCCGGAAAAAGTGTTGGTATTATTCACGAAATTGACTGCGCCGGAATAAGTGCCGGAGATTTGCGCGGACGGCAGTGTGCCCGTAATTTGCGTTGCGGGCAGCGTGCCCGATAGATTGCTCGCGCTGTTCGCGAAGATGGCATACGGCACCGGCCGGATCGGCTGACGCGGAAACAGCGTGGTGAAATTTGTCCCGCCGTTCGTATGCACACCGATGTCGAGCCAGTAATTGTTGCCCGTGAAAACTCCCGCGCCAAAATCCAGCGTGACGCCGAATTGCCCGCTGCTCACCGCCACGGCAGAATTGGTGATGGGAAACGCGTCCGAATTGCCATTGGTCACCGCGTCATAGATAGCGAAACGAAAATCGTAGGTGCCATTCGCGGGCGAACCGGCGTCATTCAAGCGGCCTTGATAATTGAACGCGGTTCCCTGCGCGGAAACTTTCAGCGCGGCGACGACGACGAGCAGCAAAATAAATTGAACAATTCGGATTGGACGATTCACGGTAGTATAGTGGCGTCCGACTGACAGTAATTCAATACGGAAAAAAGTCATCTGGCAGACAACGCCGCGAGAATTTTCGCTGGCGGTTGCAGCGAATCGAGTGTGTTGGTTTCCGGAGCACCTGCGTTAATCCACCATTTTAACAACGCGATTTCGCTAGCGGTCAACTGCGGCTTGCCATCCGGCGGCATGTGGTCATCGTCGCCGACCGGCAACAATGCGCGCTGCACAATCGGACTTTGCGCCGCGTTGCCGGACTTGATGGCGACATCATCCATGCCGCCTTTTAGCAACGCCGCAAACGAGTCGAGCCGCAACCCGCCTTTGGTTTTTTCCGCGCCGTGACACTTCACGCACTTGCTTTCAAAGATTGGTTCGATGACACCGATGAAAACCGGCAGCGCGCGCAATTCATTTACTGAAACCGTCGCCGAAGTATTTTTTACAGCCGTAATTCCCAATAATTTTTTGATTGGCTCCGGCGCGTAACGCGTGAGGTAATCACTGCCGTGCGTGAGCGAACCGCCGAGATGTCCCGCCACCATCAGCAAACCGACGGTAATAAATAAACTGGCGCGATAAGCAAAAAAATTTCTGCGCCAAAATAAAATTGCCGCCATCACCGCCGTCACCGCGGTGAACGTGCCCAGCCATTTGTGCCACGCGAGCAAGGTTTCGTCATAACCGCCGCCGAGCGACAGCAGCCAGCCGCAAATTGCCGTCACGACTGCCAGCGGAGCAGCCAGCGCGAGAACAAAACCAGCGCTGGCATTGGCGTTTTTGAATCGCGGAATCCACGCGGCGATTTCCAACGTCGCCAGCGCCGCGAGCATCCCGATAGGCAGATGCACGAGCAGCACATGGAAACGTCCGATAAAAAGAAAGATGTCAGGTGGCTGGTGCAAGCGAATATAAACTGGCGTTTGTAAAAGTGGTGCCCCGGTGCAGACTTGAACTGCAAACCAATTGATTAAGAGTCAACTGCTCTACCATTGAGCTACCGAGGCAAAATTCATCGGTGATATGACTCACCGCGAAGGATTATTCTGGCAGACGGTAAAATCCGAGGCAAGATTTTTCAGCGGCGCGATTGGCTCGCCCCATTTTTTTAATGACGCGACTGCGTTTGTCAGGGAAAATGGCCGCGTCGCAATTGCATGACTGTCACACTTTTTATTCCCTGCTTTATTGACGCGCTGTTTCCGCGCGCGGGCATCAGTATGGTCGAAATTTTGGAACGGCTCGGCCACAAAGTTGTTTGCCCGAACGAAATCGCCTGCTGCGGACAGCCGCCATTCAACTCCGGCTATTGGGACGAGGCGCGCACGATTGCCGCGCCAGCATTGGAGAAATTGAAGGATGCCGAAACCGTCGTCATCGGTTCCGGTTCCTGCGGCGCGATGATCAAAAAGTTTTATCCCGAACTTTTCAAAAACACGCCGCAAGCGGAATTGGCAAAACAAGTCGCGTCGCGCACTTGGGAATTTTCCGATTTTCTCGTCAGCAAACTTGGTGTGACCGATCTCGGCGCAAAGTTTCCGCACAAGGTTACGTTTCACGACGGCTGCCACGGCCTGCGCGAACTCGGCATCAAAACCGCGCCGCGCGCGTTGCTCGGCAAAGTCGGCGGACTGGAATTTGTCGAGATGAAGGAAGAATCCTGCTGCGGTTTCGGCGGCACTTTTGCCGCAAAATTTCCGATGATTTCCACCGCGATGGGCGAAGTGAAATGCGCCGCTGCGACCGAGACCGGCGCAGATTTTATCGTCTCAAACGATTCGAGCTGTCTGATGCACATCCAAGGTTTGTTGTCGCGCCAGGGTAGCAAACTTAAAACCATCCACCTCGCGGAAGTGTTGAACCAAAAATGAGTTTTGTTTCTCAATTCAAATCGCTCGCCAGCGAGAAGACACGCGACCTGCGGCATCGTTCGGTCATTCGCACCGCGCTGCGCAGTTACGAGGTCGTGCGCGACAAACGTAAAGCGGCCTTCCAAAGCTGGGAATCCGCGCGTCAGGCGGCGGCGGAAACGAAATGGGAAGCCATCAATCATTTGGACGAACACCTCGTTGCGCTCACCGCCAAACTCGAAGCGCGCGGCACAAAAGTTCATTGGGCGAGCAACGGCGCGCAGGCGCGCGAAATTATTTCGCAAATTCTCCGCGACAAAAAGGCGCGCTCCATCATCAAGTCCAAAGCGATGACGAGTGAAGAAATTCATTTGAATCATGCGCTGGAAAAAGAAGGTTACACCGTCGTCGAGTCCGACCTAGGAGAGTTCATCGTGCAACTTCGCCACGAAGCGCCGTATCACATTGTTTTTCCCTCGATGCACCTGACGCGCGGCGAGATTAAAGATTTGTTCCAGAAAGAACTTGGCGATGCACCATCGGATTCGCCGGAAGATTTGACGATGGTCGCGCGCCGTGTGATGCGTCAAAAATATCTCACCGCCGATGTCGGCTTCACCGGTGGAAATTTTGCCATCGCCGAGACCGGCATGATTTCCATCACGGAAAATGAAGGCAACGCGCGTCTCACCGCCGCGCTGCCGAAGACGATGATCACGCTGATGGGCATTGAGAAAGTGCTGCCGCGTTTCGCCGACCTCGCGCTATTTTTGCCGATGCTCGCGACCGCTGGCGCCGGCCAGCCGATGACGTGTTACAACACGATGTATTCCGGCCCGCGCCAGCCCGGTGAATGCGACGGCCCCGAAGAATGGCACGTCGTTCTGCTCGATAATCGCCGCACCGAACTCCTCGCCAACGCCGAGCAACGCGATTCGCTACACTGCATTCGCTGCGGCGCATGCCTGAATGTCTGCCCGATTTTTCGCAACGTCGGCGGCCACACTTACGGCACAACTTACAGCGGGCCGGTTGGCGCGGTCATCACGCCGCATTTACGCGGCTTGCAGGATTGGAAACATCTTTCCAACGCCTCGACGCTCTGCGGCGGCTGCACCGAAGCGTGTCCGGTGAAAATAGATTTACACCATCATCTTTTGCAAAATCGCCGCAACGCTTCCACCAGCGAACCGGCATTTTTCGAGAAGCTGGCTTACCAAACTTTCGCCATTGTCGCGAACGAACCAGCCTTCTGGTCGCTGGCGAAAAAAATCGGCTGGCTCACGCAACCGTTGCAATCATTGGTCAAAGGCACGGCGCTCGATCCCGCAAAGGCGTGGACAAAAACCCGCGAGTTGCCGCCGCAGCCGTTGGAATCTTTCAAAGATTGGTGGAAAAATCGGAAATGAAAAACGAAGAAATAATTTTGAGCGAACGCGAAAAAATTCTTGGCCGCATCCGCGAGGCGCTGAAAGTTTCCGCGCCCCTGCCCGGCTCGCATAGCGAAGTCGCCGCGCACGCGACGACGGAATCGCCCGCGAGTCACGCGCGCGAATGGCTGCCGTCCGTCGGCGCGAGCGGAGCGGAACAATTTGATTTGTTCGCCAAAAATTGCGCCGACTTGAAGGCGGATTTTCAGCTACTCAACAACCGCGAGGAATTGCCAGCCGCACTTCAAAAAATTGCCGCCGCCGAAAAATGGTCGCGCATTGCGAGCCACGATGGCGAGTTGAGCAACTTCGCCAGCGTATCGCTCGGCCTGCCGGTTTTGCTGACGGATAAAGGCTACGACGTTCAGGAAATGGAAAAATGCGACGCAGGAATTTCTGAATGTGACGCGCTCATCGCGCAGACTGGTGGCGTCGTTGTGACCAATCGCAGCGCGGGCGGACGCGCGTTGTCCGTGTTGCCGCCGCATCACATCGTCCTCGCGCGCCGCGAGCAACTCGTCGCCGATCTGCCCGCCGCGTTCGCCTTGTTGCAGCAAAAATATGCGGACAATTATCCAAGCATGATTTCGTTCATCACCGGCCCCAGCCGCACCGGCGACATCGAACGCATTTTAGTTTTAGGCGCGCACGGCCCGAAGAAGCTGACGATTCTTTGTTTTTAATTTTCGCGAAAGATTTATTTCCGAATTTGAAACAGCGTTGCCGTTGCGCTAAAATCTCCGCAGTGAAAAGTAAATTTCTCCTGCCCGCCATTTTCATCGCCGTGTTCGCGCTGTCGCGGATTCCCGGCCTGATGCCGCTGAATTTCAGCGTGGCGTATGCGTTCGCCTTTTGCGCCGGAGTTTATTTTCGCGGCGCAATGGCGTGGTGGCTGCCACTCGGCGTCATGCTCGCGACGGACATCGGCTTGAATTGTTATTACGCCAGCCACGGCGTGAACGTCTGGGATTTGGCCGACCTCGAAAATTTATTTTTCAATTACGCCGCCTACGCCGTGCTGATTTTTCTTGGACACCGGTTCAAGCCGCAATCGTCTTTCATCGGCCTGCTCGGCGGCGGATTGCTCGGCGCAATTCTATTTTATTTCATCACCAACACCGCGTCGTGGCTGTTCAATCCGTTTCACAATCCCGAATACACGCGCTCGCTCGCGGGCTGGATTATCGCGCTGACCAAAGGCACGGGCGGCTATCCTTCGACGTGGGAATTTTTCCGCAACACGCTTTTGAGCGGCGGAATTTTCACCGCACTGTTTGCCGCCGCGCAAAAACTCACCGCCGAATCGCCCGCTGAAAAAACTGCGGGCACGCGCGAACCCGCAACGGAAGCCGAAGCCGAACCGGAGGAAGCCAAGGCGTAAAAGCAGTAAGGAGTTATGAGTGACAAGTGATGAGCAACAAAAACAAACAATGATGAGCGACCTAAAATCATTCCCGCCGCGTGACGCCTCCCGCTCATCACTCGCCACTCATCACTCATCACTTCGCATTGGCGTTATCTCCGACACGCACGGATTTCTCGACCCACGCGTGGCAAAAATTTTTGACGGCGTGGAACACATTTTACACGCGGGCGACATTGGCGATCCGGTGATTGAATTGGAATTGAAATTCATCGCGCCCGTCACCGTTGTTCAGGGCAATGTGGATGTCGGCCTGCCGTTCAAGCTCACGGAAATCGTCACGCTCGCGTCGAAAAAATTTCTCGTCCATCACATCGTCAATCCGTGGGCACTGTCCGAAACGGTCGAGGCGCAGATCAAGAAGCAGAAGCCGGACGCCGTCATTTTCGGCCACACGCACAAGAAATTTGCACAGATGGTGGACGGCATTTTCTTTTTCAATCCCGGTTACGCGGGCAAGCCCAAGTTCGGCGCGGAACGCAGCGTGGCCATTCTCACTGTGACCGGCCAAGAAATCCGGCACGAGCTCATAAAACTTTGACACGGATTGCACGAATTTTCACGGATGGGATTTTTAATCCGTGTTAATCAGTGAAATCCGTGTCAAAACCTTGTTCCACCGGCGCCTGAAAATTTTTGCGCCGTTTCCTTCACGCCGCGCAAATCCAGTTTACCCGTGCCGAGCATCGGAAAATTTTCCACGCGGAAAAACGCATCCGCCTTCGGCTTCCACAAATTCGGCAAATCGCTGGCGGCAAATTTTTCCAGCACGACGGCGAGTTCCGCGTCCGCGAGCTTGTGCAGCACGACGAGTCGTTCGCCCTTTTTTTCATCCGGCACACCGATGACGACAAACGTGGTTTCCGCGACGCCCGCGAGTTCGGACAATTTTTCCTCGATCTTCAACTGCGGAACCATCTCGCCGCCGATTTTGCTGAAACGATTTAACCGTCCGGTGATCTGCAAAAATCCGTCGTCGTCGAGGAATGCCACGTCGCCGGTGCAATACCAGCCGTCGCGCAAAACTTCCGCCGTTTTTTCCGGCTGGTTGAGATAGCCGAGCATGAGGTTCGGCCCGCGCACGAGCAACATTCCCGCCTCGCCGGGCGGCAGGATTTTTCCGCCCCACGGATTTTCCGCGTCGGTGATGCGGACGCACATTCCGGGCACGGGCTGGCCAATTTTCCCGTGCTTGCCGCCGACCTGATAAAATCCGGCGGCGCGATAATCCCAAGTGTTCACGGCCACGGCGGGCGAACATTCCGTGCAGCCGTAACCTTCAAACGGGCGGATGCCAAACTTTTCCTCAAACGCGGCGGCGAGCGGTTCGGGCAATTTTTCCGCGCCGGTGACGACGAGTTTCAGTCCGCCAAAATCTTCCGGCGCAACGCCGCGCAAATAGAGTTGCAGAAACGTCGCGGTGGCGAGCAGCACGGTGACTTTATTTTCGCGCACCATCGCGCCGACACCTTTCGCATCGAGCGGATTCGGATAAAACGCGACGCCGGTTCCGAGCACAATCGGCACGCACAACGTGACGGTAAAACCGAACGAGTGAAAAAACGGCAGGATGCCGAGCAGCCGCTGCGATTCGTTGAGCGCGATGACTTCGCCGCACTGCTGGATGTTCGCGAGCAAATTGAATTGCGAAAGCATAACGCCCTTCGGTTCGCCGGTGCTGCCGCTGGAAAAAATAATCGTGGCGAGATCGTCGAGAGAGTTTTTAGTTTTTAGTTTTGAATTTTCAGTTGGGAATAAAATCCATTCCAACAAGATTGCGGGCGCAAATGTGCCGAGCAGAAACGCGGTGATTTTTTCCGACAGCGACGGTTTCGCGGCGAGGTCTTCGAGGAAAATAATTTCGCCGGGCGGTGTGAGTTTGATTTTCTCCAGAAATTTTCGCGAACTGATAATCGTCTTGATTTCACACTGTTTTACGCAGTCGGCAAGCGTGGTTTCCGTAAGTGTGTAATTCAGGTTCACCGGCACTTTGCCGCACAAAAATGCGGCGTAATTCACGAGCGCGCCCGGCACACTCGGCGGCAGAAGAATTCCGACCATCTTTTGTCCGCGCCAGATTTTTTTTAGACGTCGCGCGAGAAAAATGGTTTTCACCAGCGCAGTTCCAAAATTTATTTTACCGCTGGTCGCATCGGCAAAAGCGAAACGAAACGGATGTTGTCGAGCCATGCGAATAAAATTGCGATGGAGTGGCTGCATCTGCTCGCGGCGCAATGACCAAGCGGCGACTTGCAATTCTTGCACGGCTTCGCGCACGGCAAACGGCGTGGTGGTCGGCGGCAACGGCGCGCCGAAACTAACGGTGACGGGATGCGGCAGACGCGACGTGACGAGATGGATAAATTTGCCGCGACGATAACTCATCGGGCCGCCAAGCACGCCGTCGAGCGCGACGGGAATGATGGGCGCGTCCACATTTTTCATGATGTGTTCGATGCCACGACGAAACGGCAGCAACTGGCCGATGCGCGTGATTTGTCCCTCGGCAAAAATACAGACGACTTCGCCGTTGCGGATCGCGTCGCTCGCGGCCTTCAACGCGGTGAGCAGTTCGCGCGGACGTTGTTCGGACGAGACGGGAATGGTTTTCCAAATTTTCGCGAACGGCTTTATCCACCATGTTTCGTAGATGTCTTTGAACATCAAAAAGCGGATTGGCCGGTCGGTCGAGGCAATGAGCAGCATCGCGTCCGCGAAGGAAACGTGGTTGCAGACGAAAAGCGCTCCGCCTTTTTCGGGAATGTTATTTCGGCCAACAATGCGGACGCGATAAATGAGATTCGCTATGCACCACAAGGCGAAACGCAGCAGCGCGTCGGGCAACAGGCACACGGCGTAAATCGCGGCGACCAACGTCAGCACGCCGCCGGTGAGAAAAATTTCGCGCGGGGAGAATTGTAATTTTTGCGCGAGCAGCCAGTGCGCGCCGGACGCGAGAAAAACACCGACGAACGCAAACCAGTTGGCAACGGCTTGAATCTGGCCTTTGTTTTCACGCGCAGGTCGGTGTTGCAACAGCGCGGCGATGGGGACGATAAAAAATCCACCGGCGAAACCGAGCAGCGCGAGCAGTGCGAGCGAACCGGCGACGGAAACGGACGACAATCCGAGCAGCGCGGCGCAAACAGACAGGCCGAACGCGCCGAACGGGACGAGGCCATATTCAATTTTTCCGCCGGATAAATAACCCGCCGCCAGACTGCCGAGACCGATGCCGAGTGCGAGCGCGACGTTAAGCAAGCCGATGTGCGTTTCGTCCACGCCCAACGTTTGCGAGCCGTAAAAAAACAAATTCAGCAGCAGCAGCATTCCGAAAAAACTGAAGTAGGAATTGCCGAGGAGCGCGAGCCAGAGCGGACGGTCGCCGCGCATGGCGCGCACCTGCCGCCAGATTTCGCGAGGGAAATTGGCGTTGAATTTTTTGGACGGATTGGCGGCGGGAATTTTCGAAATGCCGAGGCAGAAAACAAATCCAACAAGCGCGAGCGCGATGAGGATAAAACCTGATAACCATTGGCGTCCGTGAAAAGCTTGCGCCATGACGGCGGCGGCGACCGTGCCGAGAATGATCGCCATGAACGTGCCGAGTTCGAGAATGCCGTTGCCCCACGACAGTTTTTGTTCCGGCAGCAATTCGGGAAGCGAACCGTATTTTGCGGGACCAAAAATGGCGCTGTGCGTGCCCATCAAAAAAACGCCGGCGAGCAGCAGATGTTTATTCCACGTCCACAGACCGGCGAGGACGAGCAGCATGATGAATAATTCAAAAACTTTTACGCCGAGCATCACGGCGCGTTTGCTGAAACGGTCGGCGAGAAAGCCGCCGGCCATGGAAAATAAAATGAACGGCAGCGCGAACAGCGCAGCAATGGATTCGCCACAACTGTTTTTTTCCGCAAGCGAAAGGTTTGCGCCGAAGAGCGTGACGAAGACGACGAGATTTTTTACGACGTTGTCGCTGAACGCACCTTGGAACTGCGTGACGATGAGCGCCCAAAAACCGCGCGCGTTTGATTGCGGATTTTGGATTTTTGATTGCGGATTGATGAGGCTCACACGCCGAGGCTAACCGATTGTGCGGGGAAGAGTGAATTGAAAAACTTTGGGCAGCATCGTTGCAAGCGATGTGACGGACAGCTCCAATCGAAAGTTTTTATTGTAAGTCCGGGCTGGCGAGGGATAACTTGCGCGCATGAATCCCCCGCCCTTTTCCCGGCGTCATTTTCTCAAGGCCGCCACGCTCGCGGCGGCGAGCCTGCCGTTCGTAAACGTAACTTTTGCCGCCGAACCAAAAAAGAAAATTGGTTTTGCGTTGTGCGGGCTTGGCAGTTTGAGCACCTATCAGCTTGCGCCCGCGCTGCAACACACCCAATTCGCCCGGCTCGCGGGCATCATCACCGGCACGCCCACCAAGGCGAAACGTTGGCAGACAAAATATAATTTGCCCGACCGCAGCATTTACAGTTACGACACGATGGCGCAGCTCGCGGACAATCCAGACATTGACGTGGTGTATGTCGTCACACCGAACGGGCTGCACGCGGATCACACGATTGCGGCGGCGAAGGCGGGCAAGCACGTCCTCTGCGAAAAGCCGATGGAAATTTCCGCCGCGAAATGTCAGCAGATGATTGACGCGTGCAAAACTGCGGGCAAACAACTCGCCATCGGCTATCGTCTGCATTTCGAGCCGAACCATTTGGAATGCGTCCGGCTCGCGCGCGAAAAAGTTTTTGGCAATTTGAAATCCATTGAGGCCGGGTTCGGTTTTCCGATTGGCGACCCGAAGCAATGGCGTTTGAACCGCGCCTTGTCCGGCGGCGGGCCGATGATGGACGTGGGCATTTATGCGTTGCAGGCGATGCGTTATCTCTCCGGCGAAGAGCCGGTGTCCGTCACGGCCAACGCCACGACGACGGACAAGGAAAAATTTCGCGGCATCGAGGAATCACTGGCGTGGTCGATGAAATTTCCGAGCGGCGTCAGCGCGAGCGGCATGACCACTTACGCGTTCGGCGGCATCAACCGTTTCAACGTCACCGCTGAACACGGTTCGTTCGGGTTGGAGCCAGCCTACAATTACGGCGGGATACGAGGCACGCGCAGCGACGGTAAAATTATTGAACTGCCGAACATTGATCAGTTTGCCGCCGAGATGGACGATTTCGCGCAGTGTATTTTGGAAAATCGTCCGACGCGCGTGCCGGGCGAGGAAGGTCTGCGCGACATGAAAATCATCACCGCCATCTACGAATCAGCGCGCACGGGCAAGCCGGTGGAATTGAGCTGAAACGAAACCGCTTAAACGGTCACGGCAGTTTGTTCCAGCGCACTTGCGGCCAGCGTTCGAGAAAGGCGAGTTGTGCGGCGCGATCGGGCAAATCTTCCAGTGCAAGATTGTTCAAAAAACGCGGCGGGTAGCCGGTTTCGAGCGCGAGAATGTTCACGGTTTTTTTGGTCACGGTGAAGACGGCGTGCCAAGCGCCGCAGCCGATGGCGAATTGATTTTCGCCACGCCGCCGGATGCGCCGCGTGCGGTGCGGCGTGGGATCGCGCGCGAGCAATTCGAACAAGCGCGCGCGAAAATCAAGCTGCCAATTTTTTTGCAACCACTCGGCTTGCAGTTCGGCGAGTGGTGCGAGGCAGACGGAAAATTGCGGCGGAGTTTCTTGCGCGGCGGCGACTTCATCCGTCCAGCCAGCGCGCGCGTCGGGAAAAATATCGTAGGCCGGAATGTAAGGTTTGATATCAAAGATGGGCGTGCCATCCACGAGATCGCACGCGCCGAGAATCAGTTTGCGACCTTCAACGGCGATGAGTTGCACGGGCGTTAAACCCAATGGATTCGGGCGATGCGGTGAGCGCGTGGCAAAGACGCCGCGCCGTTGCGCCGGACCGCGCGGCGGCAAAACGAGCGGTCGCCAAGTGGTGTTGCGATGAAACCACGAGAGCAGCCACACACGCGAAAATCCGGCGAGATCTTGCAGCGCAAGTTCGTAATTACAATCCGGCAGCAGTTCGAGAAAGTTGCGTTCCGACGCGGCTTCGGATGGCTGGTGCAACGCCTGAAATTTCACCTGCTTGGGCGTGCGGATAAATCCGATGGGCGACAAGGTGAGCGTGGGCGACGGATTTTTATTCATGCGGACGCACCAAGTTTTAACCGTAAAAATGAAATTGTTAAACCACGAAATTCGCGGAGTAAATCCGGCACTCACTGCATGCGGGCGGAAGTGTGCGCGGCCAGCCATGACCAATCTGCCTTGTCTTGCGGATTGGTGATGTCGCCGATTATTTTTTCATTGTGATACAGCCAGTGATGCGTTTCGGAATGGCCGTCGGCAAAGGCGAAACCGCAGCCAAAATTGTGATACGTCCCGGGCGCGTCGAGCCAGCGGGGAACGTCCATGCCGACGGCGAACGCCGCGTCATTGAGACCTTTGGCGTCTTCATCCACGAACACCCAGAGGTCGGAAGGCGACGGCGGACCGCTGTCAGACATTTTTCCGAACGTGTGGTAAGGCGTGTTGCGGCGGTGCTGAAAAGAATTGTCGAGCCACGGGCCATTGATGTGACTCGGCTTTTTCAGGCCAGTTGATGTGTTAGTCTGGGCCACAAGAAAGGACCAGACGATGAAAGGCAAACGGTATACGACGGAAGACAAGATTCGCATCCTGCGGGAGGCGGACCGTGGTGAAAAAAAC
>CAILDU010000038.1 GCA_903833055.1 uncultured Verrucomicrobia subdivision 3 bacterium | reverse complement strand
GACGGATTTTTTTAGATAAATTGAATCACTTCTTTCATCACTTGGGCATGCCAAGCATCTTGGTTCAATACCATAATTCGTGTAGGAATTTATTTTTTGGTAGTTCGTGCCGTCTTGCGAGTAAGAGACAGTGGATTGACGCACAAATATTTTGCCGGAATTTGTAAGGGCAAGAAAATGAACTGAAGCACTACCACTTTGAATGAAATCCAGCGTGCCGCCATCTTTTGATTCCACTTGCATCGGCAACTTGCCATCGTGCGTTTGTGACCATGCCACAAAGCTTTCATCAATCTGTTTAAGATTGAGCATACAAATAATTCTTTGCGCCTTCCGTTTTCCACCAGTTGGTGGAAGCATCATCGCCGCCAAAATTGCAATCACACAAATCAAGACCAGCAATTCAATCAGCGTGAATGCGCTAATTTTCCTTTTTGCTGAAAGCATTTTCATGGCTGCTAAAACTGTAACTCCGCCCGCCCCGCCGACAAGCGCGTTTTTTCCAACGCGACCGTAGCGGCGTCTCGGCAGAGCGCCGCAAACTAAAATTATTTCCAAAAATGCGGCTCGCTACCGAGCAGCCGCTACGCCGGTGTCACTTCCCGCTTCTCCATATAAATTTTCCAGAACGATTCCCAGAAATCTTCGGCCAGCGGATGCAAAAACGGATAGCCCGACACGACCGCGCCCAGATGCGGCCAGTCGCGCGGATGATTCACCAATTTCTTGCGGCATGGATTATCGAGCAGGTAGAAGCTGGATTTTTCAAACGCGCCACGCAACCGGTCTTTTTCCCGCAGCACGCTGTCGTGCGATTGCTTTTGCAATTCAAACTCCACGCCGCTGGGCGAACGTCGTGCGAGTTCCACGGCCAGATGTTTGCGGAGAAACTTCATGGCGTCGCGCTGGTCGCTGTCCACGCGCAAGCCCATCCAGAGCAGATGCAGATGATCGGGCATGAGGACATAGACGGGACAAAACAAGCCTTCGCGCGCGGCGGCGTGGAGGAGCAGTTCGCGGAAATGCAGATGAAACTTTTCGTCGAGCCAGCCGGTGGCGCGGCGTTCCAAAGTGATTGTCCACTGCACCACGGCGAATCCGCGATAAAATTCCGGCGCGAGGCGGGGCAGATGGTGCATTTCCGGCTGCTCGGTGAGCGGCGGCGGTTTCATAATTTGGACGTAGCGGCTCCTCGGCAGAGAGCCGCATTCGTTATTTTTAATTTGCGGCGCTCTGCCGAGACGCCGCTACACAATTACCGCCGGCCTTTGGCGCGGTTGCTGCCACGCGGATGCGCTTTCTTGCCGCGCTCGCCGCGATTCTTTTTGGCAAACACCGGCTTCGCTTCGCCGGTTGGCTTGTAAAAAGGTTTTGCTCCCGGCTTGCCAAACGCACGGACAAACGGCTTCGCGCCGGGTTTGCCGGTCGGACGCACGAACGGTTTGCGACCGACTTTCTCGCCGGGCTTGCCGGTGGCGCGGAGGAAGGGACGGTTGCCGAATTTCCCCGGCAATTTATTTTTGTCGGTGATGCGGAATTTCCGTTTCGCCTGCACCGTTTTCGGGCGCGGTTTTGGCACGAGCACAATCGGACAACCTTCGTAACCGAACGCGGCGCGCAGTTCGTTGCCGAGGCTCTTTTTGTATTGGTCGGAAAAGAGTTCGTCGCGGTTCACGAACAGCAGAAACGTCGGGGGCGCCTGCCGCACTTGCGTGGCGTAATAAAATTTCAGGCGATGACCGGCGGCGCTGACGGGCTGGCGACGTTCGATGGCGTCGTTGATGGTGCGGTTGAGAATCGCCGTGGGAACTTTCTGCTGCAACTGCGCGGCGACGTAACGCACGGCTTCGAGCAATCGGTCGAGGTGAAAACCCGTCGTGGCGGACGTGAAAATCACGGGCGCGTAATCGAGGAAAAATAATTTGTCCTGCACCCACGCGCCAAATTCGCTCAACGTGGTCAGCTTCTTCGCCGTGCCTTCGGTGCGTTCTTTCGCTTCGCGCCGGACGATTTCTTCTTCGCGCGCTTTGCGGATTTCCTCGGCGAACAAATCCCATTTGTTGATGACGAGAATGCACGCGCGGCGTTGCTCGACGATGGTGTCGGCAATCTTTTTGTCCTGCTCGGTCACGCCGACTTCGGCATCAATGACGAGCACGGCGATGTCGCAACGCGCGATGGATTCCTGCGCGCGCTGCACGCTGAAAAATTCCACGGAGTCGTCCACCTGCCGCGATTTACGCATCCCGGCGGTATCAATCAAAATATATTTGGAGCGCACGCCGTCGGTTTCCACCTCGAACGGCACGTCCACGGAATCGCGCGTGGTTCCCGCGATGGGCGAAACGATGACGCGCTTGGAATTGGTAAGCGCATTGATGATGGAAGATTTGCCGACGTTCGGGCGGCCAACGATGGCGAGCTTCAATGGTCCAGGGTTCCGAGTTTTGGGTTCAGGGTTTTCGGACTCTGAACTCTGAACGATTAACTCTGAACTTGGCTGCGGCAAAAATGCGGCGGCCGCGTTCATCAAATTGGGAATGCCTTCGCCGTGAATGGCGCTGACGGGAAAAACTTTTTCGAAACCGAGGCGCAAAAAGTCCATCGCGGCTTCTTCCAAGCGATGCGTGTCCACTTTGTTCACCGCGACCAAAACGGGCTTGCCGCTCTTACGCAAGCGCTGCGCGACTTCGCGATCCAGCGGGACGATGCCGTCCTGCACATTAACGACGAGAATAATTGAGTCCGCCGATTCGATAGCCATGTCCACTTGCTCCACGGCGGCGCGAATAATAACGTCGTCGGATTTTTCACCGCGCATCAGGCCGATACCGCCGGTGTCCACGAGCGTGTAAGGGCGGCCATGCCATTCCGCCTCGACCGTCACGCGATCGCGCGTGACGCCGGGTTCGTCGTGCACGATCGCGATGCGCCGCTTGACGATGCGATTGAACAGCGCGGATTTGCCCACATTCGGGCGACCGACGATGGCGATAAGTCCTGACATGACGACAGGGTGCGCGATTTTGCGCGGTCAATAAAGCCAAAACCAATCGGCTTATGAACTGACTGCGTCACCTACACTCCGCCAAAACTGCGAGTGGTATCTCGTCAGGTAGGGATGGCGCGCTGCGCCGTCCCGTCCGCAGCGGAGCGAAGGACGGAACGAATGTGGTTGGACAGAAATCATTTTGTGCGTTCGCTTGCGTCGCCTGACGCTGCGCTCGGCGACGCGGACAGCGCGGCGCGCCGTCCCTACCGCCGTGAACTGTCCGCTTGTTTTCGCGCCAAAACTTTTTAACAATCTGCGCCGCCGCATGAATCCGACACTCATCATCGTGCCCACTTACAATGAACGGGAAAATCTCCCGCGCATGGTGGAAAAATTATTGTCGCTGCCCGTCGCCGTGGATGTTTTAGTCGTGGATGATAATTCCCCCGACGGCACGGGCAAACTCGCCGACGAACTCGCTGCGCGCCATTCGCAAGTCCACGTTTTGCATCGCACGGAGAAAAATGGTTTAGGCCGCGCTTACATCGCGGGCTTCAAGTGGGCGCTGGCGAAAAATTACGAATTCATCTTCGAGATGGACTGCGATTTCTCCCATGACCCGGCGGAGATTCCCAACTTTCTGAAAGCTGCCGAGAAAAATGATCTCGTCCTCGGCTCGCGCTATTCCAACGGCGTGCGCGTGGTCAACTGGCCGCTCAAGCGACTGATTTTGAGTCGTAGCGCGGGGATTTACGTCTGGCTCGTGACGGGAATGCCGTTCAGCGATCCGACCGGCGGCTACAAATGTTTCCGTCGCCGCGCGCTGTCAGCCTTGCACCTCGACGCGATTGAATGTTACGGCTACGGCTTTCAAATTGAGCTGACGAACAAACTGTGGCGCGACGGTTTCAAAGTTGCCGAAGTGCCAATCACTTTTGCCGACCGCACGGCGGGACAATCCAAGATGGCAGGCAACATCATCAACGAAGCCTTCTGGCTCGTCTGGCGCTTGTGGTTGCAGAACGGTTGCCGCCGTTGGCCGCGCAAAAAAGCGTAACCGCATCCGCCCATTTCCGTCCGCTTCATTATGAAAATTAAAATTCTCCTCGCCGCCCTGCTCCTCGCCACCGCCAACCTTTTTGCCGCGCTCCCGAAAGCGGGCGAGGTCGCACCCGCCTTTTCCGGACAAGATGAGAACGGCAAAGTTGTTTCGCTGGCCGATTTCGCGGGCAAGAAGACCGTGCTGCTGTATTTCTATCCGAAAGATTTCACCGGCGGTTGCACCAAGGAAGCCTGCGGGTTCCGCGACCGCATGGGCGACTTGCAGACAAATAATGTGGAAGTCATCGGCGTCAGTTTTGATACCGCCGCGAGCCACTTGAAATTTATCGAGCAATATCATTTGAACTTCACCCTGCTCGCGGATACGGATGGAAAAATTGCCGACGCCTACGACGTGAAGATGCCCGTCATGAAAATGGCCAAGCGCGTGAGCTTCCTCATCGGCGCGGATGGAAAAATTCTCCATGTGACGAACGCGGGCGATCCGGCGAAGCACTTCGACGAGATGAACGCGGCCATTGCGGGCATAAAAAAGCCGTAACGCCCTGCCCTCGGTTCCGTCCGCCTCAAAGTTTGAAAAATTGACCCGCCCGCGATTGCGGCTGCCTTAAAGTTTGAAGTTTTAGCCCATCCGCGTTCACGGCTGCCCTAATTTTTCAAGTTTTGACCCGCCCGCGAACGCGGCTGCCCTAATTTTTCAAAAATTACCCCATCCGCAATCGCGGATGCCCAAAAGTTTCAAATTTTAGCCCATCCGCGTTCGCGGGCGGGTCAATTTTTCAAATTCTAGCGCACATTTTTCTCGTTCTTGACTGGAATTCAACGAATTAGGCGAAACTGACGCTATTCACCCAAAAAACGTCGCAAACGGTCGGGATGGCGCACCGGTCAGCCCCAATTAACTGCATAGCACCTATCTTCATCCCAACGGGATGAAATCATTCAGCCCAGGGTTGACGCGGAGCGGCTACCCTGGGTTCATGCCCAAAAATAATCCAACCCCAACGGGGTTGCATCACGGAAGGCGCGTCAATGATCCAACCCTTTCAGGGTTGCAGAATTTATTTTGCGTTCACCTAGGGTAGCGCGTGCCGCGCAACCCTAGGCTGGAAGATTCAATCCCTTTGGGATTATGGACGCCGCCGCGCGCCTTCCCTACCGGACGAAAAACGCGCGCGGGTTTGCCGAGCAACCGGCGCGCAAAGATAGATTAGAATACTGCCGGATTTTTGGCCGCCGTGGCTGGCGACGCTTATTTCATCAAACCCGCTTTGCCCGATTTCTCAAAATCTGGAACTTCAAGCCGTCATTCCTCATTGCGCGCACACCGCCAGCGAAAATTCGGTTTGCGCGCGGCCGTTTTCCACGCGGAAAAGCACGCGGTTCACGCCGCGCTTAAGATGCACTTTGCGAAAGCCTTCGTCCATGCGCCACGACTTTTGTTGTTTGCCACTGGCCCAAACGAGTTGATCTTCCAGCCACACTTTCGAGAAATCATCGCTGCCCACGGCCAGCCACACATCGCCATCCGTCTCCGCGCGCAATTCGGTATAGCCGTAATAAATAATGTATTCCAGATCGCGCGCCTTGAACGCGCCGCCGCCGCCATCCGTCGCGCCGCTCGGCAGCGGATTAAAATTATCGAACGGCGGCACGACGCGCGGCTGCGGCGATTGATGAAATTCCCAGCGCACCGGCTGACCGCGTTTGCCGACGTAAGTTGCATTCAAATCCACGACCGTCTCCGGCGGAAATTGTTTTTCGATGTTTGCGCGACCCGTGTTGTCGAACGGGCCGATCAAATACCAACTGTCCACAAACATCCAGCGTCCGGGTAACGCGCCCGCGCCGATGACCCGTCCCGGCACCGCAGCTAAATCTTTTGGCATCGGCGGCGGGCCGGAACTTGTGCCATCGCCAACCCCGCCCGGATTCAAACCCGAACTGGCGCCGCTGCCACCGGCAACGCCACTACCCGCACCACCGCCACCGCCGCCGCCAGTTCCGCCCGAACCGGAACCGCTCCCGCTTGCGCCGCTGCTCGCGCTGCCCTTGCCGCTGCCCGCTCCCGCTTTGCCCCGCATCGCACCGGTCAAATCTTTTGCCGTTTGATTTTCATCCTCGGTGGCCAGTTGCTCCAAAGTTTGTTGCTGCGCCGCGCCCGTTCCCGTTCCCGCCCCGCGCGCTTGCGCCAGCATGGAATCCGCCAGCGAACGCATCGCGGCGATTTGCGAACGCGCTTCCAGAATCGCCTGCCGCTGCGCCGCCGGATCCGCGCCGCTGCTGGGCGAATTGCTCAAAGCCCCCGCCAAATCAGGCCGATCCGGTCGCGCCACATCGGTCAACTCCAGTGCTTGCGCCAGCGGAATCTGCCGTTGCATCGCGAGTTCCGTCGCGCGCAATCGCCGGTAACTTTCTGCCAATTCGGATTCCGTTTGCACCGCCGCCTGATACACGCCCGCCAAATCGTTTGGCGTTTGCGCCGCCGCCGTTGTCGCCGCCGATGAAACCACGCCATCGCGCGCATCGGTAAAAGATTTTGCCGCGCGCGCCTGCGTGACGGTCGCTGCCGTCTGCAACGACTGCGCCTCGCGCAATTTTTCCGCCGCGCCTTGCTGCATGACTTCTGGATTCATCCCGACCGGCGCGGACTTGCCGGAAAATTTTGCGATGCGCGCCGTTTGTTCCGTGATGCGCGATTGAAACTTCGGAATGTCGCTCTGCGCGCGAGCGAGATTCTTCTGCGCGTTGGCGGCGGCGCGCTGCGTCTCGGCTGTGCGTTTCTTGGCGGCAGAAATTTCCGCTTTGTCGCCGCCGGTTTGCGCGGCGTCAAAGACCGTCTTCGCCGTCGCGGCGGCAGCGAGCAATTGCGGCAGGCTATTGCTCAACGTCACGGAACTACTGACAGCCGTTGCCAATTGCGCTTCCGCCGCGCGCAACATGGCTTTCGCTTCCACCAAGTCATCCGCCTTCGGCGCATTCTTCGCGCGCAACGCGGCGGCGCCGGTGAGTTGGCCTTCGGCCTCAGCCTGCGCCTGCGCGGCGCGGGACTGCGCGGCGTTCGCTTCCGCTTGCGCCTGATACGCCGGCTCAAATTTCGGATCCGCCAACGCGAGGGCTTCCAACGCCTCGGCTTGAAACTGACCCGCGCCCGCCTGTGCCGCTTGAATCGCGGCGGTTGCATTCGTCAGCGCGGACACATCGGCAGCGTTAGTTATTATTTCCGCCGTGGCTTTTTTTAACGCCGCTACTGCTGCCGTCTGCGCCTTCGCAATATTGTTTTGCGCGTCGGCAATTTTTTCAATGGGAGCGGGCGCGTTCGTGGAAGTTTGCCGCAGTTCGTCGCGCTTGCGGGCTTCGAGCGTGGCGAGTTCGCGCTGCGCTTGTTCCAACGCGTGCAGTTCGCCCGCCAACTGTTCAGCCTGTTGCTGACGCACTTGATCCATCACTTGCGCGGCGCGGGCGGGACTTACGCTGCGCGCGGCGTTCGCCCGCTTGGCGTTCAGGTCAATGAAGTGAATCGGCGAAAAGAAAATCAACCAGCCGAGCAGCAACGCGTGAAAAACCAGCGACGCCAACCACCACGCGGACGTGCGCGCGCGCCGCGAAGATTGATTCGGGTCGGGCGTCATCGCGTCAATGCGCCGTCTCGCCGCGCGTGTGCAAGCCGAGATTGTGCAGACCTTCAAACGCGCAGAGATCCATCACATGAACTACGTCCTCGAAACGCACGTTGCGGTCGGCATCAATCCGCACCTTGCGATTGGGCGTGGCCTGCGCTAGCTGACGCAGTTCGCGATGCAGCCGCTCCGTGTCCACCGGCTCCATAAAATTGTCACCGCCAAGAAAAACTTGTCCCGCCTTGTCCACACCGATAACAAAAACATCCGGCGGCTGGACCACGGTGAGCGCCGCGCTGGCATTGGGCAATTCAATTTGAAGTTCCTGCTGTTTATTTTTCAACGTGGTGGCGACGAGGAAAAAAATGATGATGACGAGCATGCAGTCAATCATCGGGATCAGCATGATCTCGAACGGCTCCTCTTCTGGTTTCTTGACGCGCATGGCTAAATTATTTCTGCGCAGTCAAAGTGGCAGCGCTGTCGTCCGCGCTTTTCATCAGCCACGCGGTCAGCAAGCTGGTGACTTCCTCTTCGAGTTCCGCGCCGAAACCGGCGATGCGAAATTTGAAAATGTGGTAAAGCGCGAGAAACGGAATCGCGATGGCGAGACCAAGTCCCGTCGTCACCAGCGCTTGCGAAATGCCAGCGGCCAGTTGCGTCGCGTCGCCGAGCGAACCGGCCAGCGCGACCGTTTCAAACGTATCAATCATGCCGATGATCATGCCGAGCAAACCGAGCAACGGCGCGAGCGTCGCCACGATGCCCAATGGATAAGCGCGCTGGTATTGCCCCGCCAATTCGCGCGAAACGATTTCGCCGCAGATTTCCGAAACTTCCAGCATCGGCGCACGCCGATTTTTTGCGATGAAAGAAATCACGCGCGCCAAAGTGCTCGGCTCCGTTTCGCCGAGCTTTTCCAGTTCAGCAAACTTGCCGTCCTGCCAGAGTTGGCGAGCGCGCGCAGTCAAACCGGACGGCACCAAAAATTTTCGACGCAACCGGAACAGGCGCTCGAAGACAAAGCCCGCGCCGAAAACGGACATTCCAATTTGCACCCACGCGGTCGTGCCGCCCTGCTTGAGTTTTTCGCCCCACGACGGCATCGCAATACTTTTGGCGGACGCGGCGGCAGCGGGCTGCGCGTCGGCGGCGAATAATTTTCCACAGACGAACAGCAGCAGCAAAAAGCCGCCAATAGATTTGAAGCGAGTGCACATAAAATTTTAGTTGGCGAGGTTAAGGACGTTCGTCAGTTGAAATTAGTTGCGAATGTTTTGGGAAATGCGGGCGAAACTTTAATCTGGTTCAAGTTGCAGATGCGTTGACTACCGGCGCATCAGTAGCTCGTCTTCAGCCAATTACTCTTACTCCACGTCAGCACGCCCGCGCCCGCGCCGGACGTCGGACTGGTCACGATACTTTGCAGATTGCTCGGGTCGTCCAGCGTGTAGGTGTAAGGCAACACGCCGCCGGGCGCGCCCGACGCCGGATTCCACGAGAACGGAATAATCGTCGCCTGAAACGGTCCGAGCGGACTGCCGGAATCGGTGCTGTTGCCGCGCACCACCGTGCTGTCCATTTGATAAATCATGTCCAAGCCCAGAATTTTTCCGGTGTAAGTCGGATCGGTGACATCGGTCTGGTTGTTGCGCAACGGGTAGAGGCAATCAATGTAAATAGATTTTTCCACTAGCACCGCGCCGCCCTCGGTGGAAATGCTGCCGTTGAGCGGCGGGTTAAAACTGTAAGTGTTGTTCAACGTATTCTGATTCGCGGTGGACATCGCGGCGGCGCGCGTGTCGCGCAGGCGCTTGGCGGCGAGCGCGTCGGTGTCGTCCACCAGATTATTAAAATCATGCACGTTGCCGGAACGCAAACGCGGCACGGCGCGATCCCAGACATTTTTCATCCACAGATGATGGAACGTCGCGGACAAATTCACGTTGTTCGGATCTTTGTCGTTCGATCCCATCAGGTGCGTTTTGTCGTGGCCTTGAATGATGGTCACGATGTCGGTGGTGCTAAATCCGTTGTTCCGCAGGAAGCCGTAAAACGCGTAAGAATTTTTATTCGATTCGAGTGAAGTGATTTGTTGCCACACAAAACTGTTCGTGTTCGTCGCGCCGTCGTCACCAGTATATTTGCACCAGGAGAGCGTGACATTCGTCGTGCCCGCTTTGAAATCTACAATGCCGTCATACGATTTGGTGAACGTGCAATGATCAATCCAGACGTTGTAAGCATTGCCGCCGTTGGCCAGATCAATGTAGTCCCAATCGTTGCCGTCGTAACCGCCCTTGCTGGTTTCGTCCCATTCCCACATCTCGTCGAATTTCAAATTGCGAACAATAATGTTGTGCGTGCTCTTGATGTTAAAAGTGCAGTGACGAATCGTCGAACCGTTCGCGGAAAAAATCGTCAGGCCACCGTTTTTATATTTGATGTCCATTTTGCTCACGCCCGTCACGAGCAAACGCGGATGTAATTTTGGCGAATTGTGCGCGGTGAACGGCGTGCTGCCTAAAGTTTGAACCGCCATGCCGATTTCATTCCAACCTAAGTCGAGGTCGTTCATGATTTCAATCACCTTGATGCCGCCATTTTTGTTGAACGCGAGCACCGCCGTGGCGAGTTGCAGCGCGTTGGTGACCTTCGCGTAAGCCGGATCGGTGTCAGGAATCACGCCGCCGCCAATGGTCGCCTGACCGAAACCTTCGAGATTGAATTGAGCATTGTTCGTGATGGTCGCGCTGACGGTCAGCATGGCGAACGTGCTGGTCACCGCGCCGTAATTATTGGTTACGATGACGGAATATGTGCCAGCGTTGTTGGTCTGGGCGCTCAGCAAAACGAGCGTGTTGCTGTTGCCGCCAACAGTCGTGTTAGTGTTGAAAAACCATTTGTAAGTCAGCGGCCCTTGGCCAGCCACGGTCACGGTGAAGGTCGCGCTATTACTCACCGTCACCGCTAAACTTTCCGGTTGCGCTTCGATAACTGGCGGACCAAGCACGGTCAACGTCGACGCCGAACTGATCGCGCTGCCAACCGAGTTGGCAACGACGACGAAATAATTTCCGGCATCGGCGGCGTCAACGGAACTCAACGTGAGCGTCGCGTTAGTCTCGCCGGTGAGCGGCGAATTGGTGTCGTCCAAATACCATAGATACAACAGCGTCGCTGAGCCAGTCGCGGTGACACGGAACACCGGACTCGCACCGGTGGCAACCGTAAGATTGGTCGGGTTCGCCGCGATGCTCGGCGGAACCAGCACTGTGAGCGTCGCCACTGAACTTGTCACAACGCCAGCGGCATTTGAAACAATGACGCGATAGTTGCCCGCGTTGTTGGTCTGAATATTTACGAGCGCGAGTGTGTTGCTGTTGCCGCCGACGGGCGTGTTGGTATTGAACGACCAGAAGTAAGCGAGCGGCGCATCACCCGTCGCGCTGACGGAAAAATTTGTCGTGGCGCCGACGGCGACGGTGAGACTCTGCGGCTGCGTCGTGATGTTCGGCGGCGTGGTGGCGACTGATGAATTTGTGCCCACGAGCAAACGGAAAAATTGTTGCTTGAGTCCGACGGCAACAGGATTGGTGGAATCAAAATGGCCGATTGAATCGAACGAATGTGACGCGATGCTCGGCCAATTGGACAATGCCAGCGTGAGATTCGTGCTGGCGAGCACTTGATAAATGCTGCTGGCCGGACCATTGCTGCCGCGCAAAATCATTCCCTGCGATGTCAGCAACGCCTGCGTGATGATCGGCACAGACGAAGTCACCGCGCCAGAAGACGGTGTCACTTCTGCCCACGTCGTGCCGAGGCGAATTTCATCAATCAAATAAGATGCATTGCCGAAACTCGCGGTGGCTTGCGCGACCACGTTAAAATAATTAAGCGTCACGCCCGCATTCACGCCATTAGTCGTGGCCGCGCCGGGCGTTGGTTCCGAAACTGCGCCATAAAAACTGCTGGACGGATTCACCCACAAAGCCACTTCGTCCTTACCAGTCACACCCGAAAAAGTATAACGCACCACTACCAAATTCGTGGCTGGACTGGCAAACGGCGCACCCACGACATTGGTCACGCCGCCGGCTTTTTTCTGAATGCCCAACTGGCCGGTGGAACTCAAATTCAAATTCAAACTATTTTGCGTGTCGCCTTTGATGTCATTGTGAATGCCCACAATGATGTTGTTATTAGCGGATGGCAGCGACCGGACATTGAGCAGAAATGAAGCGTAAAGAATATTTCCCTGCGCGCTCGCAACTCCGGTCCAGTTGGTCAGGCCGGTATATTTTATCGAACTCGTTGCGGAATTATTTGTGACCGCGCAACCGCGACCCGCCGTGGCCGCAAACCCGGAAGGAGCCGACAGCGCGGCGGTATCGCTCACCGTAATCACGCTGTTGTTACCGGTCCAATTCGTGTTTCCCAAAGTAGCGGACGATCCCAAAGTGCCGTTGGCGGAGTAATTAAATGGTTCCGTGAAGAGCAAAGTTGCGGAGGCATTTTCCAACAACAGAACGTTGATCAAACTCAAAAGCAAAAACCTAAAACACATGGCGTTCACAAATTCTGGAGGTGGTTTATGTGCGCGCAAAAGTCATCGTCACACGCATTCAAAAAATTACTTTGATTCGCTGGCCAGCAGCTTGCGCCATTTTTTCTGGCCGTTAATCACGATGCTGCCGGGCTGAGACGTGTAGTAGTCGTAGCCGACATGATTCTTGGCCGCCATCGCCGCATAGGTGTTATAGACAATTCCATCGCGACCGGGAAAAACCGGCTGGCTGTTGGTCAGGTCGTAGAACCGCGCCCAACGAACTTCCGTGGAAGCCGCGTTGGTTTCATAAGCCGTCTTACCATTCACCACGACCTTTTCTTCGTTGGTGATCTTGGCGGCTTCAAACCAGTTCAAACCGCTTTCAATGCACGCCACAACTTCGGGCGTGGGATGTTTGATGGTCATCAGAAATTTCAAGGTGTGCGCGCTTTCCAATCCGCTCAATGTGGCTGGCTCCATCTTGCGCGCCGGTGAAGCTTGCAACGTAATCGCATCATGCTGCGCGCACCAAACGGTCTTCTTGCCGTTCTGCACGACCTGCGTCTTAATCACACAATCAAGGCCTTTCGCCAGCGCAGCAGCGGCTTGTTTGCGCTGGGCATCATCAAGGAAGGCTACCTCCGGATTGTTATCTGCGATGCCTTGAAGCAGTTCGAGAACGTGCGTCATGGCGTCGTCGTTGAACGTGATGTCGTCGTGATACTTTCCTTCAATTGGATAAACCTGCGGCCAACCGCCATTCGGATATTGTGCGGCGAAAATAAATTTTAGGCCTTTGATAAATCCCGCTTTGCAATCTTCCCGTTTCGTGGCTAGCCACACGCCCGCGAGCAAATCCATTTCCATCGTGGTCGAACCGTTGTCGAACGTGTCAACGTAATGCGCCGGTTCGCCCGGCTCATTTTGCGAGGTCCACAACATGCCGGGTTTGCGCGGGCCTTTGGTGAAACCCATGTGCTTGGACCAACCGCCGGACGGTGTTTGAAAAGAGAGCACCGCGTCGGCAAGTTGTTTCGCCTCGTCGCTGGCAAACCAAGCATCACCGGCTTTGACCTTCAGTTTGAAATCGCCGCCGCTGGGCGCGCGGAGAGCGTTGGTCATTTTATTGGCGACCACTTCCGCCTGCACGACGGCTTGGTCGGCTAGCGCGTTGGATGCGGACTGCCACAGGTAAGTTTTCCAAACGGCTTGTTCCGCCGGCGGCAGTTCGTTGACGCGGTTGGTGGTGACGGGTTCGGCAAAGCCTGAAGTCAGGGCGAACGTAATCGTGACGGTAAGTAATAAACGGTGCATAGTATAAAGGTTGTGAGGTCAGAGTTATCACGCCTACCTCTGCTGGGGTATTTGAAATTAAGGTTCAAACGAGCTCATGGCATATCGGAAATCATCCACTTGGGCTTGAGCCGTTGGCGATGTATTTGCAAAATTATTCCACGCAGTCGCATTGAATTTATTGACGTTCTGCCAATTAACATGGCCGTCACCAAAAGCCGCATTCAACCCTCCAGCCTTGCTTCCATTTTTGTGGGACAATAGATTAATACCTTTATACATGACATCCACCACCATACTTTTCTTCGGGTCAACGGCGGTGGACTTGAACAGCGGAACGCAAATCCACTTTTTTAAGGTCGCGTTGGCGCCAGCTACATCATAGTGCGGCCAGCCTGGCAAGTCTTGCGAGCCTGCGCTCGTGGCCACGGCTAAATCCAAGTTCAGCGATTGCGGATAATATTGATAACCCGAACGCACATAGCCTGGGTTTCCAGAATTGATGGCTAAACTTCCATCAACACCGAAAGGCCACGCCATTTTTGTGGAATAATTGTCATAAACCAAAACGTCATCCTTCGCATTGCTCGGACAATAATAGGGTTTTCCATCTTTAATAATTTGAGCACTCCAAAGAAGTCCCAAATTGTAAGGTCCACCATCCGAATCATAGGTCGGCGGAGTCGTGTTGACCGGCGAATAGCGAAATAATTCATACGGATATTGAAGATTGCTGCTATAACGAAACTTCAATGGCGGCATAACATCACTGTTATCAGAAGTGTAAATGGTGATGCCCAGAGCCATCTGCTTGAGGTTATTGAGACAACTGATTCGCTTGGCTTTCTCCTTCGCGCTGGCGAGCGCGGGCAAGAGCATCGCCGCCAGAATGGCGATGATGGCGATGACGACCAGTAGTTCGATGAGCGTAAACCCAAGGTTGTTTTTGCGGCGGATCGGAACCGTCGGTATTAGTGGACGCGTGTTGCAATTCATAAGTTGGCAGCGTTGAATATTTTTTAATTTTAACTGATCCGGTTCAGGCTTAACCAACCTGAACCGGATCGGTTTGGTCATTGTGACAACCGAAAGAACACGGACGGACTGGCTGGGTCAATGGTCACGCCCACCGGACTGGTGCCACCGCCGGGATAATCAAACCAGTTTGTGCCAAGGCCGGTGGTCAGGTTGTTGGTTTGTGATTGCAATTTGAATCCGGAGGCCGTCCACGTGAAGGTCAAAACACCGCCGGACAGCGAGGTGCCTAAAACGGGTGGGGCAGAGAGGATCACTGACAACACGCCGTTGGTAGGATTGAACGCCCAGGCCAGACCGTCACCGGGATTGTTCGTAATGCTGCCGAAATTCGCCGTGTGTGAACCGGCGGTGAAGAGGGTGAACGTGTCGCCAGCGACAAAGGCGCTGCCATTGGTGACAATGGTTAGCAAGCCGCTGTAATTGACCGTGGTGGCTACGACCTGATCCTGACCAACTCCTTTGTTCACATCCATAGTTGTATTTCCGACCAGCGTGAGCGTGCCATTAACCGTAAAGGTGCCAATGCTGACGCCGTCCACACCGGGCGAAAGTTTGCCTCCAGTGAAAGTCACCGGTCCGGTCACCGCGCCGGTGCCACCCAAGGTTCCATTTATGACACTGATACCGCCGCTGCCCGTGCCGCTGCCCGTGCTGTTATTCACGAAGCACAAGCCATTAGAAACGACCAATCCACCGCTGAAGGTGTTGGGCGTGGTTATATTCAGCAGGCCCGCAGTGCCGCTATTGCCGCCCTTGACCAAACTTAGCGTGCCGCTGGCGCCATCCAACAAGGCCAGCGTGCCGTCGAGCGTGTTAGTGCTGTTGCCGACGCCGATGACAAGTTTTCCCGAACCACCGCCTTGATTGCGCACAGTGCCGGTGCCCGACACGAGGTCAGTTAGAAGATTTTTGCCATTCAAGTTGACCGTGCCGTTGTTGGTAAGCGCGCGACCCGTCGTAGTGATGGCAAGATCGTTGTTCAGGTTGAGTATGGAACCAGAGTTGACGGTCCAGAACAATTTGGTGGCGCTGTTAACACCGCTGCAGGTGTAGTTCTGCGTGCCGGTGCCATTGAGGATAATCTGGCTCAAAGCATTGGCAGTCGCAGTCACGGTGAACGTCCCACTGGCACCAATCGTCAGGTCGCCGGTCAAGGTCCAAACGCGCGGCGTGGCGTTGCCGGAGACGTTCAAGCTGCCATCGTTAACCCATATTTCCCAAATAAACTTCACAAGCAGGAGTTAGAGACATACAATAAAGCCGCATAAACAAAGGCTTTCCTCTATGTTCAACCAACAAAAAACGGCGAATCCAACGGGTGCAGGCATAAAACCGGGTCTGCGGATGG
>CAILDU010000037.1 GCA_903833055.1 uncultured Verrucomicrobia subdivision 3 bacterium | reverse complement strand
CGTGCTCTCGTGGATTGATAAGGAAACTGGCGGCATCCTCGAAGCCGAGGCTTACGACGCGCAAAACAAATTGCTTAAAGTTTTCGAGCCGAAGTCGTTCAAGAAGGTCAACGGCCAGTGGGAACTTCAGGAGATGGAAATCCGCAACGTCCAGACCGGTTCGCGCACGCGGCTGGAATTTGATTTGAAGAAATGACGGCGCGCGGCGGTTGCGAATAACTCTTCCCGCCGGAAACTTGACTTCATTTCGCCAACTGCCACGCTGTTTTTCTCTGGTATGAACTTTACTCGGAAATTTTTGACGATGGGCGCCTGCCTTGCGCTGGCGACGACGCTTTGGGCGCAAGACACGAACGTGGTTCCCGGCCTCACGCGCGCGGATGTGGCGGATAATTATCTGCACATCCAGGAAGAAATTCACGCCACGCAAATGGCCATCCAGCAGACCCAGCAGACGGTGGCCGACAGCGCGAAAAGCAATGCCGACGTGCTCGCCGCACGGTTGCAGGCGCTGGAGCAATCCGTCGCCACGCAGCACAACGCGGACGCGGAAGCGGCGCGTAAGACGCAGCAATTGACGTTGTTGCTCGCGGGCGCATTCGGTCTGGCCGGCCTCGGCATCATGCTGCTGATGGTTTATTTTCAATGGCGCGCGTTCACGCAGATCGCGCAGATTTCTTCGCACAATCAACTGGCGTTGGAACATTCCAGCGCGGTGCATCAACTCGCTGCGCCCGGTCGTGCGACGGTGGAAAGTTCCAACGCGCGGCTGCTCGATGTGGTGGGCCAGCTCGAAAAGCGCATCAACGAATTGGAAGGTAGTCAGAAATTATTGCCGGACAGCGCCGCGACCAAAGCGAACGATCCGCTGGCGGAAACGCAGAAATTTCTGGACGCGAATCAGCCGCAACTGGCATTGGCCGCGGTGGATAAATTTCTCGCCACGAAACCGGCCGATGCCGAGGCGCTGGTCAAAAAGGCGGTGGTGCTGGAGAAACTCGGACGCACGGACGAGGCGCTGGCGGTGTGCGACCGCGCGATTGCGGCGGACGGTTCGCTGGCCATCGCGCATCTGCACAAGGGCGGCTTGCTGAACCGGCTGCGGCGTTATGACGAGGCGTTGAACTGCTACGAACTCGCGCTGGTGGCGCAGGAGAAAAAGGCGAAGGCGTAAGCTGGCGCAACAATTGGAAATGCCGGAGTTACGGTCGGAAGAAAATGAAGCCGACAAACATTAAGAAAGTTCTGCTAGTTCCAGTATTCATTGGGATTCTTGCACTCACGGGCTGTGGCACTATTTTCGGACGTTTAGATGGCAGTAACAGGGATAACGGTTCGCTATACTATCCAGCCACAACCTACGACACCTTGATTGTTTCTAGTGGCGGTGGTGTTTGGGCATACGGCGAAGGCAGGAATATCAGCGGATGGCAGGAAGCTTTTGGATGGGGCTTGATAGTGCCGTTTCACGTTATTGATTACCCGATTTCCATTGTCACCGATACGTTGCTATTACCCGTGGATGCAATGCGAACTTCTAAAGCAAATCGCCTTGCATTCTCTGACAACGAAAAGCAAGTCATCACTGATTTCGTGCAGAAGCAGACAGGCGAAGAAGTGATTTCAATCTGTCGTCTTGATGATGGAGATGTGCAAGTAAAGACTGGCTATTCTCACTATTGGTTGCTTAAGCGTGCATCAGATGGTTGGAAGCTTACCAAACAGATGGTTCGTAATTATGATTAAGATTACGAACTGACAGACGGGCGGAAGTTTAATTAAAATTCACGATGCGGTTGGCGGTGCGCTCGGTCTCGATTTTTTCGCGGAGCAAATCAATTTTCAACTTCAGCAGTTCGCGGTTTTCCTTCGACTGGTCGGCAAGGTCGCGTTCCAATTCGCCGATGCGCGCTTCGTAGGCGCGCAGGCGTTCGAGCATCGGCGTCTGCACGGCTTCGAGGCGGCGCGCAAGTTCGGTCAGCTCGGCGGCGGCGGCGGACTGCGCGGCGAGGAGTTCGCGACGTTGCGCGGCGAGTTCCTGCACGACGGCGTCCTTGAGCGCGTCCACGAGATGCGGCGCGAGGCTGGACTGGACGGAGTTCAAAAGCGAATTGACGGCGGGCGGCGGCAGCGGCTGGGTTTTGCCCTTGAGAATGCGGGCAATAAAACGGTTGGCCTCTTCCGTGCCGTCGCGGTGGCAGACGGGGCACGCAATGGCCACGGGCATGGCGCCATTCACGGGGTGGACTTCAAAGGAATATTTCTGGCCGCAAGCGCAGAAGATTTTGACGGGAATCATGCGGCAGAAAAAGTCAGCGGTTCACCACAGAAAAGATTTATTCTCGCCAACCATTTTGTCGCCGTCCCACAAGGTCGCGCGCCACGCGGTGACCGCGCCGAAGCTTTTGTATTCTTCGCCGGAAAGTGTGAGCGGCGTCCAATTCTCGAAAAATCCGGTGGTGGCTTCGGCGGTGAGCGTTTTGAATTTCGGCAGGTTGTTGGTCACAGCAACGCCGCGCAGTTCGAGCTGAATTTTTAATTTATTTTCGCCCAAATTTTTGGCGGACCATTGCACGTCGTAGCGGATGGCGGAAATTTCGTTGGTGTGGGCGCGCAATTGGGCTTGGTAGGCGTCGCGATCGAACAAGCTGGGCGAAAGCGCGGTGCGGCCTTTCAAATCAACGAGCAGCGGCAGCACTTTGATGACGCGTCCGGTGACAGCATCGGCGGCGTGGGCCGTGGCGAAAAGACCGAGCGTAAGCAGCAAAATCAGGAGCGCGCGCATGGGGCAACGATAGCGGGGAGCGCCGTGAATTCAACCTATTTCGGGTGGAAGCTGAAAATCTGCGCGGTGTTGCCGACGCGATAAACGACGGCGATAAATTCACGTTCGCTCGTGCCGACGCGCGCGGTGGCGTGAACTTCGTAGGTCGAACCGGTGACGGTGCAATAGCGGGAAATTTGTTGCTGACCGAGCGGATTGGGAATGAAGGTGGTGAGCTGGTTCAGGTCGTTGATGACGCCGGTGGCATTGCCCATCGTATTTTCTGTGTCGCGAAAGGTGAGGATATTTTGCGCCGCCGTCGCGTCCACACCGGGAATGCACGTCAGCACATTTGCGTCGGCGGTGTTGACGTTGATTTTGCCATTGGAATACGGCGTGAGCACATCGCGCAAACCAAACGCGTAATCCGGCTCCTGTCCGGGCGCGCTGCCGAAGCCGAGTTTGTGATGTTTGAACGCGGGATTGGAATCCGGCGCGGGGCCGCCTTTGAACATGTGCGGCGTGACGCCCTTGATCAATTGCAATTCTTCAATGTCATCAATCGGCGCGTCCTTGGCGTAATACGGCGGCGTCAGCCCTTGATAATAATCGCTCTCCGCACCGGCGGGCCGCTGGCCGTCATCGGTGTCCACCCAATCTTGTATCGAATCGGACACGAGCGAAATTGAGCCAGCGTCCACGCCCATCGTCGTGAGAACTTGCTGCAACAACTGGCTGTCCGCGCTGTTCACATTGATTTTACTTTCCTGCTCAATCATTTTCAGAGAAACCGAGCCGTCGCCGACGGGAAAATTATCCAGCGAAATGCCCGCGAGCGGACTGTTCGTCTCCGCGCCGACGCCCGGCCCGCCCGCCCAAATTTGTTTGAGCGAAGTCGGTCCGCCCGGTTCCTGCGCAAGAATCCAGCACGCGCGCTGCACGCCAGCGCGGCCAATCCATAAAAGTTTTTCGTCGTCGTTGCCGTTTTGCGCGAGCTGATTTTCCACCTTCATAAACACCGCCAGCGCGCCCGCCAAAATGGATAACACCGTCACCGACACCAGCGCGATGATGACGGCGAAACCACTTTTATTTTTAGCGGGGGAAATTTTCATCGCGTCGGAATCTTGAATTGCGGCAAATGATTTTCGCCGCCGTTGCCGACCGAACCGTTTTGGATCGCCGCCGGCATCGTTTGCGACGGCAGCGAATAAACGCGCGCCACGGAAAAATCCGGTGCGCCCGCGCCCGCCACGGTGTTGCCGCCGAGCACCAATTTCACACGCAGCAACGTGGGTATGGAATTCGTTGCGAGCCATTCGGTCGCCCAATCCAGTTTGTTTGTGTCCCAACATTCCACGGTGAATTTGCGGACGTTGCGCGCGAGCACGAGCGGGAATTGCTGTTCGTCCGCATCCAAATCCATGAGCACCGGATTCTGGCGCAGCACGAGATTTTTCTGGCCGTTCTCGCCCGCTTCGAGCGAATACGACAGCCGCCGCAAATTAAAATCGCGGCCGGTGTTCGGGTTGACGAACTTGCCGTTGCGCGGAAAAATTTCCGGCACGCGCGCGGTGAAACTCAAACTGCCCGCTTCGGCGTCGTCACCCACGACAAAGCTGTAATAATTTGGCGACGCCTGAAACGACTGCACAGCCATTAGCGAATCTTCGATCGTGCGGAGCGTGATGCGCTGGCGTTGCGCCTGCGCAGTCACGTCTTGCGCGACCTGCGACGCGCGCATGATCGAACCCCACACGGAATAAATCGCCATGAGCACCATGCTGAAAATCGCAATGGCCACCATGATTTCAATCAACGTGAACGCGCGCACGAATTTTAAATTACGAATTGCGAATGACGAATCACGTTCGCCGCGCAACGCCATTTGAAATTTGAAATTTGAAATTTGAAATTTCATTTGTGGATGAAATTGCCGCCGTCGAGACTGCCGGCGGGCGATTGCGGATCGTAAAAAAGCGAGGTCAAGTCCGAGATGATTTCGCGGCTGCCGCGCTGTTGGACGACGCATTCGACGCTGAATAATTTGTTCGACGCCACTTCGCGAATATCCGCCGTCCAGGAATAATCGCGGTAGGCGTCGCCGAGGATTTCTGACATCGAGCCGGAGTAAGTGCCTTCGACCAAAATGTTCGTGTTGGCGTAAATCGCCAAGACCGGACCGGCGTCCATGAGCGGACGCTGCAAGCGCCGCGCGTTGGAAAGCGTCTGTGAAACCAAACTCAAAATCGCGAACACGGCGAGGAAAAAAATGCCGATGGCAATCATCACTTCGAGCAGCGAAAACGCCCGCCTACGCTGCGCTTCGGCGCGGCAAGCACGGCGGCGGCCATGGTTTTTTATTTTCATTTTCATTTGCTCACGTCGCTGACGATGGGTGTGCCGGTGGCGTAGTCCAAAGTAATTTTTTCCGACTCGCCGCGCCCCAACAAGACCATGACGGTTTCGTCGCAAGTGCCGTCGGGATAAAAAAATATTTTCGCCCAATCGGATTCCAAATAGTCCTGCCGGAAAATGTCGAGCATCGCGAAATGGATGCTGTCCGGCAACGTCCCGGCGGCGACTTTGCCTTGATTGGCCGCACCCGCCGCCGCACCCGTCACCGCGCCTTCGACGCTGAAAGTTCCGTCCGCCGGATGAATGACCACGGCGGTTTTTTGTTTGCTGATGATGGCGCGTTGGCGTGCGGTGAAACACACATCTTGCACGTCGCTCAAGGCTTTTCGCATGCCTTCCTTTTGCACGGCGCGAATGATGGACGGCATGCCCATCGCCGCGACAAGGCCGATGATGGCAATGACAACCATGATTTCAATGAGCGTGAAACCAGCGGAATTTGTTTTACGGGCAGACGACATTTTTCAATGACCTCCGCCGCCGGTGCTGATGTGCGAAATCAAACTGAACATCGGCAGCAAAATGCACAACAACAGGAAGCCGACGACCACCGCCATCAAAATAATCAGCACGGGTTCGATGAGCTGCGTCATCACGCGCAACGAGATTTCCAGCTCGCCTTCGTAAGTGTCCGCGAGATTGTTTAGCGCGCCCGGCACGTCGCCAGTTTCTTCGCCGATGCGAACGAGGTCCACCATGAGTTGCGGAAATAATTTGCTGCGCGCCAGCGGTTGCGCGAGCGTTTTGCCATCCGTCACCGCCGCGCGCGTTTCGGCGACAGCTTCTTTGATGAGCGAATTGGACATGACTTGCTCGGTGATTTTCAACGCGGTCAAAACCGGCACGCCGTTTTGGAGCAATGTTCCCAAGGTGCGCGTGAACTGGCCGAACAAATTCAGCTTCACCACTTTTCCGATCACCGGCATTTTCATGCGCCACTCGTCGAGTTTGCGCGCTCCCGCCGCGCTGTGCTGAAACCGTTTGAATAAAATTACCACGGCCACGATGAACAGGCCGAGCAGCCACCAGAATTGCAAAAACAAACCGCTCGCGCCCATCAGCAGCCGCGTCGGCAACGGCAGTTGGATGTTGAAGCCCATGAAAATTTCCGTGAAGCGCGGCATCATGAAAAACATGAAGAACGCCACGATTAAAATGCCCACGCAAATCACCATGACCGGATAAATCATGGCCGATTTAAATTTCGACTGCACTTCCGCGAACTGCTCAAAGTGGCTCGCCATGCGTCGCAACACCTGCACGAGCGAACCGCTGGATTCGCCGGCCTTCACCATGTTGACATACAAATCGGAAAAAATTCGCGGTTGCCGCGCCATCGCTTCCGAGAGGCCGCGTCCTTCGGTGACTTCCGTTTTCAAATCGCGACTGACTTCGGCGGGAATGCCGGGGCTTTCCAGATGCGTCATGCTGTTCAACGCCACCGTCAGCGGCATCCCGGATTGCAGCAGAT
>CAILDU010000036.1 GCA_903833055.1 uncultured Verrucomicrobia subdivision 3 bacterium | reverse complement strand
GGAAAACGGCTGGAACAACCGATGCCCGCGACGGTGGTGATCTTCTCGTGCCACATCTTGCGCTTTTCAATCAGCTTGAAGTAAAGCGCGAGGACGGAGAAGTCGCCGCAGCCGGGACACCAGGTCGGATGGTCGGCGGCGATTTCCTTTTTGGTCAGCCCCTTGCGTTCTTCAGTGACAGGCGCAGCGGCGTTGACGGCGGGTTTTTCGAGTAAAGTTTCGCTCATAGTTTTTCGCGGTTGAAATTAAATTTTGCTGAGGCCGGCGGACAAATTGGTTTTGGTGCGTTCGAGAATTTCCTTCACCTTCCAAGTGAGGCCGTCGGTCTTGTTGATGCCCTGGATCTTCGGATCGCAATAACGGGCGCGCAAAATCGCACCGAACTGACCGAAGCCATAAAGGCCTTCGTCATTCATCTCAACGACGAGCACGTGGTTGAAACCGGAGAAAATATTTTCCAAGCCATCGGGCAGCGGATTGATGTGCTTGAGATGAATCGAGGAAACGCTGTCGCCCGCAGCGCGCGCGCGATCCACGGCTTCCTTGATGGGACCTTCGGTGGAACCCCAGCCAACGAGCAAGACGTTACCTTCGGACGGGCCGTAAATCTTCGGCACCGGCAGCGTCGCGCCGAGCGCCTGCAATTTCTTGCGGCGTTTAGCAGTCATCTGCATGTGCAACTTCGGCGAGCCGGTCGGATGGCCGAGTTCGTCGTGTTCGAGACCGGTGACAATCGGATATTTGCCACTGTTGATCTTCGTGCCCGGCGGAACGTGATGGGAAATGCCATTGTTCGCGGACAAATCATAAGGTTTGTGATCGGCAATCGGCGTGAAATCCGGTCCGATTTCCTGACAAACTTTTTCGAGGTTCGGTTCCACGAACGCTTCGATGCGCGTGGCGATACCTTGATCGGTGAGCAAAATCACTGGCACAGAATATTTGCGCGCAATGTTCACGGCTTCAATCGCCATGTAAAAACAATCTTCGACATTCGCGGGCGCGATGACGACGCGCGGGGCGTCGCCGTGACCGCCGTTGACCGCGATGTTCAAATCAGATTGTTCAATGTTCGTCGGCATTCCCGTTGAAGGGCCGCCACGCTGCACGTCAATAACGACGAGCGGCATTTCGGCCATAATCGCCCAGCCGAGCGCTTCCGTCTTGAGCGAAATTCCGGGACCGCTCGAACCCGTCACCGCGACGCGACCGGCATAACTGCCGCCAATCGCCATTGAAATCGCGGCGATTTCGTCTTCGGTCTGGATGAAGCAACCACCGTATTTCGGCAGTTCGCGGCGAAGCAATTCCATGATGTCCGTCCACGGCGTAATCGGATAACCCGCACCGAAACGCACGCCCGCAGCGATGAGGCCGTAGCCAATGGCTTCGTTGCCGTTCATCACGACCTGATGACCGTCCTTTTTCTGCGCGTCAACAAACTTGAAAGTTTCCAGCACGTTGCCAAGCGGATTCGCGTGACCGGCATGAAACGCGGCGAGCGCGTTATTGAGAATGCTCGGGTCTTTGCCGGTGAAACGTTCGCCGATCAATTTTTCGAGTTTCGGCATGTTCAAGTCGAACATCTTGGCGATGAGGCCGAGCGCGAAAATATTTTTACCTTTATCCTTGGCCGTGCCGCCGATGGCTTCGACCGTCAGCCCGGAAATGGGAATGCCGAGGTGATGATAGGTTTGCTTGAGTTCTTCGTTCGGCACGACGTGATCGGAATCGTAAAGCACGATGCCACCTTTTTTGAGCGAACCGATATGCGCGTCATAGCTGTGCTGGTAAAAGCAGAGCAACACATCCGCTTCGTCGCCGGAACTCAACACTTCGCCGCTGCCCATGCGGACTTGGAAAATGGACGCGCCGCCGGAAATCGTGGCGGGAATCGTCATGAACGTCATGACTTCCTGTTCGCTGCGCCCCGCGAGGCGCGCCAGAAAACCGCCGATGGCCTGAATACCATCCTGCGAATTGCCCGCGATGCGGATGACCACCTCATTGATGGCCGAAACTTTTTGCGCGCCACCTGCCGACGGCACACCCGTTGTTGCATTACTCATAAAGGAACCTCGGAACTAAAGAATTTCTCTGGCAAGGTGGTTTGACGCCTGAAGACGTTTCAGTGCGACACCGTTGCCATAACACGATAAGTCATAGCAGGGGAATGTGTCAATTTCTAATGCAACTTCTATCTTGTTGAAAATCAATAATATATGTCGAAAATGAAAATCCAGCTTGCAGCGCAAAAGTAGTTGATTAGACCAGTTAATTTCGCCTCCAGTCAACATCAGCGCAATGCGCCAACGCGCGTCGCCCAGATAATTTTTCAAACCGATGTCAAAATTGCCGATTTAAGTTTGGCATCCGTCAGCAAATCTGGAAAAAGTTTTTTATCGTTCACAACTTTTACCGCCGAGAATTTGTTGGTAGGGACAGCGCAGCGCGCCGTCCCTACCAGATATTTGAGATGGATTTGCGGCGGAATTTTGCGACACTGCGCGTCCGATGAAGCCGATTATTAAATTGTTGCTCGAAGGCGGCAGCCTCAACACCGCGCAGATGGCGCAAGTGCTCGCGTTGTCCGAAGCCGACGTGAACCGCCAGCTCGACGAACTGAAAGCGTCCCGCGTGCTGCTGGGATTTCGTCCCGTGCTGAATCTCGCGCATGAAGATTCCGGCGTCGTCCGCGCCGTCATCGAAGTCCGCATCACGCCCGAACGCGGCGGCGGTTTCAATCGCCTCGCCGAACGCATCAGCCGTTTCGACGAAGTGGAATCCTGCTTTCTCATGTCCGGCAGTTACGACTTGCTCGTGTTCGTCAACGGTTCGAGCCTGCAAAAAGTCGCGGCCTTCGTGTCCGAAAAACTTTCCAGCATCGAGGGCGTGCTTTCGACCGCCACACATTTCATGCTGCGTTCTTACAAAGAACAAGGTTTTATGCTCGACGTAAAATCGGAAGAAGCCGAGCGCCTCAAAGTCGCACCGTGAAAAAACTTTGGGCTTTTGCAACTAACGAATTCTAAAGCCTCCGACAAATTATTCTTGAACCAACAAGTTCAATCCGAAAAATGGGCAAAGAACAAAAACCAAATATAGAAGGCAATGGTTCAAAAGAGTCTCCATTTGTCACACACGCGTCTGACCAAGTAACATCCGCAGCAATACAAGCCATAATAATTGACGGAATCTTTGGTAAAGGAACATATAACCCAAATGGAAGGCGGAATTACTTTTACAGTGTTCGCGGCGAACCTGGAAACAATGATCTATGTGAACATATTGTTGATGTTGGTGGAAAAAAAGCTTCGGTCTGGTTTGATTTGTATCTTGTGAGTCGGCTGGTAAATAATTCAGCGCTCAAAAAAGTTAAGGGTGACGTGATTTCCCCAATAAGTATCGCGACGCAAAATGTCACCCAGCCAGCTCCGCCGCCAATTCTTCAAGAACCGAGTGTTGCGTCACCAGCGTCAAAAGATTTGATACGCATCAACGCTAAATCTGAAATTGAGGCTTGTGAAAAAATTCATCTGCATCTCGCACCACATTTTGAGCAGGGTTGGATTGTCGACAAAGCATTCGCACTGATTGGGGGTTGGAAAAATCAATACATACTTAAAAGAGGGATGGATACACGTGCGCTTGATTTCGACATTAGCCCATCCCTCCCAAATTTTAGCAACACACTCATATTTACTATGAGCAGCATGACCCTCGGCACGCCGGGAGCTTTAGAAAAACTGAAAGAGTTAAATCAAAGTTCAAATTCCGAGAAACCTAAAACCAAAGAGCATCCGGCTTGGATGGGATGTCTAGTCTGGATTATAATTGGGGTTGTTTTCATTCTGTGGATATTATCCAAATAATCGTCACAGTTATAATTAATTATAATTTGGTTTTTTAATTTCCCATGGACTCCTCGCGCCACATCGCCAAGCACGTTATTAACCTGCCAAAATCAGGCATCCGCGACTTTTTCGAGATCGTCTCGAAGATGAAAGATGTCATTTCGCTCGGCATCGGCGAGCCGGATTTCGACACGCCGTGGCACATTCGCGAAGCTGGCATTTACGCGCTGGAAAAGGGCAAAACGCATTACACCTCAAACCTCGGTTTGATTGAACTGCGTCGCGCCATCAGCAAATACGTCGAGAAAAATTATTCCGTCAGCTATGTGCCGGATAATGAAATCATCATCACCGTCGGCGTGAGCGAAGCGCTCGATCTCGCGTGCCGCGCGCTCATCAATCCCGGCGACAAAGTGATGTTCCATCAGCCGTGTTACGTCAGCTATTCGCCGAGCATCACGCTCGCGCACGGCCGCGCTGTGCCCGTGCCAACTTTTGCGAAAGATAATTTTGCGCTGACCGTCGAGGCATTGCGCGCCGCGTGGCAGCCGGGCTGCAAATTGCTCATGCTGAATCTGCCGTGCAATCCCACCGGCGGCACGTGCGACCGCGCGCAGATCGAAGCCATCGCAAAATTTGCGGTGGAAAAAGATTTGATCGTGTTGAGCGACGAAATTTATTCCGAGCTGACCTTTGAAGGTGTTCACACGAGCATCGCCAGCATTCCCGGCATGAAGGAACGCACAATTTTTCTGCACGGATTTTCCAAGGCCTTCGCCATGACTGGCTGGCGCATCGGCTACGCGTGCGGCCCGGCGGCGCTCATCGAGGCGATGATGAAGGTGCATCAATACTCGATGCTCTGCGCGTCCATCATCAGCCAGGAGGCCGCCATCGAAGCGCTCGTGCGCGGCGAAGACGGCATGAAAAAAATGCGCGACCAGTATCATCGCCGCCGCGACTTCATCGTGCGCCGGTTCAATGAAATTGGCCTGAAATGTCATTTGCCGCGCGGCTCGTTCTACGCGTTCCCCGACATTTCCAAAACCGGTTTGAGCGAAAAAGATTTTGCC
The DNA here is from genome assembly GCA_903833055.1 of uncultured Verrucomicrobia subdivision 3 bacterium. GTDB lineage: Bacteria > Verrucomicrobiota > Verrucomicrobiia > Limisphaerales > UBA11358 > UBA11358. The sequence goes on along the minus strand of CAILDU010000036.1, from coordinate 15,706 downwards.
GTCGGACTTTTGCAAACGGAAAAAGTGGCGATGGTTCCTGGCACCGCGTTTGGCGAAAACGGCAAAGGCTTTTGCCGCGCCTGTTTCGCGACCAGCTACGAGCAACTCGTAGAAGCGGCAACGCGCATCGAGCGGCACGTTCAGGCAATCGCGGCGAAGAAATAATTCTTTGGCCGTCGAACGCGTTCGGGCAGAATCGAAGCCGTGAAGGTTTCGTCCAACGCCACGCCCCAAACCGCCGCCGCGCGACTCAAGAAAGTTTCCAAGCTGCGCCCGAGGCTCGCCATCGTCCTCGGCAGCGGATTTCATCACGCGCTGACGGAGTTGCGCGTGGCTAAAAAAATTTCTTACGCAAAAATTCCCGGCTTTCCGAAACCGACCGTGAGCGGTCACGCGGGTGAATTATATTTTGGTCATCTCGGCCAAACGCCGGTTTTAGTTTTGAGCGGGCGCGCGCATTTTTACGAAGGCCATGAAATGGAACGTGTCACATTTGCCACGCGAACATTGGCTGCTTTTGGCATTACCGATTTACTTTTGACGAACGCAGCGGGCGGCATCAATAAAAAATTCCATGCGGGCGACTTTATGGTTCTGACCGACCACATTAATTTCATGGGCGCAAATCCGTTGCGCGGGACTCTTCAAAAAGGTTTGCCGCGCTTTGTTGACCTCACGGAAACTTACGATAAAAAACTGCGCGAACTTTTGTTTCGCGCCGGGAAGATTTCCAAACTGAAATTGCAACGCGGCGTTTATCTGGCCGTGAGCGGACCGAGCTACGAAACGCCCGCAGAAATCCGCGCGTTCGCTAAATTGGGCGCGGACGCGGTGGGCATGAGCACGGTGCCGGAAGCAATTGCGGCGCGGCAATGTGGATTGAACGTCGCCGCGATTTCGTGTGTCACAAATCTGGCGGCAGGCATCAGCCAAGGAAATTTGTCGCACACGGAAGTTTTGGAAACGGCTGAGCGAGTGAAAAAATCCGGCGCGGCGCTGATCAAAAACTTTGCCGAGCTTTACCGCACAATAATTAATTAACCGCAGAGAACGCAGAGAACACAAAGAAAGAATTTCCGGCTTTGCGCTCTTTGCGTTCTCTGCGGTTAAAACAAAAATGAAAATTAATTCCAAAAAACTGGTTCAAGCAGCAGCGCAGGCGCGGCTGGGTTCGGTGTCGCCATATTCCAAATTTAAGGTGGGCGCGGCGTTGCTCACGAACGCTGGTGAAATAATCGGCGGTGCGAATGTGGAGAGCGCGAGCTATGGTTTGACGTGCTGCGCGGAACGCGTGGCGCTGTTTAAGGCGCTGACGGACGGGAAGAAAAATTTCGTCGCGGTGGCGGTGGTGGCGCGTTGCGATGGCGGGCCGATGCCGTGCGGCGCGTGCCGACAATTGTTGGCGGAATACGCGCCGGATGCGAAGGTGTTCGTGGCGGCCAGCGATGATTTAAAAAAAATTAAAAAATTCACGGTGAAAAAACTTTTACCAGCAGCCTTTACGCTCGTTCCTTGAGTTTTGAGGAAATGATTGTAGGCTGTCGGACTCGGTATTGATGCGATGAAACCTGAAGTTGTATTTGGTCTGGAGAACGCGGTGTGGCCAGCGGTGCTGGTCAACACCAGCGGTGCCGTGCTCCTGACCAATGCAGCGGCGAAGAATTTTTTTGGCGCAAACTTGAGCGGCGAGACGGCGAACCTAGCGGCGGTGTGGGCGGCGGAAAATGGCGGTTCAGCCACAGATTTTTTGACGCGCTGGGAACAGTCGCCGGCGGCAAGTGGGGTTTTGAAATTTAAGACGGCAACCGGCGCGGTGTCGCCATTTTTAACGACAGTCTGCCAGTTCAACAGCGACGGGAAAAAGTGGTTTGTCCTGCAATTGCTCCCGAACAATGTCACGCCGCCAGCCCAACCCGCCACGCCGACGGTGGAATTGCAGGCGCTGGTTCCGGGCGATGCGGCGTTGAAGCAGAAACTAGATTGCGTGTTGCAATTAGCGCGCACGGTCTCGCTGGATTTCAACAACGCGCTGACGGGCGTGCTGGCGCATACGTCGCTGCTGCTGACGAAGGCGGAACCGGAACATCCGTGGCGGCGATCACTTTTGGAAGTGGAAAAGTCGGCGCAGCGCGCGGCGGAAATCGCGGGCGAGTTGGCGCAATTCAGTCGGCAGGAAAAGGAGAAGAGCCGTGCGCCGGCGGGTAACTTGAACGCGGTGGTGACGCGCTGTGCGGAATTTTTCCAAAACGCGCAGGGCGCGCGGTTCAATTGGAAATTGTCGCCGGAAAAATCTTTGTTCGCGGCGCGGTTCGACGAGGCGAAGGTGCAGCAGGCGATTACCAAAGTTTTAGAGAATGCGGTGGAATCATTTGCGGCGAACGGCACGGGACAGATTGCCGTTTCTACGCGCAACGTGGAATTGACCGAGGCGACGCAGGATCGCAATGTGCAACTGGCGGCGGGAACGTATGTGTGCGTGGAAATTTCTGACAGCGGTTCGGGCATTGACGCGGAATCGTTGCCGCGCATTTTTGAGCCGTTCTTCACGACGAAACGGCCGCCGCATCGCGGACTGGGACTGGCGTTGGTTTACGGCATCATCACAAATCATGGCGGCGGCGTGGCGATTTCCAGTTCCGTTGGCATGGGCACATCCGCCCGCGTTTATTTGCCGGCGGACCGGACGCTCTTGCGCGAAGTCATCAGCGCGAGCAAGGAATTGCGCGGCTCCGACACGGTGCTGGTGGTGGATGATGAAAGTCTGGTGCTGACGATGGCGGAAACGATTTTATCCGATTTCGGCTACAAAGTTTTGACGGCGAGCAACGGGCAAAAGGCGCTGGCGATTTTGAACCAGCCCGATTCGAAAGTAGATTTGGTCATCACGGATTTGGTGATGCCGGGCATGGGCGGACGCGAGTTGATGGAGCGCATCCGGCAGTTCGACCCCAGCCTGCCGGTGATGCCGACGAGCGGTTATGTGCTGCCGGAAGATAAAAAAAATAGCGCGGGTTATTTGCAAAAACCGTTTACGAGCACCGAGCTATTGATGAAGGTGAAAGCGGCTCTGGTGGCGGCAAAGGTGGTTGACGCCTAGCAACCGTTATGGTTAATTATTCTTATGCAAATCGAAAGTTTGAAAGTTTTTTGTGATTTAACTGAAACTGAAAGCTTCACCAAAGCGGCGCAAATCAACGGCGTCACCCAATCCGCCGTCAGCCAGCAAATCAGCGCGCTGGAACGCGCTTTCAAGTCGTTATTAATTGAACGCAGCAAGAAAAAATTCCGCCTCACGCGCGAAGGTCAGGTGCTTTACGATTACAGCAAGCAGATTATCCAGACTCATGAATCGCTGCACAGCAAGCTGCAGGAATTGAAGGATATCATCTCCGGCACAATCCGCGTGGCGACGATTTATTCCATCGGCCTGCACGACTTGCCGCCGTATGTGAAAAAATTCATGAAGAATTATCCGACGGTGAATGTTCACGTCGAGTATCGCCGCGCGAATCAGGTTTATGACGACGTGTTCAGCAATGTCGTTGACCTCGGGCTCGTCGCCTATCCGCAAAAAGATACCAAGCTGGAGATTGTTCCATTGCGTAAAGAGCCGCTCGTGCTCATCTGCCATCCACAACATCCCTTTGCGAAACAGAAAGCCATCAAGCTCAAATCCCTCGCCGGTCAGAAAGTCATCGGCTTCGAGCCGGACATTCCCACGCGCAAGGCACTGGATAAAATTCTCCGCGAATACGGCGTCGAGATTAAACACGTCATGGAGTTTGATAACGTCGAGACGGTGAAGCGCGCGGTGGAAATTGATGCGGGTATCTCAATCGTGCCCATCGGCACGGTCACGCAGGAAATTGCGAAGAACACGCTCGCCGCTGTGCAGATTGAGGAAGGCGAATTTTATCGTCCGCTCGCCGCGATTTACAAAAAGAATAAAGTGCTCTCGCCCGCGATGAAGCAATTCTTGAGCACCCTCAAAGAAACGATTTAAGTTTTTCTTTAAACAAAAACGGGCGACGCTAAAACGTCGCCCGTTATTTTATTCGCCAAAGCGGACACGATTCATGACACCGTTGCGATAACTGCCATTGAACGGCATCACCGCTGAAATTTTGGGCGGTGGCGGCAGCTCGCCCTGATTGTCCGCTTTACACAACGTCTGGATTTCCGTCGCCGAAAGCGCGCGATTATAAATGGCTGCCTCGTCCAGCACGCCCGCGAAAGTTGCCATCTCGCCCTGGGTCAGTGGCCGCCGTCCCAGATACAAATCGCAAGCTGTCTTGGGCGTGAAATTTCCCATGAATTGCTGCGCCACCAAAACTCCGTTGCAATAAATTTTGGCGTCACCGGCGGCCTTGTCATAGGTCAGCGCGACGAGCTGGAACGAATTTGCCGTCACCGCGCCCGCCTGCGAATGGATCTGATGCCAGTTGCCGCTGCTGTCCACGATGTTCGCGTAAAGCGCGCCCGGTCCCGCGCTGAACGAATTGGCATCCAGAAAAAAATGGACGCCCCAGTAGGTTGTGCCATCGCCGGTGTTCCATTCAAACAACGGATGCGCGCCGGATATTTCTGTTGGGTTAATCCATGCCAGCAGGGTGAAACCGCCACCAGTCCCCACATCCAATGCGGCGCTCGCAGGAATTTTCACATCCGCATCCGCATCCGCGAAACTGAATCCCTGACCAATCTGGCCGGGCGCAAAACTAATTTTTCCTTCCAACTGGCCGTGGTTGCTTCCACTGCCGTCGCGCGCATTGCCCTCGCCCGACCACAATGCCACCAAGCCCGGCAGCCGATATGATTCAAGTGCGGCGGTGATAGCGACTGAAATTTTTCGGACGGAATCTACACCCAAATCCACTTTGCCAAAACTGGTTTTGACCGCGAATTCAGAATCCACAAATGAAACCGTCAGCGTATCGCCGTTGACCGTGGACAATTTTATCGAGTTGCTGGCAACGCATTCGACGGAACGAATGTCTTTCACCGCCAGTTTAATTTTACCGAGCAATGCAGATTGAAACTCGAAATTTTTTGCCACGCTGTCGCCGACCACGCGCGAGCCGTCGCGTAATTCTACCGTCAAACGCGGCGGCGGATTCGTGTCGGCGGCTGCCACACTGGCCGGCTTGATAAGCAGTGCAATGAAAATGGCAGCAGCAGTCAGACAGAAGGTGAGGTTTTTCATACTGTGAATTGTTTGTAACTTGAGCTGTAAAAAATTGGCGGCTGATTATTTAATTGGCGTTGCCCGCCGCGAAGTCCTCGCGGATTTCCGCCGCAGACAACGCGCGATTATAGATGGCAACGTCACTGATGAGCCCTTTGAAATACCGTTGGGCACCGCATTCCGGGCAAGTCATCCGGCCATCTTCCGAACCGATCGCGATAAAACTTTCTGGCAACATTGGCGCAATCACGCCGGGGCGCGACACCGGATTGCCCCACGGCTGACCGTCAATGAACAACCGCAGTTGCACGCCGTCATAAGTGCCCGCGACGTGATGCCAGCGCCCGGATGCGACCGGCGCCCCGCCACCATTCGCGTCGGAAATATGCGTGAAATTACCGACGCTGGTAATCCGCTGGCGAAAGCCGGATGGCCGCGAGTCATTTAATCCATAACGCAGTCCGGGCTGGTTGGCCGTGATGCTGATGAGAAAATTGACGCCCATTTTACCCCCGTAACCATTGGAAATTTCCACGCCGTAAAAATCGGACGTAACCAATCCCTGATAACTATCCATCGCGTTGGCCGCGTCAGCGTTCATCCAAAATTCAATCGTCACCTGACGGTCGGGATTGAGATCGGACGATTTGGGGATTTTCACGAAGCTGCCGGGCGCATTAAAATTAAACGCCTGTCCCAGCAGGCCGGGTGCAAAATTCGCATCGCCCACCAGCACGCCATTGTGGTGGCCGGTGCTATCATCGGCATTGCCGTCACCGGACCAGAACGCCAGTAGGCCGGGGCGCGTCGGCTGCGGATGTCCTGACGCCGTCACAAAAATCCGGCGGATGGCATTCACGGGTAATTCCACTTTGCCAAAACTGGTCTGGACGCGCAGTTCCGTCGCGGCGGGCTGCACCGTGAGCACGTCGCCGTTGGCGGCCGTCAGCTTCATCGCGTTGGTGGCAACGCATTCCATCGAACGCAAATCCGACACCGCCAGCTTGCAGTCGCCGAACAACGCGGATTGAAATTTAAAATATTTTTCCGCACTGGTGCCGACCACGCGCGAACCGTCGCGCAATTCCACCGTCAAACGCGGTGGTGGATTCGTGTCGGCGGCGCGGACTGTAGAAAAGATTGTGGAAAGAAAAATGCAGCCCAAAACGCACAGCGCGCGTCGCCCAAAAGTTTTCATGCGTCGAGACTGCGCCCGCCGCGTTTCAGCGTCAAGCCGAACTTATTTCAAGTTCGCCGGATTCAAGGGTTTCAATTCCGGTAGCACAAACAATCCGTCTTTACGAATCAGTTTGCCGTCGAACCAGATTTCGCCGCCACCCCATTCGGGACGCTGGATCAAAACCATGTCCCAGTGAATCGCGCTTTTATTTCCGTTGCCGCAATCTTCATACGCGTTGCCCGGCGTGAAGTGCAGCGAACCCGCAATTTTTTCATCGAACAAAATGTCGCAGAGCGGATTCAAAATATGCGGGTTAAATCCAATCGCAAATTCGCCGATGAAGCGCGCGCCCGCGTCCGTGTCCAAAATCTCATTCAGCCGTTTCGTGTTGTTGGACGTGGCGTTTATCACTTTTCCATTCTTCAATTCCAGCTTCACGTTTTCAAATTTCGTTCCCGAATACAGCGTCGGCGTGTTGAACTGAATCACGCCATTCGCGGAAGTTTTGGTCGGACAGGAAAACACTTCGCCATCGGGAATGTTCCGTGTGCCTTCGCATTTTTTTGCGCCGATGCCTTTGATGCTGAAAGTCAAATCCGTGCCCGGCGATTTGATGTGAACGCGATCCGTTTTCTTCATCAATTTTTCCAGCGGCAACATCGCCTTCGCCATCTTCGCGTAATCCATTGTGCAGACATCGAAGTATAAATTTTCAAACGCCTCCGTGCTCATCGCCGCCGACTGCGCCATGCTCGGCGTCGGCCAGCGCAACACGCACCAGCGCGTTTTGTTCACGCGATAATCCAGCACCGGTCGGATGATTTTGGAATACATCTGCATCAACGCGCCCGGCACATCGGCATTTTCCGTGGCGTTCGCGCTGCCGCGCACGGCGACGTAAGCCGCCATTTTTTTCATGCGGAACATTTCCAGATCGCGCACATCGGCGGCGTGATTTTCATTCGTGCCAAGCATCAGCTCGCGCCCGACACGCGTGTGCCGCGTCTCGACGAACGGCGTCGCGCCCGCCGCGCGCACGGCGCGAATCATCTCCACCGTGAACTCGTCCGGCACATCAATCATGTCCAGCAGGATGCGCTCGCCCTTTTTGAGCGCGCAGGAATAATTCACGAGCAGCTTGGCCAATTTGGTGTAACGCGGATCGGTCATATATTTTAAGAAGTATAACGGCAATGGTCGTGCCGGGCAAATCCGCTTTACTCGCTGGCGCGCGCAGTTCATTTTTCCGCGCAATGGTTTTGACCCGCAGAAATCTGGATTGGTGGTGCGAACGCGGCATTTTGTCGCTCGTGCTGGGAATACTCGTGTTCGCGCCGCTGGCGTTTGGCGCGGTGGACACTTGGGCTTGGCTCGTCGTGCAAGTTGCGGCGGCGGCGGTTTTCGTTTTGTGGGGCGCGCGGCTGTGGCTAAATCCGCGCGGCAAATTGCTCTGGCCGCCGCTCGCGTGGGTGGTGCTGGCATTCATGGCTTACGCGGTCGCGCGCTATTTCACAGCGGATATCGAATACGTCGCGCGGTTGGAAACGATTCAAGTTTTGCTGTTCGGCTTTTTATTTTTTGCGGTGCTAAACAATTTGCGCGGACAGGAGGAGATTTCCATTGTCAGCGGCACGCTCATCGCGGTGGGCACGTTCGCGGCGTGCTACGCGGTGGTGCAGCTCACGCGCAATTCAAATGCGGTTTGGAATCAAGATTCTCCTTATCTCAACCGCGCTTCCGGCACTTACATTTCGCCGAATAATCTCTCGTGCCTGCTCGCGATGTTGCTGCCGCTGGCGCTGGCCTATTTGCTGGTCGGCAAAGTAAAAATCGTGACACGAATTTTGCTCGGCTACGCAGCGGTGGCGATGGCGGCAGGCTTGGCGGTGACGTTTTCGCGCGGCGGCTGGATCGCGGCGGCGGTGGGAATTATTTTGCTTTTGGGAATTTTACTTGGCCACGGTAATCACCGGTTGAAGGCGGCGCTGTTGTTGGCGGTGATACTGTTGGGCGGCGGATTTTTGACGTCGCATTATTTGTCCAAAACGGTGGGTTACATGCGCCGCGTTGCGTCGCCAGATGAGGATTCGTCCGTCGGGATGATTGATACGAGCGCGGATTCGCGGCTGATGTTGTGGCGGTCGGCGGTGCAAATGTGGGCGGACAATCCATGGTGCGGCGTGGGACCAGCGCACTTTGATTACCGCTTCCGCGAATACCGGCCAGTAACCGTGCAAGGTCGCCCCGATCGCGTGCATAATGATTACCTAAATTTGCTGGCAGACTGGGGCACAGTGGGCGGCGTTATCGTGCTCGCGGGAATGGGCATTTTTATTTTCTGGCTCAAAAAAACGTGGCCACACGTTCGACGCGAGGAAAATGATTTTGGCAGCGGGCAAAGTAATCGCTTCGCTTTTTTTATCGGCGCGCTGTGCGGGCTGGCGGCGCTGGCGGTGCATTCGGCGATGGATTTCAATCTGCACATTCCCGCAAACGCGCTCGTGGGCGTCGTGCTGCTCGCGCTCGTCGCGAGCAACGCGCGCTACGCAACGGAACAATTTTGGTTTCGTCCGCAACTGCTATTAAAACTAATTTTTTCGACCGTGCTGGGCGCAGTCGCGATTTATTTTTCAGTGCAGACGTGGCGGCTGAGCGGCGAGGCGCATTGGCTGGCGCAGGCGGAAGAATTACCAATTTTTTCAGCGGAACGCGCGACGGCTTTGGAAAAAGCCTTCGCCTGCGAGCCAAAAAATTTCGCGACGGCCTACGCGATTGGTGAATGTTTTCGGCTGCAAAGCCAGACCGGCGGCAGCGATGCCGACGCGCTTGGTGAAAAAAGTTTGGTCTGGTATGCGCGCGCCATCCGGTTAAACCCCCATGACGGCTACAGTTTTCTCCGCACGGGAATGTGCCTCGATTTGCTAGATCGGTCGCGCGAAGCCGAGCCAGCCTATCGCGCCGCCGAAACGCGTGATCCGAACGGTTATTACATAGTGGCAAACATTGGCTGGCACTATGTCCAGATTGGCGATTATGCCGCCGCTCAGGAATGGTTTACCCGGTCACTAAAACTGTGCGACGACAATGATATCGCCAGAAATTACCTAGCCATTTGTCAGTCTAAACTGGCTGCCAAAGCCGCCGGCAAATTAATGCCTGCGTCTGGTTATTGAGGTAAATGTAAATTGACAACGCTGGCCGTGCGTAGCTATATTTTGGACAGTCAAAAAATCCGAAAAATATTTTCTATGAAAAAATTTCAGACACTTCTCGCCGCCGTCATGTGCGGCGTGGTTTTAGGTCTAGCTGTCAATGCCAGTGCGCAGGCCAACCAAGCCGGTTTTGCCACTGCCGTGCGCGTGGAAGGCATCGTTAGCTACTCGCTCGGTGACGATCAGTGGCAACCGCTGGTTGCCGGAAAAATCCTGCCCGTGGGTGCTATTATCCGCACGGGACATAATGGTGTGACTGATCTTGTGCTCGGCAAAGACATCCAGTTGCCGCTCTATGCCCAGCAGGTTTCAGGTCAGCCGGATCATCCCGCACCTCCGCAAGATGCGAAAGTGCGTGGCATGGCGAGCTTCGCTCCCCCCGCAGCGGAACAAAACGTAGTTCGCCTTACTCCCGATACCACTCTGGCTATTAGTAAACTCAATGTCATTGACACCGGCGCCGACACCGTCAGCGATACCGAGCTGGATTTACAGAAAGGTAAAATTTTCGCCAGCGTCAAAAAACTGAATGGCGCTTCCACTTACTACATCAAACTGCCGAGCGGCATTGCCGGTGTGCGCGGCACGCAGTTTAGCGTTGATGTTGGCGGCGCAGTTTCCGTCTCCCACAGCACCGGCGGCGGCGTGGTGTTGACGTTGACACCGCCCGGTGGTGGTGCGCCCAAAACCACCGTGGTCGGGGTCGGCTACAGCTACAATCCAACCACGGGAGAGTTAATGCTCGCGAGCAGCGATGTGATTACCATGATGCAGAATTTATTTAATGCGCTGCAGAGAATTTATTCGCCGGTGAGTTTCTTCATCTCCAGAGACAACACTCAATGTTATGTCTCGCCCACCCAAGGCGCGCCACCACCCCACCACCATGGGGGCGGCGGTTCAGGCCAAGGTGGCGGTGGCAATCAAGGCGGCGGTGAGGTTCCTTGATTGACGGTTTGTTCTATTTTCAACCAGCGCAGCCTTGAGTTGCGCTGGTTTTTTGTTTAATCCATCCAGCGTGAAGCTCAAGCGTCCCAAACTCACGCCACTTCTGATTGCGCTGGCCGTTCTCGCGCTCGTCTGCGGCGTGCGCGCGCTGCGTCTGGATTTTCCCGAACGGCTGGAGCGCATGACTTACGATTTACGCGTCCGCGTTGCCAGTTCTTTTCCCACACCGGCGGCAACGAATCTTGCTTTTGTCACCATCGAAGAATCGAGCATCAAGGCCGTCCAAAGCGGAAAGTTTGGCTACCGTTTCGGCCTGCTCTGGCCGCGTCAGGTTTATGGCCGGATGGTGGATGAACTCGCCGCGCAAGGTGCCAAGGCTGTCGGCTTCGACGTGCTGTTTGGCGAACTGCGTCCCGATCACGCATCCGTGCGAATGGCCGACGGCATTCATTTTGAGGAATCCGACGATTTCTTCGCCGAGCAGTTGCGGCGCACGGGAAATGTCATTCTCGCCATGACGCCGGAACTTGTCCCGCCGCAGCTCTTCGCCACCAACGCGCTCGCCCTCGGCGACATCTCCACCGAGCGCGACCCCGACGGCATTCTGCGCCGCGTGAAAGCCTTTCGCGATCTGCGCCACTGGCATCCGCTCATCCAAAAAATTGCCGACCACCCCGAACTCGCCGTCAATTTGACGAATGTAATTTTCGCGCCGGGCAAAATAATTTTGCCGCAGACCGGCCTGACTAATTCAATTGAAATCCCCGTGGACGCGGAAAATAATTTTACCCTCGCCGATTTTGGCGTTGCAAAACTTCCGCCCGGTGTCGCGCCTACGGCCAAAGCCTTCACCGACGAACGCGTCTGGCACATGGGCATCCAACTCGCCGCGCAGGAACTCAAGCTCGACCTCGCCAAATCCACCGTGGATTTGCCCGGCGGAAAAATAATTCTGCGCGGTGCGAATGGACTTGAACGCGTCATTCCCGTGGATGCCGATGGTTATTTTCTGGTGGACTGGCGGCTCACTCCCAATGACCCGCGTCTCATGCGGCTGTCCGTGGAAAACCTGCTCTGGCAGGATCATCAACGATTGCTCGGCCAAACCAACGGTTTGCGCGATGAATTACGCGGCAAGCTCGTCATCGTCGGCTCCGCCGTGCAGAGCAACGACCTGACCGATCGTGGCGCCACGCCGCTCGAACACGACACGCTCCTCGTCAGCAAACATTGGAACGTCGCCAACTCCGTCATCACCGGCCAGTTTATCCGCCGCACCAGCAACAATGAAACCAACGCCATCATCATTTTGCTCGGCCTGCTCACGGCCGTTTTGACCTGGGAATTGCGCGCCGCCCTTGCTTCTGCCGCCACGCTCCTGCTCATTACCGGCTACAGCGCGTTCACATTTTTCGTCTTCATCAAATACGAATTATGGCTACCGCTCGTCGCGCCGGTGCTCGGGGCCATCCTGATCGAACACATCAGCCTCGTGACCTACCGCGTCGTCTTCGAGGAACGCGAACAGCGCCGCGTGAAATCCGTTTTTTCCAAAATCGTTTCGCCCGATGTCGTCAACGAACTGCTCGGCGCGGAAAAACTTTCGCTCGGCGGCGCGCGCCGCGAAATCACGGTTTTCTTTGCCGACGTGCGCGGCTTCACCACTTTCACCGACCAATTGCAGGAGGATATTGCCGAATATGTCCGCACCAACAATGTGGATTTGGCGCTGGCGGAAAAATATTTTGAGGAATCTGCCCGCGAGACTTTGGAAATTGTGAATCTCTATCTCGCCGCCGTCGCCGACGCGGTGAAAGACCATAACGGCACGCTCGATAAATACATCGGCGATTGCGTGATGGCGTTTTGGAATGCGCCTACGCCGAACGTGCAGCACGCGGCGGTCGCCGTCAAAGCCGCCATTGCTGCGCAACGCGCCATCCATCAATTAAACGAAACGCGACTCGCGCAAAACGTCGCGCGCGAGGCCGACAACCGCGCGCGTATCGCTGCCAGCCAGCCGCCAAAGCCGTTGCACGTCGCGCTCCAACTCGGCACGGGCATCAACACCGGCACAGTCACCGTTGGCTTGATGGGGTCAAATCAACACATCCTGAACTACACGGTTTTTGGGCGTGAAGTGAATCTGGCGAGTCGGCTCGAAGGTGTTTCCGGCAGCGGGCGAATCATTATTAGCGACACAACTTACAACCACCTTTTGCGCCACGCGCCTGAACTGGCCGCGACCTGTGCGGAATTATTTCCCGTGCAGGTCAAAGGCATCAAGAGCGCCGTCCGCATCTACGAAGTTCCGTGGAAATAGCGAAAAAGTTTTTAATTTTAGGTTTTTAGTTTTAAGTTGGCTTGTTGACGCAAAGGTTCAATGCTGGATTAACTCAAAATTAAAAACTAAAAACTGAAATGCGCACCGCGATTTATCCCGGCAGTTTTGATCCGCTGACGAATGGTCATCTGGACGTGATCCAGCGCGCGGCGAAATTGTTCGACCGCGTCATCGTGGCCGTCGCGGAAAACGAGAGCAAACATCCGCTGTTCACGCTGGCCGAGCGCGTGGCGCTGGCGAAAAAAGCCGTGGCCAAGTTGCCAAATGTGGAGACGGATTCGTTCAGCACCTTGTTGGTGGAATATGTCGCGGCGCAAAAGGCGCAGGCCATCGTGCGCGGACTGCGCGCCGTGTCCGATTTTGAATTTGAATTTCAGCTCGCGCTGATGAACCGCAAGCTGGATGAAAAAATTGAAACGATTTTCATGATGCCGAAGGATACTTACACGTTTTTGAGTTCCCGCATTGTGAAGGAAATCGCGCGATTGGGCGGCGATGTGCGTCCGTTTGTGCCGCCGAATGTGCAAATCGCGCTGAAGAAAAAACTGAAGCGGGTGAAATAGTTTTTAATTCTTAATTTTAAGTTTTTAGTTAAAGGAAGAATGTTCGCTTTGCGGTTTAACTAAAAATTAAAAACTCAAAATTTATGCTCAAAATCAACCTTCGTCATTTGGAAGAAGACGGCATTCATCTGAAAGGTGAATTGCCGCTGGCGGAGCTGGATTTAGGCGTGAGCGACGAGTTGATTCACGCGGAAAAGCCGTTGCGCTACGATTTAAACGTAGAATTGTTGCACGACGCCGTGCTGGCGACCGGTTCGCTCACGTTGCCGCTGGAGTGCGAGTGCGGTCGTTGTCTGAAAAAGTTCAAAACCGAGTTGAAAGTGGCCGATTGGGCGGTGCATTTGCCGCTGGAAGGCGACGACAAGGTGTCCGTAGAGAACGATTGTGTGGACTTGACGCCGTTCGTGCGGGAAGATATGCTGCTCAACTTTCCGCAACATCCGTTGTGCAAACCGGACTGTGCGGGATTGAAGAAGAAAAGCGTTGTTCCCGACGCCGAAGCCGTTGAAAAACCGGTTTTGGACGTGTGGGCTGAACTGAATAAACTGAAAATTAAATAAATTTATGGGCGTTCCAAAAAGAAAACCGTCAACGAGCCGGCAACGTATGCGCCGCGCTTACAATAGCGTGCTCAAACTTCCGCAGCTCGGCAAATGTGCCCAGTGCGACGCGCCGGCAATGCCGCACCGCGTGTGTCCGGCCTGTGGCTTTTACAAAGGCCGCCAGGTTTTGACCGTCACGGCGGGCGCGTGATCAGTTTTTAATTTTAAGTTTTGAATTTTGAGTTAAAGCGACCGGCAACGGTTTTTTAACTTAAAACTAAAAAATTAAAAACTAAAAACTATTCATCATGCGAATCGCCGTTGATGTCATGGGTGGTGACCACGGTTGCGGTGTCATCATCGCCGGCGTGAAAGCCGCGCTGGAAGAAAACAAGGACATCACCAGTATTTACCTCGTCGGCAACAAGGCCGACATTCACGCCGCGCTGCCCCCGCGCGGTTTTCGCGATCACCGCGTCCGCATTATCCACGCCAGCGAAGTCGTGGAGATGGAGGACAAACCGGTCATCGCGCTGCGTAAGAAAAAAGATTCTTCCATCGTCCGCGCCGCCGAACTCGTCAGTGAAGGTAAGGCTGATGCGCTCATTTCCCTAGGCAACACCGGCGGTATTTTTGCGGCTGGAACTTTCAAGGTCGGCCGCATTGAAGGTGTGGACCGCGGCTGCATCGCCACGGTGATTCCGCGTCCGACCAACGAATTTGTCCTACTCGATTCCGGCGCCAACGTTGAATGCAAGCCGTTCCATCTCGCGCAATTCGCCGTGATGGGCAGCGTTTATTCACGCGAAGTTTTGAAGCGTAAAAATCCGCGCGTCGGCATTTTGAGCATCGGCTCGGAAGATTCCAAAGGCAACGATTTGACGCTCGAAGCGTTCAAGCTCTGCAAAAAATTGGATTTAAATTTTATCGGCAACGTCGAGGGACATGACCTTTTCAAAGATCATGTTGATGTCGTCGTATGCGACGGTTTCGTCGGCAACATCGTTTTGAAAACGTGCGAGAGTCTCGCCGTCGGTATGTTCACCATGCTCAAGCGCGAGCTGATGCACACCACGCAACGCAAGCTCGGTGCGTATCTTGCGAAGGGCGCGTTTCATTCCATTCGTCGCCGCATGGACCCGGAAGTTTACGGCGGCGCGCCGCTGCTCGGTTTTAACGGACTGGTTTTCAAAGCTCATGCGTCTGCCCGCGAACGCGCCGTGACGAGCGCCATTCGCGTCACCGCCAACGCGGTGAAAACTCAAATCAATCAGACCATCGCCCGCGACATCGCGGCGGCCAATAAAATTCTCGACGCCGAAACTCAACCGGCCAAATCATGAAAAATCCGCGCGCAAAACATAATTTTGTTGGTCGTCCCTGTTCCATTTCTGGCGTCGGCTCGTATGTGCCGGAACGCATTTTGACCAATGCTGACTTGGAGAAACTCGTCGAGACGACGGACGAATGGATCACGACGCGCACTGGTATCAAAGAGCGTCGTATCGCCGCGGCGAATGAATTTACGTCCGACCTTGCTGCGAAAGCCGCCGAACGTGCGATGAAAATGGCAGGCATCACTGCCGACCAGATTGATTTAATCATCGTCGCCACGCTCACGCCGGATATGCCGTTTCCTTCGACAGCGTGCCTCGTGCAACGCAAGATTGGCGCATTACGCGCGGCGGCGTTCGACAGCGAAGCCGCGTGCTCCGGCGTTATTTACGCGCTG
>CAILDU010000035.1 GCA_903833055.1 uncultured Verrucomicrobia subdivision 3 bacterium | reverse complement strand
GTTTTTTTCACCACGGTCCGCCTCCCGCAGGATGCGAATCTTGTCTTCCGTCGTATACCGTTTGCCTTTCATCGTCTGGTCCTTTCTTGTGGCCCAGACTAACACATCAACTGGCCTGAAAAAGCCGAGTCACATCAATGGGTTGCATCATGCCCTTCCTGAACATCATAGGTCCGGTGGTGATTAAGCTCCGCTATGAGCGGGGGTGGTCACAGGAGGTTCTGGCGGCGCGGTTGCAATGCCAGGAAGGTGATGTTTCGCGTGACGTGGTGGCCAACATCGAATCCGGCCGCCAACAAATCACGGATAAACATATCCGGGCACTGCAAAAGGCGTTCGAGGTGCCAGTCGTCCGGCTTTTTCCCAAGACGGTTCAGGACCTGGACGAAAAATTTGCCCAGCGTGTGCCCGTCACTCCCAAGAAAACACCACGTCAACGCCGGCACTACAACCGACGTTAAACCAAACCTCAAACCAACTCGGCTTGCCCCTCCGGGCCGGTGCTGGCAGATTTTCCATGGCAGTCAGACGAACAACGGCAAATGACCAGCTTGACCTTTTTTCCCAGAGGCCGACTTATGAAAGCATTGACACAATACGGCCGCCAGGCCGAGAAACACTGGCGCGAACATTGCCCGAAAATGGTGAGCGCACTGGAGGCGCAGGGACAGTTGCACGCGATGTTGCTGGAGGCCGAGGAGAAGACGAAGGACGAAATGATCGAACTGACGCAACAATTCAGAAAACAGGGGATGACCGCACAGCAGGCGCACGACCGGGCATGGGAAATGGTGCGGGAGAATTACATCCTGCTGCCCGCCGAGACCTAGCCGCCGGTGACTCGCCCAAAAATCTTAACAGCTATCGCATCACCGACGCCGACCGGCTCGGTGAGGGCGGACCCAAGCAGAAGTTTTCCCAAAATCTCAAGGCCATCGAAATTCTGCGGGCGCTGGATGCCGAAAACCGTCCGGCATCAACGGACGAAAAAGCGTTGCTGGTAAAATATGTCGGCTGGGGCGCGATGCCCCAGGTGTTTGACGTGGACAGCACGGGCTGGCGCAACGAACAAATCCGGCTTTCCGAAATGCTGTCCGACGAGGAACACCGTTCCGCCCGCGCCACCACCATCAACGCCCATTACACCGCCCCGGTCGTCATCCGCTCCATGTATGAGGCCGCCTTGCGGTTTGGTTTTCAGGGCGGACAAATTCTGGAACCGGCCAGCGGCATCGGCCATTTCATCGGCCTCATGCCGGAGGCGATGCTGAAAAATTCAACCATCACCGGCGTTGAAATTGATCCGCTGACCGCGCGCATCGCCTCGGCGTTGTATCCCGATGCCGACATCCGGCAGCAGCCGTTTGAAAAATCCAAATTGATGGACAATGCTTTCGACCTCGCCATCTCCAATGTGCCGTTCGGTGATTACACCGTCCATGACCCGCGCTGGAATGATTTCAAGTTTCCCATCCACGATTATTTCTTCGCCGCCGCGCTCGACAAGGTGCGTCCGGGCGGGCTGCTCATGTTCGTCACGTCCCGTCACACGCTGGACAAAATGGATTCAACCCTGCGTGAAACGCTCTCCCAAAAATCTGAATTTCTGGGTGCGATCCGATTGCCCAACACCGCGTTCAAGAAAAACGCCGGCACGGAAGTGACCACCGACATCGTGATGCTGCGCAAACTGCGCGGCGGTGAATCGCCGTGCGGCCCGGCTTGGAAAGCTTCGGTGGATTTCACCAACGACCGTCAGGAAAAGTTTTCCATCAACGAATACTTCGCCGCCCATCCCGGAATGATGCTCGGCCAGATGCGGCTCGCCCGCGGTATGTATCGGGACGGCGAACCCGTGCTGGAACCCGACCACCGTGAACTCGGTGAAGCTCTGTCGCACGCGGTGTCGCGGCTGCCGCAAAACATTTTCGCAGTCCAAAATGAATCCGTTAAAAATTTTGATCCGTCAATTCCCGCGCCCGATTACATCAAACCCAATGCCTACTGCGTTCACGAGGACGGGCGGTTGTGCCTCAATGAAGATGGCGTCCTGAGTCCGCTGGACGATCTGCCGGTCGAAACCCGTTCACGGATTCGCCGGATGATTGACGTGCGCGATGCCGTGCGCGATTGCCTGCGCTCGCAGCTCGACGGCAGTGGGGACGAGCGGGTAATTGAGACCCGCCAAAAGCTGAATCAGGCCTACGACCGTTTTGTCGGTCGTTTTGGTTACATCAACGTCCCGGTCAATCAGCGCGCGTTTCACGGCGACCCCGATTTGCCTTTGCTGCTCTCGCTTGAAAACTACGACGAGGAAACCCGTCGGGCGGTCAAAGCCGCCATTTTCCGCGAACGCACCATCCACCATAAACAGCCGGTTCAATCGGTTGGTTCGCCCAAAGAAGCATTGCTCGTTTCACTGAATGAAAAAGGCCGCGTTGATCTCCACCACATGGCTGCCCTGTTGGCCCGTCCAGCAGAGGAGTTCCTGCCCGACTTAAAGGGCATGGTTTTTCTTAACCCGAAAACCAAGCATTGGGAAACCGAAGACCACTACCTTTCCGGCAACGTCCGTGAAAAGCTTGTCGCCGCCGAAACCGCCAGCGCCCATGACCCGCGCTTCCTTGAAAATGTCGAGGCGTTAAAATCGGTGCAGCCGGCGGATTTGCCCGCACCGGAAATTGACGTGCGGCTTGGCGCAGCCTGGTTGCCGCCGTCAGACGTGCAGGATTTCGTCCACGGGTTGCTCGGCGTTCCGTCAGGCGTTGAGGTCGGCCACATCCACGCGCTCGGCTCGTGGCACGTCACCGGCAATTGGGAGGCGAAAGGGGCGACCGCCAACACGACCGATTGGGGCACGAACCGTTATACCGCCCTTGAACTCATCGAGGAAACGCTCAATCTCAAAACACCGACCGTTTATGATTATGTGGACAAGAAACCCGTCGTCAACGCGCAGTCCACCGAGGCCGCGCGGGAAAAGCAGGAACGCATCAAGGAACGGTTCAAGGAATGGATTTGGTCAGATGACGGGCGGCGCGAACGACTCGTGCGGCTTTACAACGACTCGTTCAATCATTCCCGTGTCCGCACATTCAACGGCGAACACCTAACGCTACCCGGCGCGAGCGCGGATGTTCAGTTGCATACACACCAGAAAGCCGGTGTCTGGCGCATCTTGCAAACGCCCAACACGCTGCTCGGCCATGTCGTCGGCGCTGGCAAGACCTACACCATGGTCGCCGCCGCGATGGAGTTGAAACGGCTGGGATTGGCGCGCAAGCCCATGTTCGCCGTGCCCAATCACATGCTCGGTCAGTTTTCGACCGAACTGCTCATGCTGTATCCGGGTGCAAACATCCTCGTGGCGGGCAAGGAGGATTTTGAATCGCAGAACCGGAAAAAACTTTTCAGCCGCATCGCCACCGGCAATTGGGATGCCGTCATCGTCACGCACTCCGGCTTTGAGCGCATCCCGTTGTCCCAAGAAACCCAGGAGCGTTTCTTCAAGGAGCAATTGGAGGAATTGGAAAAGATCAAACGGGAAAACGCCAACCCGGACAACCGGCGGCTGGTGAAGGAACTGGAAAAAGCGAAAAAACGTCTGGAGGCCAAACTCGAAGCCCTTGCCGCCACTCATAAAAAAGACAACACGCTGACCTTCGAGGAACTCGGCATTGACCGGATCTTCGTGGACGAGGCGCACTACTTCAAAAATCTTTTTTACATTTCTAAGATGACACGCATCGCCGGACTGCCGCAGACGGCCAGCGAACGTGCCTTCGACATGTATTTGAAAGTTCGCCACATCCAGTCAGCAAATAACGGCGGCGGGGTCGTCTTCGCCACCGGCACGCCCATCGCCAACAGCATGGCCGAGATGTTCACCATGCAACGCTATTTGCAGCCGGAGGATTTGAAAAAGCACAACCTGAGTCACTTTGATTCGTGGGCGGCCACGTTCGGCGAGCCGGTGACGGCGATGGAACTTTCACCAGACGGCGCGGGCTACCGGTTGAACACGCGGTTCGCGCGGTTCATCAATGTGCCGGAATTGATGCAGATTTTCCGGCAGTCGGCGGATGTGCAGACCGCGCAGATGCTCAATCTAGCGCGCCCGAAATTGGATGGCGAGAAACCTGCCATCCGCAACGCGCCGGCATCGGCGGAACTGAAGGAGTTTGTGGAGGGTCTCGCGAAGCGCGCCGAGGCGTTGAAACGCGGACGCATCGATCCGCGCGAAGACAACATGCTAAAAATCACCACCGAAGGCCGCAAGGCCGCGCTGGATTTGCGCCTGATGAAACCCAGTCTGCCGGATGATCCGCAGAGCAAAGTGAATCTCGCCGTGGAAAAAATTCATCAGATTTGGGAGGCGACGAAGGATGATCGTTTGGCGCAGCTTGTTTTTTGCGATTTGTCCACGCCGCAAGACCGTGGCTTTTCCGTTTATCGTGACGCGGCGGACAAATTGAAACGGCTGGGCGTCCCGGAAAATGAAATCGCCTTCATTCAGGATTACGACGCGGACAACGCGAAGCTGGCGTTGTTCCGCTCCGTCCGCGCAGGCAAGGTGCGAATTTTATTCGGCAGCACGCAGAAAATGGGTTCGGGAACGAACGTGCAGGAACGATTGATTGCCTTGCATCACTTCGACGCGCCGTGGCGACCGGCGGACGTGGAACAGCGCGAGGGACGGATTCTCCGGCAGGGCAACAAAAATTCCACCGTGCAAATTTACCGTTACGTCACCGAAGGCTCGTTCGATGCCTATATGTGGCAGACGTTGGAAACCAAGGCCAAGTTCATCGCGCAGGTGATGAGCGGGGACATGACGATTCGCCGGCTCGAAGACATGGACTCCGCCGCTTTGACCTACGCCGAGGTCAAGGCCATCGCGTCGGGGAATCCGCTCGTCATCGAAAAAGCCCAGGTGGACGCCGAGTTGATCCGACTGACCCGGCTGCGTTCCGCCCATGCCGAGGACCAGTATCGCATCCGCAGCAGCGTGCGCCATTCGCATCAGGAGGTTCAGACATGGACGGAACGGCTCGCAAACTTGCGCGAGGATTTGACGCTCCGGCAGGATACATCTGGTGACAAATTCCGAATCGAACTGGACAAGCAGACTTTGGACAATCGCGGCGTCGCCGGGGAGTTGCTGTTGCGGCGGGCGGAGAAAATCAAAACCCGGTTCGGCGAAGACATCCGCATCGGGCGGTTCGCCGGTTTTGATTTGTTCATCCGCTCCGGTTTCAACAACACCGCCGAACTCGTTTTGCGCGGCAAAAACAGTTACAGCACCCGTGTCACGGACACGGCGCTGGGCACCATCCGTTCGCTTGAATCCACGGTGCAGGGTTTTGAGGAACGCGCCACGCGGCTGGAATCGGACATCAAGGATTCGCAAAAGCGCGCGACCGAACTGGAGGCCAAGGTCGGCTCGCCGTTCGAGAAGGAGGAGCGGTATCACCATCTTGCCAGACGCCAGTCGGAAATTGAGGAACAGCTTGACCTCACCAAGAATCAGGCACCAAGCCAGATTGATGCCGCGACCACGGACGAGCGCGAGGAAAATTCCGAGAAGCAAACCGAAACAAAATCAATCCAGCAGACCCGGCGGGCTGCGGTTCGTGTATGAATTCAGAAGACCGATTGAAGCGCTTGTTCGCAGCCTCACCAGAACAGATGGAGGCCATTGACGGAATTCTTGAATTTGGAGTTCAGAAAAGACCAATGGCAACGCCTGGCCCACTGCTCATGGGAATGTCAGCTTCCGCAAAGCTGCTTGGCGTAAGCCGCGCGACCCTCTGGCGGATGACCAAAGCCGGATTGCTACAAAAGATTGAAGTGCTGCCCGGTAGTTTCCGGCTCCGCCGTTCCGATCTGGATGCCATCGCCGCCGGCCAGAGAAATGTTGGCTCTTCCTAACGCTGATTCACGGCGTCATGCGACCGTTGAACAAAATCGGTTTTCGGCAACCGACGATCTGCAAATTCACAAAGGCTATACCTCAAAATCGAGGGATGACGTTCGCTTGCGCCGTGTGTTTGGAAATGTGTTTGTGGATGTGTTTGTTTTTGCTCGCCACATTTCAGGGAGTTCGCCTTGTCTCACAAAAATGACTCCAAACGCAGAAAACTCATAAAACCAAACAAAAACGGCCCTGAAACGTGAGTCTCAGGGCCGGAAATTGGTTGCGGGGGCTGGATTTGAACCAACGACCTTCAGGTTATGAGCCTGACGAGCTACCGGGCTGCTCCACCCCGCGAT
>CAILDU010000034.1 GCA_903833055.1 uncultured Verrucomicrobia subdivision 3 bacterium | reverse complement strand
GACGCCGACGGCGCGGATGACGGCGAAACTCTGGTCGCGCATGATCTGAAATTCCTTGTCGGTCAGCGTCTGGATGGGCGCGACGGTGATGCTGTCGCCGGTGTGGACGCCCATGGGATCGAAGTTTTCGATGGAGCAGATGATGACGCAGTTGTCGGCCTTGTCGCGCATCACTTCCATCTCGTATTCCTTCCAGCCGAGGAGGGATTCTTCGATGAGGATTTCGTTCACGGGCGAAAGCTCGATGCCGTTCTTGGCGATAGCCTCAAACTCTTCCTGATTGTAACCGATGCCGCCACCCGTGCCGCCGAGCGTGAACGCGGGGCGGATGATGAGCGGGAATTTGCCGATCTTTTTCGCGACGTCGCGGGCTTCGTCGAGGTTGTGTGCGACGCCGGAGATGGGAACGTCGAGGCCGATCTGCAACATGAGTTCCTTGAACATGAAGCGGTCTTCACCCCGGTTAATCGCATCGGGTTTCGCGCCGATCATTTCCACGTCGTGGCGTTCGAGCGCGCCGTTTTTGTTCAGTGCCATTGCGGTGTTGAGCGCGGTCTGACCGCCGAGCGTGGGGAGCAAAACGAGTTTGCCCTTCGCGCCGAGACGTTTCATTTCCTCTTTCTCGCGCACGATGATTTTCTCCACGCATTCGGGCGTGATGGGTTCGATGTAAGTGCGGTCGGCGAACTCCGGGTCGGTCATGATGGTGGCCGGGTTGGAGTTGATGAGGACGACGCGGTAGCCTTCCTCGCGGAGGGCTTTGCACGCCTGCGTGCCGGAGTAATCGAACTCGCAGGCCTGGCCGATGATGATCGGGCCGGCGCCGATGATGAGAACGGAATGAATGTCGGTGCGTTTGGGCATAAATCGAAACGGCAGAATGAAACACGAATTGCGGGTGAAACAAAAGTTAAAAGCTGAACCCAAAAGAGATTCCCTTTACTTCACTGCCGCTTTTTCTAGATTAAAGATTCACCAATGAAAAATATTCATCTTCTCCTGCTCGCTGGGTTACTGCTGCTAACGTCGCGCGGGCTGGCCGCGTTGCCGGTGGCGGATGACGATGACGGCGGGCTGACGTTGCCGCCGGGTTTTCGCGCTTTGATTTACGCGGACAATGTGGTCGTCGGCAAAAAGGTCGGCAACAGCCGTGAAAATCTGCGCGGTCTCGCGGTCGCGCCGAACGGCGACGTTTTTGCGAAGGGACATTACGGCCAGATTTTTGCGCTGCGCGATACGAACAGTGACGGTCGCGCGGATGTGGTTGAAAAGTTCGGTCCCGGCGATGGCGGCACGCACATCATGTTTCACAACGGTTACCTATATCACTCCAGCCGCACCGCGGTGTATCGCTACAAATACATTCCCGGCGAACTCACGCCTTCCAGTCCGCTGGAAGTCATCGTCCACGATTTGCCGGCGCAACGCGACCATGACCAGAAGGCATTTGCGTTTGATGACAGTGGCCACATGCTCGTGGAAATCGGTTCGCCTTACAACGTGTTCAGCAAACCGGATCGGCAATTTGGCGCGAAAGGATTTAGCCCCGCCGAGGTGGAAAAATTTCAGGAAACTTACGGCGGCTTCTGGCGCTTCGATCCGGACAAGACGAATCAGACGCAGGCGGACGGCGTGCGTTTCTCCACCGGCCACCGGCATTCACTCGCGCTCGTGTGGCAGCCGGTCTCGAAGAATTTTTTCATGTGCATGATGGGACGCGATAACATGAACATCGTTGACCCGAACGATTACGACGCGCTCGACAATGCCGAACGCGACGCCGAGGAATTTCATCTGCTCAAGGAAGGCGCGAATCTCGGCTGGCCATATTCCTATTGGGATCCGATCAAAAATGCGCGGATGCTCGCGCCCGAATACGGCGGCGACAATCGCAAGCGCGCGGACAATCCGGAATTCGACAAACCGCTCATCGCGTTCCCCGCGCACTGGGCGCCGTTGCAAATGTGCCTCTACGACGGCACGCAATTCCCGCAAAAATATCGCGGCGGGATGTTTCTCGCGTTTCACGGTTCGTGGAATCGCGCGCCCATGCCGCAGGCGGGCTACAAAGTGGTGTTCATTCCGTTTACCACCAACGGACTGCCAGCCGGCAAGTGGGATGACTTCGCCGAAGGTATTCCCGGCGCGGATTTTTACGCCAAGGGCAGCGGCGCGAAATACCGTCCGTGCGGCGTCGCCGTCGGACCGGACGGCTCGCTCTACATCAGCGACACCGACAAAGGCCGCATCTGGCGCGTGATTTACACCGGCGAGAAAAAGGAGGCGAAGAAAAATAATTTAATGCCCGCGGCCAGCGCGGGAGACAATGCGGAAGACTCAAAAATTCCTGCCAATAAAATTTTCACGATGGTTTGCGCCGCCTGTCACATGCCGGACGGGCGCGGCGTGCCGTCCATGCAGCCGCCGCTCATCGGCAGCGCGATTGTCGCCGGCGACGCGACCCAGCTCATCAACATTCTTCTGAAAAGTCCTGCGGTGGTGCTGCCCGCAGACCGCCCGAAATACACCGGCTCGATGCCCGCATTCAATGTGTTAAGCGACGCGGACCTTGCTGGCGTCATTAATTATATTCGCGCCCGCTTTGCATCGGGTGCATCCTCGGTCACGCCTGAACAGATCGCAGCACAGCGCGCAAAACTCTGATTTGCGATTCGCTTATAATAATTTCGATTGCCCGCCCGTCGCTGGTTTCAAACCGAGTTTTTTGTAACTCAACGCCGTCGCGATGCGGCCTTGCGGTGTGCGGTTGAGATAGCCTTCCATGATGAGATACGGCTCATAAACTTCCTCAATCGTATCCGGCTCTTCGCCGACAGCAACGGCGAGCGAATTCACACCCACCGGTCCGCCGCCGAATTTCGTGATGACAGCTTCGAGAATTCTTTTGTCCATTTCGTCCAAACCATTCTCGTCAATTTCCAACATCGCGAGCGCTTTGTCGGCAACTTCTTTCGTGATGCGACCATCGTGGCGCACCTGCGCGTAATCGCGGACGCGGCGCAATAAATTATTCACGATGCGCGGCGTGCCACGACTGCGTCGCGCAATTTCGTGTCCGCCGGCGGGATCAATTTCTACGTTCAACAAATTAGCCGAGCGCAAAACGATTTTGTCCAAATCCGCCGCGCAATAATAATCCAGCCGCTCGCGCATCCCGAAACGCGTCAACAACGGCGCACTCAACAAACCGCTGCGCGTCGTCGCACCAATCAAAGTAAATCTCGGCAAATTCAAACGCACGCTGCGCGCGTTCGGGCCTTGATCAATAATGATGTCCAACTTGAAATCCTCCATCGCGGGATAGAGATATTCCTCGATGGTTTTTTGCAGGCGATGGATTTCGTCAATGAACAGCACGTCGCCTTCTTCGAGGTTCGTCAGCAAGCCGGCGAGGTCAGAAGCTTTTTCAATCGTCGGGCCGCTGGTCGCTTTGACATTCGCGCCCATCGCCTTCGCCAAAATATTTGCGATGGTGGTTTTACCTAATCCCGGCGGGCCGGAAAGCAGGATGTGATCGAGCGCCTCGCCGCGTTGCTTGGCGGCTTCGACGGCGATTTCCAGCCGCTCTTTTACTTTGGGCTGGCCGGTGAAATCAGAAAAGAGCGAGGGTCGCAGCGTCATTTCCAGCGCGGCGTCGGGTTTGTTCAAGTTGGCAACCGGTCGTTCGGACATCGCCTTTAGCATGGGAAATGCGTCGGGCAGCGACAAGGTCAAATGCGTCCACCAAGACCGGCGACGAAACGGCCGGCGTGACGGTTCAATATTTGCGAACCCTTTACCAAAAAACGGTCAGCGCGACCGATTGCCGACTCATAAGATATGCTCGTCGAATTTGTTTTACTTTTATGAATACTAATACTGTTCCCGCGCGGTTGTTGGCGTTCCTGTGCTTTTCCGGCTTGGCCGCAACCGCGTCTGCCAGTGAGACGAGCATTAAAATTCCCGATCTCACGCAGGTGACGTTCGCCGGACTGGGCGGCATCAGTGGCATCGCTTTGCTGTATCTCGGACTCGTGGTGTGTCTGCTGGGCGCGGCGTTTGGTTTGGTGCAATACCGCCAGACGAAAGCTTTGCCGGTGCATGAAAGCATGAGTGCCGTGTCGAATATGATTTGGGAAACTTGCAAAACTTATTTGCAGCAGCAGGGCAAATTTCTGCTCATCCTCTGGCTGCTGATTGCGACGTGCATGATTTATTACTTCATCGGTCTGCCGTGGAACGATCCGGAAAATCAGTTGAGTCACGGCACGCTACTGCAAAACGGCGGCGTCATCTTGCTCGCATCGGTCCTGGGCATTTGTGGTTCTTACGGCGTGGCTTGGTTCGGCATCCGCATCAACACGGTCGCCAACTCGCGCACGGCGTTTTCGGCGCTGAAAGGCAAGCCGCTCCAGACACTTTTGATTCCGCTGAAGTCCGGCATGAGCGTCGGCATGTTGCTCGTGTCCGTGGAATTATTCTTCATGATTTGCATTCTCACGTTCCTGCCGCGCGAATTGGTCGGCCCCTGTTTCATCGGGTTCGCCATCGGCGAATCGCTGGGCGCGACGGTGCTGCGCATCTGCGGCGGCATCTTCACAAAAATTGCCGACATCGGTTCCGACTTGATGAAAATTGTTTTCAAATTGCCGGAAGATGATCCGAAAAATCCCGGCGTGATCGCGGACTGCACCGGCGATAACGCAGGCGATTCCGTTGGCCCGACGGCCGATGGTTTTGAAACTTACGGCGTCACGGGCGTGGCCTTAATTTCTTTTCTGGCGCTGGCTTTGACGGACAACGCGCCGGTCTGCGCCACTTTGATCATCTGGCTGTTTGTCATGCGGGCGCTGATGATTGCAACTTCGCTGGCGTCCTACTTTGTGAACAACATTTTCAACCAGCTCAAATTCGATCATTTAAAGGACTTTGATTTTGAAGCGCCGCTGACGCATCTCGTTTGGATTACCTCGGGGTTGTCCATCGCGGTCACCTTCGTTGCCAGCCATGCGCTGCTCGTCAATCAACCTGGTATTCATCACGACCTGTGGTGGGTGCTGTCGTGCATCATTAGTTGCGGCACGGTGGCGGGCGCGTTGATTCCGGAATTCACCAAAATTTTCACCAGCACGAAGTCCAAACACGTCAAAGAAGTGACTAATTGTTCCAAGCACGGCGGCGCTTCGCTGAATATTTTGTCCGGCATGGTGGCCGGCAACATGTCAGCTTTTTGGATGGGCTTGGTCATCATCGTGCTGATGTTTGTCTCTTATCATTTCTCCCACAATCCGGCTTTGATGATTATTATGCCGGAAAAATTTTCGTTCGCTGCGCCCATCTTCGCCTTCGGCCTCGTGGCCTTTGGTTTTACTCGGCATGGGGCCGGTGACCATCGCGGTGGACAGCTACGGGCCGGTGACAGACAACGCTCAATCCGTTTATGAATTAAGCCAGATTGAAGGCCGCGCCGGCATTCGGGACGACATTAAGAAAAACTTCGGCTTCAAACCTGATTTTGCAAACGCCAAGTATCTGCTCGAAAAAGCCGATGGCGCGGGCAACACGTTTAAATCCACTGCCAAACCCGTGCTCATCGGCACGGCGGTAGTCGGCGCAACAACCATGGTTTTCGGCATCATCATGCTGCTGGAAAATAAATTTGGCAACGTGGTCAATCATTTGAGTCTCGTGCAACCGGAAATCATCCTCGGCCTGCTCGCTGGTGGCGCGGTGATTTATTGGTTCACCGGCGCTTCGACTCAAGCCGTGGTGACCGGTGCGTATCGCGCGGTAGTTTACATTAAAGAAAATATGCAGCTCGACGCCACCACCGCTTCGGAAAAAGATAGCAAGGAAGTCGTCCGCATCTGCACCGTCTATGCGCAAAAAGGTATGTGGAATATTTTCATCGTCATCTTCTGCCTCGCACTGTCGCTGGCATTTTTTGATCCATATTTTTTCATCGGTTACCTCATCGGCATCGCCTTTTTTGGTTTGTATCAAGCCATCTTCATGGCCAATGCCGGCGGTGCGTGGGACAATGCCAAAAAAATCGTGGAGGTGGATATGCGACAGAAGGGAACCGACCTTCACGCTGCTACCGTCATTGGCGACACCGTCGGCGATCCTTTCAAAGACACGTCCTCCGTGGCGCTGAACCCGGTGATCAAATTCACTACGCTGTTCGGTTTACTCGCCGTTGAAATCGCGGTGACCATGACCAGCCAGCCGGTGAAAACTGGCATCGGACTGTTCTTCTCCGCCATCGCGCTAATCTTTATTTACCGTTCGTTCTATTGCATGCGCATTCCCGAAGAAAAAGTCATCCCGCTGCTGTTGGGCGACGACGACGAACCGCCGACCAATCAAAAAATCCTACCGGTGATTGCCGGGCCATTTGCCAATTCAGTCCGATAACACGCGCTCGCGCCAATGATGCGGCGATAAATCTGCCGCGCCGCTTTTTAAGAATAATTAGCTGGAAATTCCCTTCTGGCGGCGGCAGCCTTGCGTCCCGATTCTATGTTAATTCGCAAATGGCTGCTGCCTTTATTTATTTTGACCGCCACCAACTCGTTCGCTGGTGATGCGGATATCAACCTGCCCTCGCTGACCGAGGTTTCGTTCGGCAACGGCACGCTGACCGCCCGCACGATTTTGTATCTCGGTCTCATCGTCTGTGCCATCGGCGCGGCGTTTGGCTTTTTTGAATACGCCAAAACCCGCGCTTTGCCCGTGCACAAATCCATGCGCGCCGTCTCGGAAATTATTTGGGAAACGTGCAAAACCTATCTGTTCCAGCAGGGAAAATTTCTCCTCGCGCTCTGGATTCTGATTGCGATGTGCATGGTTTATTATTTCCTCGAACTACAAAAAAATTCGCTCGGCACCGTGGCCATCATTCTGGCCTGCTCCATTTGCGGCATCCTCGGCAGCTACGCCGTCGCGTGGTTCGGCATTCGTATCAACACCACTGCCAACTCCCGCGCGGCCTTCGCCTCGCTCCGGGGTAATCCGCTGAAAACTCTTTTCATCCCGCTGCAAGCCGGCATGAGCATCGGCCTCCTGCTCGTCTGCGTCGAACTGGCCTGTATGATTTCCATCCTCGCCTTCGTTCCGTCGCAACTGGCTGGCGCGTGCTTCATCGGCTTTGCCATTGGCGAATCGCTCGGCGCGAGCGTGCTCCGCATCGGCGGCGGCATCTTCACGAAGATTGCCGACATCGGCAGCGACTTGATGAAAATCGTTTTCAACCTGCCGGAAGATGATCCGAAAAATCCTGGCGTCATCGCGGATTGCACTGGCGACAACGCCGGTGATTCCGTCGGACCGACGGCGGATGGTTTTGAAACTTACGGCGTGACGAGCGTTGCGCTCATCGCGTTCCTCGGCCTCGCGCTCGTGGCCTCGCCGATTCTCTGCGGCAAACTCATCATCTGGCTATTTGCCATTCAGGCATTGATGATTATCGCCTCACTCGTTTCGTTTTATTTGAATCTGGTCATCGCCGAAGTCCGTTACGGCGGCCAAAAGAATTTTAATTGGGAATCGCCGCTCACCGATCTCGTGTGGCTCACCTGCATCATTTCCATCCTCGTCTGCTTCGGCGCGAGCAAATGGCTGCTCGGCGATTTTGCAATTACTCAAACGATTATTCCTGATCCACACACAACGAACTACATTATTCAGCCGCTTCCCAATCTCTGGTGGATTTTGTCCGCCATCATCGCCTGCGGCACGCTCGCTGGCGGACTCATCATGGAATTCACCAAAATTTTCGTCAGCACCAAGTCGCGTCACGTCCAGGAAGTCACCAGTGCCTCCGATCACGGCGGCGCTTCGCTCAACGTCCTCGCCGGCCTCGTCGCCGGAAACTTCTCCGCATTCTGGATGGGCCTCGTCATCCTCGCGCTGATGTTCACCTCGTATTTATTTTCGCTCAACGCCGATTTTCTCGCGCTCATGCCCGCGAAATTTCCGTTCGCTGGCCCCATCTTCGCCTTCGGTCTCGTCGCGTTCGGTTTTCTCGCGATGGCGCCCGTCACGATTGCCGTAGACAGTTTCGGTCCCGTCACCGACAACGCACAATCCGTTTACGAATTAAGCCGCATCGAATCGCTGCCCAACATCAGCGCGGAAATCGAAAAAGATTTCGGCTTCAAACCGAATTTCGCCGACGCCAAACTGGAATTGGAAAAAGGCGACGGCGCGGGCAACACGTTCAAAGCCACCGCCAAACCCGTGCTCATCGGCACCGCCGTCGTCGGCGCGACCACGATGATTTTTGGCATCATCATGCTCCTGCAAAATGTTTTCGGCGACGCCGTCAGCCGCTTAAGTCTGGTGATGCCGCAGGTGATTTTTGGTCTGCTCATGGGTGGCTCCGTGATTTACTGGTTCACCGGCGCGAGCATGCAAGCCGTCGTGGCAGGAGCTTATAGCGCCGTCGTCTTCATCAAGAAAAACATCAAGCTCGACAAGGAATCCGCGTCCATCGAAGACAGCAAACGCGTCGTCGAAATCTGCACGCTCTACGCGCAGAAAGGCATGATCAACATCTTCATTGTCATCTTCTGCTTCGCGCTCGGCCTGCCGTTTTTCAATCCATATTTTTTCATCGGCTACCTCATCGCCATCGCGTTCTTCGGTTTGTTTCAAGCCATCTTTATGGCGAACGCTGGCGGCGCGTGGGACAACGCCAAGAAAATCGTCGAAGTAGATTTGAAAATGAAAGGCACGCCGCTGCACGCCGCCACCGTCGTCGGCGACACCGTGGGCGATCCGTTCAAAGACACGTCGTCCGTCGCGATGAATCCCATCATCAAGTTCACCACGCTTTTCGGCCTGCTCGCCGTGGAGATTGCCGTTGAGTTGAAAAAGAAAAATCCTGACTCATGCCTGTCTTACATCATCGGCTCGGTTTGCTTTCTCGTCGCGCTGATTTTTGTCTATCGCTCATTCTACTGCATGCGAATTCCCGTCGAGCCGACCGAACGCGCGTAAATTTATTCTCGTAAAAAATCGCCACGCGTTCAGATTGAATGTGTGTCCGTCATCGAACGCCAAATTCAAGTCACTTGGCCGTTGCGCGTCTTCTTCACCGAGGACGTTTTTACGCCGACCAATTTGACTTTGCGCGATGCCCTCGCCGACGTAGCCCCGCGCAAAGCCCTTGTCATCCTTGAAGAATCTCTCGCCCAAGCGCTGCCGGAATTGGAACCGCGCATTGAAAAATATTTTTCCGCGCACGCCGCCAGCCTGAAACTCGTCCGCCCACCATTGCCGGTATGCGGCGGCGAACGCGCCAAAAATTCCATCAGCATCGTCACCGACATTTTGTCGCACCTTGACCGACACCACATTGATCGCCATTCGTATCTCATCGCCATCGGCGGCGGCGCGCTGCTGGACGTCGCCGGATTTGCCGCCGCCACCGCGCATCGCGGCGTGCGCCACGTCCGCATTCCCACGACAACTTTGTCGCAAGCCGATTCCGGCATCGGCGTAAAAAATGGCATCAACGCGTTCGGCAAAAAAAATTTCATCGGCACCTTTGCCCCGCCGTTCGCCGTCATCAATGATTTCAATTTGCTCGCCACGCTGGAACCGCAGGATAAACGCACTGGCTACGTCGAAGCCGTCAAAGTCGCCTGCATCCGCGACGCCGCTTTTTTCAACGAGCTCGAACGTGACGCGGAGAAACTGATTTCGTTCGAGCCCGCCGCGATGAAGCACCTCATCCGCCGTTGCGCTGAGCTGCATCTCGACCACATCACCGACGGAGGCGACCCGTTCGAGATGGGTTCCGCGCGCCCGCTGGATTTTGGCCACTGGGCCGCACACAAACTGGAACAGCTCTCGCATTTCCAAATTTCCCACGGCGACGCCGTCGCCATCGGCATCGCACTCGATGTGATTTATTCACGCGACACTGGCCTGCTTGCCGCGCCCGCGTGCGAGCGGATTTTAAAATTGCTCGAACGGCTCGGTTTCAAACTCTTCGCCGACGAACTGCTCAATACCGACCACGCCGACCAACTCACCATTTTGTCCGGCCTCGAAGAATTTCGCGAACACCTCGGCGGTGAACTGACCATCACTTTGCTTAATGAAATCGGACGCGGAATTGAAGTTCACGAAATGGATTCAAAGAAAATTGTTGAGGCAATTCACGAATTACGCGCGCGGGAAAAATGAAACGAACCGCCGTGATAAACGTCGTCGGCCTCACCGAAGCGCTCATCGGCAAGCACACGCCGCGCATCGTCGAGTTTGTGAAACGCGGCGCGCTCGCGCATATCGCGCCCGCATTTCCCGCCGTCACCTGCACCGCGCAGTCGAATTATCTCACCGGCAAAACGCCGTCGCAGCACGGCATCGTCGGCAACGGTTGGTTCAACCGCGAATTTGCCGAGACGCAATTTTGGAAACAGTCCAACCACGTCGTTCACGGCCAAAAAATTTGGGACGCGCTCCGCACATCAAACCTTGAACACGGAACTCTGAACCCGGAACCATTTACGACGGCAAATTGTTTCTGGTGGTTCAACATGTATTCGAGCGTGGATTATTCCATCACGCCGCGCCCCATATATCCCGCCGATGGCCGGAAATTTTTCGACGTTTATTCGTGGCCGTATTCCATCCGCGAAGAAATCAAAAAAGATTTGGGTGAATTTCCCTTCTTCAGTTTTTGGGGACCGGCGGCGGGCGTAGATTCACCCCAAGGTAAAGCCGATGCCGCGTCGCGCTGGATTGCCGAATCTGCGGAGTGGATTGAAAATAAATATTCGCCGACGCTGAACCTGATTTACCTGCCGCACCTCGATTACAACCTGCAGCGTCACGGAACTTACGACGCTTCAGGAAATCTAAATCCAAAAATCTTCCGCGACCTGCGCGAGATTGACGCCATCGTTGGTGACTTGATTGATTTTTTTGACGGGCGCGGCGTGCAGGTGGTTTTGCTTTCCGAATACGGCATCACGAATGTGAATATGCCGGTGCATCTCAACCGGATTTTCCGCGAACGCGGCTGGCTGACGGTGAAGGACGAGCTTGGCTTGGAAATTCTCGACGCGGGCGCGAGCAAGGTTTTTGCCGTGGCCGATCATCAGGTCGCGCACATTTATCTGAACGACGCTTCGCTGGAAAATTCCGTGCGCGAGGTTCTGGAAAAAACTTCCGGCGTGGAAAAAGTTTTGGGCAAGGCGGAGAAAATCACGGCGGGCATTGACCATTCGCGCGCGGGCGATTTGATTGCCGTGGCGCGGGAGAATGCGTGGTTCACTTATTATTACTGGCTCGACGATGCGCGCGCGCCGGATTTTGCGCGGACGGTGGACATCCATCGCAAGCCGGGCTATGACCCGGCGGAATTGTTTCTGGATCCGCGCATTCCGGCGGTGAAACTGAAAATCGCGTGGCGGCTGCTGCAAAAAAAACTCGGCTTACGGATGTTGATGGACGTGATTCCGCTCGACGCGACGCTGGTGAAAGGTTCGCATGGCCGGCGACCGGCGGATAAAAAAGACTGGCCGGTGTTCATCACCAGCCAGCCGGAAATTTTGAGCGCGCAGGAAATGGAATCAACGGATGTTTATCGAATCATGCTGCGGCATTTTTGAACTCTGTTGACGCAGAAATTTAGCTTAAGGCAATACGTGTCCAGCGATTGAACAAGTTGGAAGATTGCTAACGCATCCGATGGTGTAAACACCGTTCAATGGACATTTCAATATCGTCTGTTGCCACAAATATGGCTTCAAGTCATCCCAAGATGGAATGTCTGATTGAGCCTTTTTATGTTCCAAAGCCCACTGATCTTTTGCAGCGCAAATAATACGAAGATTATTGATGCACGAATATTTTGGCGGCGTGCTGCGAGTATTCGGATTAATTCCGTTGTGAATAAAAAGAATTCCTAGACTAGTTATGACTACGACGGCTACGAACCCATAAATTATGAAAAACTTTTTCGTTAGTTTTATCATAAAAAATTCATTCACCCGCCCATCTGCCCGCGCGTGACGCCGAGTTGATTGAACAATTTTAGTTCGCGCCAGAGCTGCGTGCCGGAAATTTCGCCGCGCAGCAACTGCCGGTATTTCGTGATGGTGCGGACGACTTCATCGGGATTTTCATTCAGAAATTCCACGCGGAAATTGCGGACGCCGAGCGCGAGGATCCGTTCCACAAATTCCGCGCCGGTCTGCGCCTGCGAATTGAAGACGGTGTTGCGGCAGCCGGCGTCGGCCTTGAGCGGATGCTCCGCGCCCACGCTGT
>CAILDU010000033.1 GCA_903833055.1 uncultured Verrucomicrobia subdivision 3 bacterium | reverse complement strand
GGCAGTCGGGCGCGGCTTCC
Source organism: uncultured Verrucomicrobia subdivision 3 bacterium (assembly GCA_903833055.1). Taxonomy (GTDB): domain Bacteria; phylum Verrucomicrobiota; class Verrucomicrobiia; order Limisphaerales; family UBA11358; genus UBA11358. The sequence continues at coordinate 23,713 of CAILDU010000033.1, read as the reverse complement.
TGAAGCCGGCGGCTTATCGGTCCGCCGAAAAAACTCGCCGCCGGATTTTTTCCAATTCATTTTAGCGGCGTGCATTTGTCTCATTTGCGGCTGCGGGATTTCCGCAACTACGCCCGGCTGGACGCGGATTTCGCGCCCGGCTTTCATTTGCTGCTCGGCGACAATGCACAGGGCAAAACGAACATCCTCGAAGCGATTTATCTCATGGCCACGCTGCGATCCTTTCGCGGCGTCGGCGGCGCGCAGATGATCCGGCACGGCGCAAAAGGCTATTTTGTCGGCGGCAACGTGGTGGGGCAGGGCGACCATGAAATCAAAATGTATTGGGCCTTGCGCGAACGGAAACTCACGCTCGACGGCCAGCCGGTGAAAAAACTCGCGGATTATCTCGGCGCGCTGCGCACGGTGGTTTTTTGCACGGAAGATTTGCAGCTCATCAAAGGCACGGCGCGCGCGCGGCGACGTTTTATTGACCTCTTGCTCGCGCAAACGAATCCAATTTATTTGCCGCTGCTCCAGCGTTACATGCACACCGTCCGCGCGCGCAATGCCTTGTTAAAACAGCGCACTGTCGATGAAGCCGCGCTGGAAAGTTTCTCCGACGAAATGGTGAAGCTCGGTAACGAAATCATCCGCGCCCGCCGCGAACTGGTGCCGAAATTTTCCCCGCTCGCGCGCCTCGCGTATCGCCGCATTTCCAACGACGCCGAGGAACTGCGCATCGAATACCAGCCCAGCGTGAAGAATGATTTCGCCGTCGAACTCGCGTCGTCCCGCGCGCGCGAACGGACTTTTCGCGCCACGCTCGTCGGCCCGCACCGCGATGATTTGTCGTTGTTGCAGAATGAAAAATCCGCCGCGCAGTTCGGCAGCGAAGGCCAGAAACGCACGCTGGCCATTGCGCTGAAAATGGCGCAGGCGGAATTTCTCGCGGGCATACACGGCTCGCCACCGATTCTGCTGATTGACGACGTCATGGGCGAATTGGATTTGAAACGTCGCAGCGGTTTTCTGCCGTTGTTGGAGCAAGCACGGCGCGCGCGCGGCCAAGTTTTCATGACCTGCACCGAGGAAAATTGGCCGAGCGAACTCGGCAAAGATTTGCACCGATGGGAAGTTCAAGATGGCGCACTGCACCGAAGCAAAGTTAGCAGCTAGAAGTGTTTTTTCAGCTGCGACATCCACAGTTCTGGTGACATTTTTCCAGTTGTATTCTGCAAATTAAAAAGCATTCTTAATTAAAGACCACCACGCCGCCCATTTATCATAAAGCCATTTTGTCCACAGCCGTTTGAATGATTTTTGCGAGCGATATGAAAAATGGCGGAAAGAGTGGTATGTTTGTCGCATTACCTATTATGAAGCCCAAGTATCGTTTTAATTCAGCGTTCACCTTGATTGAATTGCTGGTCGTTATTGCCATCATCGCCATTCTCGCGGCCATGCTGCTGCCCGCGTTGGCTAGTGCGAAGGCAAAGGCAATGCGGGCATCTTGCCAAAACAATCAGCATCAACTGGGGCTGGCCTTGCAAATTTATGGCGGAGCTAATGAAGACAAAATAATGAATTTGACCAACTCACCAGCTGTTGTTGCGCCAGCAACGACCTATGGCGGTGCTTGGCCATGGGATTTATCAAGTGTTTTTATCAATGCCATGATTGATAACGGTTGCACACGCAATGTTTTCTATGATCCTGGTTATTCGGCTTGGAATGCAGATGACACTTGGAATTTTCAAGTGAACTATGCTGCAAAGACCCAAGCCACTTTGACTTTTCGCATCACCGGTTTCTTATGGCTATTGAACGGCATACCTCTGATGCCTTTGAATACCATGCCTGCCAAGTTGACTGGAGATGCAACGCATCAGCCATCCAGCACCGCATTTGCGACGTGCGTTATCCTTAGTAGTCCGGCCAAGCAGACGTATGCCAATATTACCGCTGGAACCGCCGCTTTTGCCGCTAAAAACCCCCAATCCACAGGTCATATGACAAAAGGTAAAGCGGTGGGGAGCAACGAAGCCTACATAGACGGACACGTCGAATGGGTTCGCTACCAAGTTATGACTAACAGCATTGGTAACTCCGGAGGTATTCCCTTGTTTGAGTGGTAACAAATACTATGGTTATTTTTAGCGTCCAGCCTTCGGGTTGGACGCTTTTTTGTTTTCCTGCTTTCCAGTTTTCCTCATTCGCTGATAGCCTGTCGCCATGCGAATTTTGTCCGGCATCCAGCCCAGCGGCACGCTGCACCTCGGAAATTATTTCGGGATGATGCAGCCCGCCATCGCCCTTCAGGAAAAAGGCGAGGCGTTTTATTTCATCGCGGATTATCACTCGATGACCTCGTTGTTTGACGCCGATCAACGACGGAAAAACACTTTGGACGTCGCGCTGGATTTTCTCGCGTGCGGCCTTGACCCAAAAAAATCCATCTTCTTCCGCCAGTCAGATTTACCAGAGCACACCGAACTGGCGTGGATTTTGTCCACACTCACGCCGATGAGCTTGCTGGAGAAATGCCATTCTTTCAAAGACAAGTCCGCCAAGGGTATTCCCGTAAATCACGGACTCTTTGCCTATCCGGTTTTGATGGCGGCGGACATTTTGCTCTACGATTCCAACATCGTTCCCGTCGGGCGTGACCAGAAACAGCACGTCGAAGTCACGCGCGATATCGCCATCAAATTCAACGAGCAATACGGCCAGACCTTCGTGATTCCCGAACCGAAAATTCGCGAAGAAGTCGCCGTCGTCCCCGGCACGGACGGCCAGAAGATGAGCAAAAGCTACGGCAACACCATTGAGATTTTCGGCGACGAAAAAATTATCCGCAAAAAAATCATGGGCATCAAAATGGATTCGCGGCTGCCCGAAGAACCGAAACCGGATGCGGATAAAAATCTCGCCATCCAACTTTTGAAACTCGTCGCGCCCGCCGAAGTCGCCACGGATTTTGAAAATCGTCTCCGCGCCGGCGGCCTCGGCTACGGCGATTTAAAAAAAGGTTTGTTCGAGAATTACTGGAATTATTTCGCCGACGCGCGGAAGAAGCGCGCCGAACTCGCGGCCAATCTGGATTACGTCAACAGCGTCCTCGCCGATGGCGCAACCAAAGCGCGCACGCTGGCGCAAACCGTTTTGAAGCGCGCGCGCAAAGCCAGCGGACTCGAATGAGCCAATCCGCCGCAAATCAAACTGCGGCACGCCTGCGTCTGCGTCTGACGAATACGGCTGAAACCATCGTCCGTTCCGGCCATCCGTGGCTTTTTGCCGACAGCATCCGCGAACAAAACCGCGAAGGTATCACCGGCGAACTCGCCGTCATCTACGACCGCAACGACAAGTTTCTCGCCGTCGGTTTGTTTGATGCAGAGTCACCAATCCGCGTTCGCATCCTGCACGCGGGCAAGCCGCAAACCATTGATTCTACTTGGTGGAAAGCGCATCTGGAAAAATCGCTGGAGCGTCGCGCGAAACTATTCGATGCGACCACCACCGGCTATCGCCTGATTCACGGCGAGAGCGACGGCTGGCCGGCACTCGTGGTGGACAAATACGATTCCACGCTCGTCCTAAAAATTTATTCCGCCGCGTGGCTGCCGCGACTGGAAGAAATTTTTGCGTTGCTCCAAGAAAAAATTCCGTGTGAAAGTATCGTTTTGCGTTTGAGCCGGAACATCCAATCGCTTGCGGAAAAACAATTTCAGCGGCGCGACGGACAAATACTTTTTGGTTCGCCGCCGGTTGGCGCGGTGATTTTTTCCGAGAACGGAATTCGTTTTGAGGCCGATGTTTTGCGCGGACAAAAAACCGGTTTTTTTCTCGACCAGCGGGAAAATCGCGCGGAAGTCGAAATGCTGGCGAGCGGTAAAAAAGTTCTGAATGCGTTCAGTTTCTCCGGCGGATTCTCGGTCTATGCCGCGCGCGGCGGCGCAACTTCTGTGACCGACTTGGACATCAGCGCACACGCGTTGGAATCGGCAAAAAGAAATTTTGCGCTGAACAAAAACTTTCCCAGAGTCGCAAATTGCCGCCACGAAATTATTCAGGCGGATTGTTTTGAATGGCTGGAAAAAACGGCGGACAAATTTGATTTGATTGTGCTTGATCCGCCGTCGCTCGCGAAACGCGCAACGGAACGCGAAGGCGCCATCCGCGCCTACGAACGCGTGAATTCGCATGGAATCATGCGGCTTTCGCGCGATGGCATCTTGGTGGCCGGTTCCTGTTCCGCGCACGTTTCGGCGCTGGAATTTTTTGACGCGGTGCGCCGCGCGGCCGTGAAATCGGGCAGAAAATTTACGGAGCTAAAAACGTTGCAGCATCCGCCGGATCATCCCGCCGGTTTCAAGGAAGCGGAATATTTGAAAGTGATTTATCTGAAATTTGCGGCGTGATTTTTTTTGTGAAAGCCGAAAACTTCCAACGATTTACCATGGACGAGGTGGCCGCGCTTTGTTTTGACACGGTTGCCGTTGAAAATTACGATTTCAAAAACGGGATGAGGACGTGATTAAATCCAACCAAACCAAGGCTTCCGAGCTGGCGGGGGAAGCCGCATCCCAAATTCCGAGGCGCGGATTTGCGGGTCGAATTTTGGGATGGCATGCGGGTCATCCGGTGCTGGCGATTGTGCTGGTTTCACTACTGGCGGTGATTATCAACTGCTACCCAATTATTTTTTGCGGCAAAAGTTTTGTTTCCCCCATGTCCACGGGCACGGTGGTTTACAACTGGTGGCCGCCTTTGCCGGGTATGTCGCAGTGGCCGACGCGGACGCCGGAGTTGCTCCCGAACACGCATGGTAGTGATACTTTTGCGACGATGTGGTGGGGGGGTTCCGATGGGTTTTGTCGAGTCACGGAGCTTGCTGGAACACGGCGAGCTGCCGTTGTGGAACCGATACAGTCACGGCGGTGAAACTCTCATCGGTCAGGCGATTTCAATGCTGGGCGATCCGCTGCAATTGCTGGTTATTTTCGGGCACGGATCGGCCTGGGCTTGGGACTTTAAGTTTCTCTTCGCAAAATTTTTCTTTTGCTGCGGTTTGGGATTGCTCGTGCTCCGGCTGTTGGGCAGCCGGATTTTATCGCTTATTTATTCGGTGTTGGCGGCGTATTGCGGCGCGTTTTTTTTCACCAACAATCATCCGGCCTTTTTTGTTTTCAGCTATGCGCCGTGGATTCTGCTGGCGGCGATCAACTGGTTTGATTTACGTTCCGGCGGACGCGCCGCTTGGGGATTAGTCTGGTTATTGGCGAACTTCGCCTGTTTCAATGCCGGTCATGTGGAAGTGGGAGTGGCTTTGATTGGCGGGTTAAGTTTGGTCGCGCTGGTCTATGCGTTAACCGGTTGTCGAGATTTCATAGGCATGGTTCGAGTCTTGGGTCGCGCGGGGCTTGGCACGCTCCTGTTTCTGGGTCTGACCGCCCCAGTCTGGTTGTCGTTTTTGATTTCGCTTCCCGGTGCTTTCACCGCGCATGACCAAATCCATGTGGTTCAGCTTTCGACCAAGATTTTGGCAGGTATCTTTGACGATCTTTTTTATCTTCTGCAACAACCTAACGCCGCCATCGCTCCCGGCACCAGCCTGCTGATTTTCGTGGGTTGTAGTTTTAGCCTGTTGCGCTGGCGTCAACTCAAAGGCGAACGCTTCTATTGGATTAACACCGCCGCTATTGCGTGGTGGGTTGGCTGCATCTTTGGCGGGATTCCAGCTTCCTTGATTGCCGCCGTTCCGCTTTTGAATCGAGTCGGCCATGTGGCAACCGATTTTTCCTATCTGCTGGTTATCCATCTGACACTTCAAAGCGCGTATGGTTTCAAAACTCTGACTGGCAAGGTGAAACCGGGCAAGGTGGCCATCGAACTCATTTGCATCGCCAGCATTTTTGCCGGTTTAGTTTTATGGTATTTATCCGGAAATGCGCCCCAATCGGCGATGCCGTGGAATTATTTTTTGTGTGCGACCGCAGGTGCCATCGGCGCGCCGCTGCTATTTATTTTTCTCCAACATCGCCAGCAGCAAATGCTCCTGCTGGGTTGGGTCGGCATTTTGATTCTGGGGTTCATTCCCAACTTCCGTTTCGGACTTTATAATTTGGGGAAGGATGACTTGCTCATGCTGCCCGGCCCACGGGTGCGGCTTGACGCGCCCAGCCAAGCGGTCAACCAAATCAAGGCGGATACAGCGGAGCCGTTTCGCATGGTCAACATTCCGTGGGGGTTCATGGGCAATTATTCGGCGGTTTATGAATTGGAAGATATCCGTTCCTGTTCGCCGTTGAGCAATGGAGAATTCATTGACCTCATCCGCCAATTTCCCGGCATGGAACTCAGTTATGTTTGGCAACTGGAGGTGGTGGATCCGGTTCAAGCAAGGCCACTGTTGAATTTATTGAACGTAAAATATTTGTTGGCCGCACCAAAAACTAGTCTTGGCGAAAAGCCCGGCTTCCGTCTGATTGCGCGCGATGATTTTGCCATCGTCGAAAATCTGGATGTGTGGCCGCGGGCTTTTTTTGCAAATCAGGTGACGTCCATCGCCAGCACCGAATCATTCATTCAACAGCTCGCAGCCAACGGCAAACAGCCGTTTGTCACCTTAAGCCCGCAGGACATTAGCGACCATCCCAGCCTGCGGCGCTTGGAAAGCACGAACTCCGCGACGATTACGGCGGCAACCCACTACCGGCTGACACCCAATGCCACGGAGTTTGATGTCCACGCCACTTCCGCCGGCGTGGTCTGCCTGACGGAAGGCCAAGCCCGGGATTTCACGGCCACGGCGAATCATCAGCCGAAAGAAGTTTTGACCGTCAACCGCGCGTTCAAAGGAATCTACCTGGATCAACCGGGCGATTACCATGTGCAGTTCACCTACCGACCCCGGCACTGGACGCTGGCTTGTATTTGCTTTTGGACTTCCGCCGGAGTTGTCATTTTGCTCGCCGTCATGAATATTTTTTTCCACCGGCGGAAATGTCCGGAGCGGTTTAATGCCCAACCTACATGAATTTCCCGCCGTCGGAAAATCAGTCCGTCCGCACCTGCCACGTCTGCAAAGGCGCACGGGTTTATTATCTTTTTTCGGCGGGCGATCACCGGATGGTGCGGTGCGACGACTGCGGGCTGGTCTTCGTCAATCCGCAACCCAGCGACGACGAACTGGCCCGCATCTACCACGCCCATTATTTTCCGGAAAAAATTAGTGACGCTGGAAAAAAAACTTTGGCCGGTGTTCGGCAGGCCGCCGCCCAACTGTATCTTTCACAAATCCGTCGCTACCACGGCTCCACCACTGGCCGGTTGCTCGAAGTGGGCTGCGGCGACGGGGATTTTCTCGTCGAGGCCGAGGCGGCTGGCTGGCAGGTTACCGGAGTTGAATTGTCACCGTCCGCCGGACAGCGGGCGCAAGCACGTTTGCAAAACGGCGAGGTGCGCAGCGGCGAATGGTCTTTGGCGGCGCTGCCGGCGGCGCAATTTGAACTCTGCGTCATTTCCAGCGTGCTCGGTGATGTCCGTTCCCCGGCCGGTTTGCTTCAGGAAATTCACCGAGTGCTCAAGCCCGGCGGCACGCTGTTCATCGCCATGCCCGCGATGGATTCATTGCTCGCGCGCCTCATGCGCCAAAAATGGATGGAGTTGAAAGCCGAGCATCTGACTTATTTCGACCGCCAAAACCTCCAGACCGCACTCTTCAAATCCAGCTTCCGTGACGTCATCGCGCAGCCCGGCGGGAAGATTATCAATTTCGACTGCGTCCGGATTCATTTCGACCGCTATCCCGCGCCGCTGATGACCGGCCTGCTGAATTTTCTCGCGCACCTGTTGCCGGCCAAAACGCGCGCCCGCCATCATCACACCACCGCCAGCGGCATGATGGTTTTCGCACGCAAAGCGGAACTGAAACCGCAGCCGGTGCTGTCCGTAGTTTTGCCCGCCTACAACGAGGCGAAGACGTTCGACGAATTGATGGCCGCGCTGCTGCACAAGGAAATACCTGGCCTGCTGATGGAAATCATCGTCGTGGAAAGCAATTCCACCGACGGCACGCGTGAAGCCGCGCTGAAATACAAAAATCATCCGCGCGTAAAAATTATTTTGGAAGATTGTCCGCGCGGCAAAGGCCACGCCGTTCGCACCGGCCTCAAGGCCGCCATAGGCGACTACGTTTTGATTCAGGACGCTGATCTGGAATACGACCTTGAAGATTACGCCGCGCTGCTGGAAGAACTTGTCGCTGGCCGCAGCGCCTTCGTCCTCGGTTCTCGGCACGGCGGGCGCAATGTTTTGAAGATGCGCCGCTTCGCCGGCCAGTTTGGCTTGAGCTTGTTTCTGAATTTCGGCCACTGGTTTTTCACGGCGCTCGTGAACGGGTTGTTTTTCCAACGGCTGCGCGATCCCTTCACCATGTTCAAGGTGTTCCGCCGCGACTGTCTTTACGGTTTGGAATTTGAATGCAACCGTTTCGACTTTGACTTTGAGCTGCTCGTCAAACTCATCCGCAAAGGTTTTCAACCCGTGGAACTGCCGGTGAACTACCGTTCGCGTTCGTTTAAGGAAGGAAAAAAAGTGCGAATGTTCCGTGACCCGCTCAACTGGCTGGGCGTCTTGCTCTGGTTGCGCCGAGTGGAAATTGACCCGTTGAAAACGGTCGAGCAAAAACGCAAAGGCAATCAGCCCACGCCCTAAACGATTTTTAGCTTTGGCAAATCCTGCGAATCAATCAATCCCACTGGTTCGTTCTTCGCATTCACGACGATGAGATCGTCTATGTTCCGTTCGTTAAAAATCTTCAGCGCCTCGACAGCCAACGCGGTGTCGCGGACGCAGATCGGATTGCGCGTCATGATTTTTTTGAGCGGCTGTGACAAAAGTTTTTCGTCGTTTGCCATGTGGCGGCGGAAATCGCCGTCGGTAAAAATGCCGGCGAGTTTGCCGCGTGTGTTCACTACCGCGAGGCTGCCGGATTTGGCGTGCGTCATCACGAGCAGCGCTTCCTTGACGGAAAGATTTTCGGAGGCAATCGCGTTGCGCTCGCCGCTCCGCATGATTTCACCGACCTTTAAAAGCATCGCGCGGCCAATCGCGCCACTCGGATGATACTTGGCAAAATCCTTCTGCTTGAAACCGCGCGCCTGCAAAACCGCCATCGCCAGCGCATCGCCGAGAACGAGCGTCGCGGTCGTGCTGCTCGTCGGCGCGAGGTTGAACGGACACGCTTCTTTCGGAACTTTGACGCTCAAGGCCAAGTCGCTGTGGCGCGCGAGCGAGGATTTCACATTGCCGGTTAATGAAATAATTTTTACGGAAAATCTTTTTAGCGCGGGCAACAAATTCAGCAGTTCTTCCGACTCGCCAGAGTAGCTTAAAGCGAGAATGACATCGCCATCATTGATGATTCCCACGTCGCCGTGCAGCGCGTCCACGCTGTTGAGGACGACGGCAGTTGAACCTGTGCTCGTCAAAGTTGCGGCGATTTTCGCGCCGACGTTGCCGGATTTGCCGATGCCGACGATGACGATTTTTCCGCGCGACTTGAGCGCGGCGATGACAGTTTCGACGGCCGCATCAAAAGATTTATCAAGCTGCGCGCGGACGGATTTGAGCGCGGCGATTTCAATTTCAAAAACTTCACGGGCTTTGGCAAGATGGCTCACGCAAAGAAGATTGCCCGCAATGCCGCCGAATTTCAACCGTGAAGCGAAATGCAACTTTGCGACATTTTAATTCAACGGGCATGAACAATTCCACCAAATCAAAAAAACATATCATCGTGGTTGGCGCGGGACCGGGCGGATTGACGGCGGCGATGCTGCTGGCGGCGCGCGGTTTCAAAGTCACGTTGGTGGAAAAAATGAATCGCGTCGGCGGTCGCAACGCGGCCATCGAGCGCAACGGCTACAAATTTGATACCGGCCCGACGTTTCTGATGATGAAATTTATCCTCGATGAAGTGTTCGAGGAATCTGGGCGCAAGAGTGAAGATTATTTAAAGTTCGTGAAGTTGGAGCCGATGTATCGGCTGCAGTTTGACGATATGATGTTTGAGCCGACGACGGATCATGCGGCGATGCTCAAACAGTTGAATGAAAAATTCCCCGGCAACGCGGAGGGCTACTGGCACTTTCTTGAAACCGAGCAGGAACGGTTCCGCAAAATGTATCCGTGTCTGCAAAAAGATTATTCCTCGCTGGCCAGCTATCTTGACTTAAATTTGATTAAAGCTGTGCCGCATCTTTCGCTCGGCAAATCAGTCATGGACGTGCTCGGCGGCTATTTCAAACCGGAACGGTTAAAACTTTGTTTCACATTTCAGGCAAAATATCTTGGCATGTCCGCTTGGGATTGTCCCGGCCTGTTTGCGATTTTGCCGTTCGTCGAACACGCTTATGGCGTTTATCACACGCAAGGCGGCTTGAGCGAAATTTCCGAGGCGATGGCCAAAGTCTGCCGCGAACACGGCGTGGACATCCGCCTGAATTCGCCGGTGAAGCAACTGGTTCTCGAAGGTCGCGACGTGCGCGGCGTGGAGCTGGAATCCGGTGAAAAAATTCTGGGCGACGAGACGGTGCTGAATGCTGATTTCGGCTACGTGGCGAAAAATCTTGTGCCGCCCGGCGTGCTCAAAAAATACACGCCGGCCAAAGTGGACGCGAAGGAATTTTCCTGCTCCACCTTCATGCTGTATCTCGGCGTGGACAAAGTTTACGACCTGCCGCACCACACCATTTTCTTTTCCAAAGATTACCGGAAAAATATCGAGGACGTTTTTCAGCGGAAAGTGTTATCGGACGAATTATCTTTTTACGTTCGCAACGCCAGCGTAACCGATCCCGGCCTTGCGCCGCCCGGCCACTCGGCGCTTTACGTGCTCGTGCCCGTGCCGAACAAGACGGCGGCAATTGACTGGTCGAAAGCGAAAGGCGGTTTCCGTGATCGGCTGCTCGACGCGATGGAAACGCGCGGCGGCATGAAAGATTTGCGCTCGCACATTCGCGAGGAAATTGTCCTCTCGCCGGACGAATGGCAAAATCAAAACATCCATTTTGGCGCGACTTTCAACCTCGCGCACAAGTTGTCGCAGATGCTTTATTTTCGTCCGCGCAATAAATTCGAGGAACTGGGCAACTGCTATCTCGTGGGCGGCGGCACGCATCCCGGCAGCGGTTTGCCGACGATTTACGAATCCGGCCGCATCGCGGCGAACCTGATTTGCCGCGCACACGGCGTGGAATTTGTTTCCAAGAACACGCAGGTCTGAACGGGTTCAATCTGATTTGGCTACCCGGTTGAGCACGCGCAGAAACCGGCCGCGATTGTAGCGTTGCGCGAGCAGGCACGGAACATTTAGCGCCACGGCGTAGGCTGCGTTGACGGCGACGCCCCAGACCGGATTCCAAATCGCAAACAGCGGCAACGTCAGCAGCGCCAGCCAATGGGTCAGCTCGCCGCGCCAGGTTTCGCGCAAAAATTGTTCCAGAAAATCCGGCGTGTGCGCGCGCAGTTCCGCCTTGGGAAAACCGCCCTTGAACCAGCTCGCGGCATCGGGCAACCGATCTTTCCAGCGTTTGATGGCAAAGAATTTTTCATAGCCGCGCCCAAAACGCTCCCAATTCCACAGTCGAGCCAAGGAACTGCGCGGATTGAATCGCGCCGCTGGAATCCGCGTCATCGCCCACGCCAGGCCGAGTTGGATGACGAGCCACGCCAGCACGTTTAGCAGCGTCGTCCAGAGGATGGGTAATTCAACCAGCATGGATTTTCCTGCCTTTCCAATCCACTGGTTGTTTGCGCGCCGCGCGCCACACCGAGCGTGTGAAGATGACAAAATAAAAAACCAGCGGCGCAGGAAATAAAATTGCCGTGCTCCAATGAAACGTGCCGATGCGCCGTAACAGCCAACCGACTTGCGCCGCAAAAGCCGCATACACGATCCAACAAACCGGCGCGTTTTTGGCGAGGAGCAGATTTCCCGTCGCCATGATGAGTCCGCTCATCCACGCAATCACCAACAGCAGCAAGGGTAGGGGAGTTTTGCCCGCGCCCGCCGCGAAACCTTTGATCCAGCCCTCCATCATTTCGCGCCAGCCGAGCGGATACATACGGAAGGAAAAAACTTTTTGTCCGCCCCGGCAATGCAGCGTCACGCCGACAGCGCGTAATTTTTCCGCGAGCCAGAAATTTTCCAGCACTTGTTCTTTCACCGCTGCGTGGCCGCCCACGCGAACGTAAGCTGGCTTCTCGATCAATAGGAATTGTCCAAGCAAACCGCGCGGCGTCAAGCGGTCGCCAAGCAGCGTAAAAGCGCCCGTGCCAGCGAGCATCACGAGATTGAAAAATGCGGAAAACTGTTCGTGCAATCGCTCGACGCGATGCAACGGAGCGACGGACAATGCCCCGCCGCCGACGGCGGAAAATTCCGCGCGCACTGCTGACAGTCCGTCCGGTTCAAACCACGTATCGGCGTCTAAAAACAACAGCCACTCGCCGTGCGCTTGATCCGCGCCATGCTGGCAGGCCCAGGTTTTTCCGCGCCAGCCTTCCGGCAGCGGTGGCGGCGTGACAACGCGCGCGCCAAGTTCCGTCGCCACGGCGGCAGTGCGGTCGGTGGAGGCGTCATCCACGACGATAATTTCATCCGGCGGAATTGGCTGGCTTTGCAACGAGCGCAGCAGACGCGGAAGATTTTTTTCTTCGTTTCGCGCTGGGATGATGACGGAAATCTTTTGGGTTGGCAGCGGTGTTCCCGCTTTGACCGGACGACAAGGTTTGATGCGGGCGAGCGTTGCCCAGCCCGCCAACCAAAATATGACGAGGATGACCAGCGCCGTCATGCTTTGTCCCACGCGACGACTTTCTTGGCGACGTTCTGGCCGCAGAGCACGACCATCGGCATGCCGCCGCCGGGGTTCACCGAGCCGCCGACGAAGAACAAATTTGGATAGAGCGTGCTTTGCTTGGGCGCTTTGAACGCGAGATTTTTCCAGCGGTCGCTTACGACGCCGTAGATGGAACCTTTGTTAGAATTATATTTTTCGCGGATGTCGAGCGGCGTCCAGAAATGCTCGAAGACAACGTGCTTGCGCAAATCTTTCAAGCCCATCCGCTCCAATTTGTCGAGAATGCGTTCCTTGAGCTTGGCATAATCTTCGCGCGTGAGCGGGTGCGCGTCGTTGATGTGCGGGATGTGCGGCAAAATTTTCAGGCAATCGCAGCCAACGGGTGCAACGGTCGGATCGGTCTTGGACGCGGCGACGAGGTAGATAGTCGGGTCGTCGGGCAATTCGTATTTTTCAAAGACCTTGGCGAAATGTTCTTTCTGATGGCCGCTGAAAAAAAAGTTGTGGTGTGCGAGCTGCGGATACTGGCAATCCAAACCGAGTTCGATGACAAGCCCAGAGCAGGTGGGTTCGAGTTTCTTTTCCAGCGACGCGATGAAAGTTTTGTCCTCGCGCAATAATTTTTCATAAGCCGGTATGACCTCCATGTTCGACACGATGATGTCAGCTGGATGAAAATTTCCATTCGCCACGAGGCCAGTGACGCGGCCATTTTCGTGGCGGACTTCGCCGACCTCGGCGTTGAGGTTTACCTTGATGCCGAGTTCGTCCATAAGCCGCTTCAAGCCAAGCGCAATGTTGTAAAGCCCGCCGTCCACATACCAGAGATCGTAACGAAACTGGATTGTAGGCATGGCGTTCATAAACGCCGGCGCGCGATACGCCGACGAGCCGACGTATTTGATGAAGAAGTCGAAGATGTCGCGGAAATACTGGGTTTTGAGATGCGATGCCACGCCTTGGTGCATCGTGCGAAAGAGGTCGAACTGGAAAAACTTGAACAAGCCGTAGTGCTTGGCGAAGCCGCGCCAGTTGTCCAAGCCCTGCTCGAAATAACCATCGTTAGTCAAGTCGTAGAGGCCGGCGGAATACTTGAGGAAGCGCTCGATGTTTTCCGGCGGTTCGCCGACTTTGCGCGCTTCGGCAGCCATTTTGTCCGGTTCGGGAAACAAGTCGAGCGTCACGCCGTCCTCGAAAAAATTCCGCCAGTGCGGGCGCAGCGGGCGGATGGAAAAATAATCGCTCATCTTCTTCCCGCTGCGCTCAAATAATCGCTCGAAAATGTGCGGCAGCGTGAGGATGGACGGCCCGAGGTCGAACGTGTAGCCCTGCTCCTTGAGCACGTTGAGCTTGCCGCCGATTTTGTCGTTCTTCTCAAAAATTTCGACGTCGTAGCCGGATTGTTTCAGCGAGATCGCAGCGGACAATCCGCCCAACCCCGCGCCGATGACGATGACTTTTTTTGGTTTCATGAATGCGCTGAAATTGAATTGGTTGGGGCGACGCGTTTCAAAGCTTCCCGCGCCAGTTGGTCGGCGGGATGCTCCGCCAGCGACTTGCGAAAAAATTCCGCCGCGCGCGCGCGGTCGCCGAGTTTTTCATACGTCAGGCCGATGAATGTATGACAACTGCTGCGCCCCCAGCGCGGCGCCAGCGGACTCGGAGCGTTGGTGGCTTCGCTGGCAAAAAAAGTTTCCGCGAGCAGTAAATTTTTGAGGGCTTGCTGCAAATCGGAATTTCCGTTCGCCATGTAAAATTCGCCAGTGGCGAGCAGATAGCGCACGCGCGGATTGGTCGCGCCGGCCTGCAACGCCGTCTTGGAGTGGCTCATCGTCCGTGGTCCGAGCAGCACGGCGCGAAGCCAGCGGTCGCCGATGCGGATGCCGTAAATCGTGGCCAGCAGCGCGTGACTTTCCGCGTGCTGCGCGTCCAGCTTTACAGCGGTGGTGAGAGCAGCCAAGGCGGTGGCTTGCGCCGTCTCGGCGGCAGTCGCGTTGCCCGGCGAACTGCGGAGTTGGAGCATGTGGTGAAATTCCGCCACGCCAAGCCAGTAAAAATTTGTGACGTTGTTCGGCTCGCGCGCGGCCGCTTGCTGGAAAATGTCGCTGGCACGGGCGAACCGTTCGCCGTCCCACGCTTGAAACGCGGCGTTGAATTCAGCAATGCCCGCCAGCGTCGGCGGCGGGTTGGTGGAATTGTCGGCGTGCAAGGAAAAGGCGGACAACCACAGGCTGAACATTAAAAGACGAAACATCGCTTGCCAATTTATACGCTGCGCGACAACTTTCACCAAATTGTTTATGCCAGTCACCGCCACCGTCCACCGCGCCCGCGATTTTTTTGCGACGGGAGCCACGCGTCCGTTGGCTTTTCGTCGTGAGCAATTGCAAAAACTTTCCACCGCGCTCCAACAATACGAGCCGGTCATTCTCGCCGCGCTGCAAGCCGATCTTGGCAAATCACCGTATCAAGCGCTCGCCACCGAACTCGGATTGGTGCACGCGGAAATTAATCACGCTTTGCGTCATTTGGCGCGCTGGGTCGCGCCCTCAAAACGGCGCACGCCATGGTTCGTCGCGCCGGCGTGCGGCTGGGTGCAGCCGGAGCCGTTCGGCGTCGCACTGATTGTCGGGACTTGGAATTATCCGGTGCAACTGCTGCTGTCGCCGCTCGTCAGCGCCATCGCCGCCGGTAACACCGCCATCCTGAAACCTTCCGAACTCGCGCCGCGCACGGCGGAAGTGCTCACCGCGTTGGTCACCGAATTTTTTTCGCCGGAATACATCACGGCAGTCAACGGCGGGTCGGAAATTGCCGAAGCGTTGTTGCAGGAAAAATTCGGCAAAATATTTTTTACCGGCAGCGCGCGCGTGGGGCGCATCTTGATGGCGGCGGCGGCGCGGCATCTGACGCCGTTGACATTGGAACTCGGCGGGAAATGTCCCGCTATTGTTTGCGCGGATGCCAAAGTGGAACTCGCAGCCCGGCGTATCGTCTGGGGTAAATTTCTCAATGCCGGACAGACCTGCGTCGCGCCGGATCACGTTCGCGTTCACCGCAATGTCCGCGAGCCGTTTTTGCTGGCGATGAAGCAAGCGCTGCTGGAATTTTATGGCCCGGATCCGCGCCGCAGTTCCGATTACGGTCGCATCGTGAACCAAAAACATTTTAACCGTCAGCTGAATTATTTGGGGGACGGCAAAATTTTTCACGGTGGCGAAAGTCACGCACAGGAATTGTATCTCGCGCCGACAATTTTAACCGCCGTGCCGCCGGACGCGGCGGTCATGCAGGAAGAAATCTTCGGGCCGGTGCTGCCGGTTTTGGAATTTGACGATCTCACTAAAACCATAGCGGAACTCCAAGTCGCGCCCACGCCGTTGGCGTTGTATTTGTTCACGGAAAATCGGACGCTCGAAAACAAAATTATCAGCGAAGTGCGCTCCGGCGGCGTGTGTGTGAACGATGTTATCGCGCACATGATCGGCACTGGCCTGCCGTTCGGCGGTTTGGGCGAGAGCGGATTTGGCAGCTATCACGGACGCGCTGGATTCGACGCATTTTCGCACCAGCGAGCTGTGTTGCGACGGACAACGTGGCTCGATTTGCCATTCCGTTATCCGCCCGCGCGGCTGGCTTACACGTCGTTAAAGCGGGCACTGAAATTTCTTCTGCGCGGCTAAAACCGCAGCCGGTTCACTCCACGTTCGGATACGAGCCGAGGATTTTTACGAAGTTGCAATGCTTGCCGAGATGCTGAATGGCCTTGGCGACCTTCGCGTCCTGATAATGGCCGGCGCAATCAATGAAGAAAAAATATTCCCACGCCTTGCGTTTGCTTGGACGCGATTCAATCTTCGTCATGTTAATTTTGAATTTGCGGAACGCGGCAATCGCCTCGTGCAGCGCGCCGGATTTGTCGGCCACGCTCAACATCAGGCTCGTGCGGTCGTCACCGGTGGGCGGGCTGCAAGTGCGGCCGAGCACGATGAAGCGGGTGACGTTGACGGAATTATCCTGAATGTCTTGCGCGAGAATTTTTAGGCCATATTTTTCCGCCGCCAAAATGCCGCCGAGCGCGGCGGAAAATTTTTCCTTCGCCGCGAGTTCGGCGGAACGCGCGTTGGACGATGTCTCCACGATTTCCACGCGCGGCAGATTTTTCGCCAGCCAGCCGCGACATTGCGCGAGCGACTGCGGATGGACGTAAAGTTTTTTTATCTTCGCACGCGGCGAATTGCTCATCAGGCATTGCTGAATTTTCAACAGCACCTGTGAAACGATTTTCAAATCGCTGTCCACGAACATGTCGAGCGTGTGCGTGACGACGCCTTCAGTGGAATTTTCCACCGGCACGACGCCGTAATCCGCGCTCTTTTTGGAAACTTCGGTGAATACATCGCCGATGGTTTTTTGCGCGGCGTAATTCAAACTCGCGCCGAATTTTTGAATCGCTGCCTGATGCGTGAACGTCGCTTCCGGCCCGAAATACGCAATGGTCATGGTCTTTTCGAGCGCGAGCGCGCTGGACATGATTTCGCGGTAAATGGCGCGCAGTTGCTCGTTGGTAATCGGCCCGGCGTTGTGGCCGCAGACGCGGTCAAACACGGCGCGCTCGCGGTGCGGCGCGTAAATTTCTTCGCCCGCCGCCAATTTAATTTCGCCGATGGACAGCACATGGCGCGTGCGTTCGTTGAGGAACTTGACGATTTGCGCGTCGAGTTTGTCAATCGCCTGACGATGTTCAGCAAGGCTCATTTCAAGGAAGAATGATGAATTAAAGATGAAGAATCAATCCGTTCGTGCGGTTTTATTCATTGACTTCACCGGCCAAAAATCTATGCTCCGCGTTCCTAAATTTATGCGGGAATTTGCCCGAGGCAAGTTGTCCCCGCCCCCGGAAGGAAGTGAGTGTAATGACAGAGATTAAACTGAAAAAAGGCGAACCTGTTGAACGTGCGTTGCGTCGGCTGAAGAAAAAAGTCGATCGCGAAGGCACGCTTAAAATCGTGCGCATGCGCCGGCAATTTGAAAAGCCGTCCGCCGTCCGCCGTCGCAAAGAAAAAGTTTCACGTTTCTCCGCCATGCTCGCCGCGCGCCACGCCGACGACTAGGCCGTGATTTGCATTTTCACCACCGGCGGCATTCGTTAGGATGCCGCCGGTTTTTTTATGTATTCGTTTTCAACCTGCTGGAATTCCGGGCGCCACACCGATGGCCGCGCCATGCTCCGCGAAATCCGCGACCTCGGCTTTGAATACGCCGAGTTGAGCCACGGCATCCGCATCAGTTTGCTGCCGGGAATTTTTGAAGCCGTCAAAGCCGGTGAAATAAAAATTTCTACCTGCCACAATTTTTGTCCACTGCCCGTCGGCGTGGAAAAGCCGGCGCCCAATCTCTACGAATTTTCTTCCGACCGCGAGAGCGACCGTCGCCTCGCGCTCAAGCACACGCTGAACACTTTCGACTTCGCCGTGAAAGTCGGCGCGCCGCTCGTCGTGCTGCATTTCGGCAGCATGGATTTGAAAGATTACACCAGCAAACTCAAGGAATTGCTCGAACGCGGCGAACGCGGTTCGCCCAAATTTCTCAAAGTCGTCGCCGAAGCCGTGGCCGCGCGCGAAGCGAAAAAGAAAAAATTCTACGACCGTTCCCGCGATATGTTACGCGACCTTTTCGGCGAAGCAAAATTTCGCGGGCTGAAACTCGGCATTGAAATTCGCGAAGCCGTCGAGGAATTGCCGGTGGAATCTGATTTTGCCGCGCTGCTTAAGGAATTTCCCGCGCCGGTTTTTTATTGGCACGACGTCGGCCACGCGCAAATCAAGCAAGACCTCGGTTTCATTGACCACGCCAAATTTCTGGCCGAGCGCGCCGACCGGCTGGCGGGCTTCCACATTCACGACGTGAAATTTCCTGCGCGCGACCATTTTCCGCCCGGCGGCGGCGATATAGATTTTGCCGCGCTCGCGCCCTTTGTGAAACCCGAGCACATCAAGGTTTTCGAATTGAGTCCGAAAGTTCCGCTGGATTCCGCGACACGTAGCATCGTGCATCTGAAAAAAATCTGGGGCGCAGAATAAATTTTTCACGCAAAGTCGCAAAGGCGCGAAGCAAAATAACTTTACGCCTTTGATTGAAATGATTTCCGGCCTTTTTCATGGCCTCGTAAGAGGCCAAACACGGATAGCCGCAGGTGCAACCTGCGGTTAGCTGGCGTAAGAATTCGGCCCTGACAGGGCCGGACAAAATCTCCAACTACATTCCCGCAGGTTGCACCTGCGGCTATCCGTGTTTAATCCCTGCGGGATTTCGCCCATGTTGAAAATATTCATGGCGATTTCAAATTAGCTTTGCGCCTTTGCGCCTTTGCGTGACAATGGTTTTGTGAATCCGTCGCCGCGCGAAATCGCCAAAGAAATTGTTACTACGTTGCAACGAGCCGGCTTCACCGCGTTTTGGGTTGGCGGTTGCGTGCGCGATTTTTTGCTGGGACGCGAGCCGCAGGATTTCGACATCGCCACGGACGCCAAACCGGAGCAAGTCGAAAAACTTTTCCGCAAAACGATTCCTGTCGGCAAAAAATTCGGCGTCATCATTGTCGTTGAAAACGGAATGCAATTCCAAGTTGCCACGTTCCGCGCCGAGGCGGATTATCAAGACGGTCGTCGTCCAGAAAAAATTGAATTCGCCAATGCCGAAGCGGATGCGCTGCGTCGTGACTTTACGGTGAACGGACTTTTTTACGATCCGCTCACGCAAAAAATCCACGACTGGGTTGGCGGTGAAAAGGATTTGCGCGCAAAAATTATCCGCACGATTGGCAAGCCGGAAGAGCGCTTCGGCGAAGATCATTTGCGGATGCTGCGCGCAGTTCGTTTTGCGGCGCAGTTGAATTTTGAAATAGAACCGCAGACATTCACGGCTATTCAGCAACTCGCGTCGAAAATAAAAATCATCAGCGCAGAACGGATTCGCGATGAGTTGCTGAAATTATTTTGTCCGCCGCACGCGGGTCGCGGCTTGGTTTTATTGCGCGACAGTGGATTGCTGGAACACGTTTTGCCGGAACTCGCGGCGACGATTAGTTGCGAGCAGTCGCCGGATTTTCATCCCGAAGGCAGCGTGTTTAATCACATTTGTTTGATGCTGGAAAAATTACCACCAGATGCAATTGAACTTTTGCCGTGGGCAGTTTTATTGCACGACATCGCCAAGCCGGTGACGGCGGAAAAAGATTTGGCGACGGGTAAGATTCATTTTTACGGACACGAAAAAGTCGGCGCGGAAATGGCAGAAGCGATTTTGCAGCGGCTGAAATTTCCCAATAAACAAACGGAAGAAATCGTGGAAGCGGTGCGGCATCATATGCAGTTCAAGGATGTGAAGCTGATGCGTAAAGCGACCCTGCGACGTTTGCTGATGCGTGAAACTTTTCCGCTGGAATTGGAGTTGCACAAACTAGATTGCCTTGGGTCATCGGGCAATCTGGAACATTTTAATTTTTTGGTGGAACAGGCGGAGGAATTAAAACAGCAGCCGCAGATTCATCCGCCGCTGTTGACGGGAAATGATTTGATTGAGCTTGGCGTCAAGCCGGGCAAGGAACTCGGCGCGCTGCTGCACGAAATCCGCGAGCGGCAATTGGCGGATGAATTGAAAACGCCGGACGATGCGCGCGCGTGGGTGAAGAAAATGATTTAGTGCAATTCTCGCTTGGCTCGCTCTTCTGCGCGCAATTTCGCATCAAGGATGTCGCTGTTGCCTATTCCGTTGAACTCATCGACTTGGCGGTAAACTAATGGATCCAAATAAATTTTTCGGATTTCAAAATCTGCGCCTTCGCTTTGAATTCCAATAAAGCCCGCCGAAACGGTGCATTCGTGGATTACGTTCAGCAATTTTCTGTTGATGTTGGCTGCAACCGTTTTGCCGAAGCAGGTGGTGACGTTCGTATTCCATTCGCCGATGGGATTTTCGGCGGATGGTCCGGTAAATGCGACGGGCGTATTCGCGTCTTTGCCGAGAGCCAGATGCTCTTTGCACTCGACGCCGGACATCACAAATAAATCGCCCTGACGACCGGACTTGCCCTGATTCTGAATGCACGGCGGCCAGACTTTGTCGGGCAATTGCATGTGGACGAGCACGCCGGTGTTGTCTTTTTTTGGAGCCATTTTCACGAAGCGCCATTCCACGGTGACGACGTAATTGCTATAACTTTGTTTCGTGCGGAAATAACCAACCGCCGAGCCGTTGCAATGAATAACGCCGTTGGTGACGCTCCACGTTTGCATTGGGTCGGCGTCGTTCCTCATGCAAAAGGTGAAGCCGTCAAAATTCGTGCCGTTGAAAAGTTCGAGGTGGTTTGTCGGCGTGATGACATCCTGTGCGGCAGATTTTACAAGCGCAACGACGAGGTAAAATAAAACGGCGGCGGATTTCATGCGGGGAAATTAAACGCAATTGCGCGCGGGCGCAAAGGGTTTTCAAACTTGCGCGTTGAGCAATTTTTCCACGCGCGCGAACACCAGCGCGGGCGGTAGGGCGCGTAAACACTCGTCGGTCTTGTCTATGGAGCAATCCGATTTCATGCAAGGAGAGCAGGGTAGGTCGAGCCGCAAAACATTTTCGAGCTGGCCGTAAGGGCCGGTGCGCTCCGGCGCGGTCGGACCGAAAAGTGCGACGAGCGGCTTGCCGAGCGCAGCGGCGACGTGCATCGGGCCAGTGTCGTTCGTGACCATCAAATCGCAGCGGCGCACCCACTCGACCATTTCGGGCAGCGAAGTCGCGCCGCAAAGGTTCACGCAGCGTTCCGGCGCTGCTTGCGAAATGATTGAGCCGAGCGACTGGTCACCCTTATCGCCAAGAATAGCAAAGTGCGCATCAGGAAATTTTTCCGCGAGTGAGCGGACGAGTTCAGCGAAAAATTTCGCCGGCCAGCGTTTATTTTTCCACCGCGCGCCCGGTTGAAGCGCAATCCACTTTGCGTCGTCAGTTTTCCATTTTGATTTTACGGCAGCGGAAATTTCCGGGCGTTCGGGAAGCCAGTCAAAATTTTTATGAACCGGCACACCGAGCGGTGGTAGCACTGACAAATACCAGTCCACGGCGTGGGTGTGAAAAGTTTTGCGCGGCGCGGCGAGGTCGTAAAAACCGCGTGCGCCTTCGCGGACTTCATCGAGACCGGCGAGAAATTTTCCGCGCGCGAGCCACGCGAATGCGCTGCTGCGGAGGAGGCATTGTAAATCAATAACGAGGTCGAAATGTTGCGCGCGCAGCCAGCGGACGCTGCGAATCATTTCCGGCCAATGTTGCGGCTTTGCCCAACGTTTACGCTCGAATCGCACGATACCGGCCAAATCGGGGTCGCCTTTAATCAGTGGCGCGAGCGCGGAATCAATCCACCAGAAAATTTCCGAATCAGGATAGTGCAGCTTCAGCAAACGCAGCACGGGCAACGCTTGAACGACATCGCCGAGCGAACTGGGTTTGAGGATTAAAATTTTCAAAAGTATTTAACCACGGATGCGCACAGATGAACACAGACAGGAAAATTTCAATCCGCCGCAAAAATGCCGAAGTGTTTTTCTGACTAGCGACGGCGTGCTTTTACCTTCCATACGCGAGCCGTTCGGCGAGGCGTTCAGGAAGTCCGGCGGCGCGGATTTTTGCCTGCGCAGTTTCGATATCGTAATCGAGGCGGCGGAGTTCGATCGTGCTGGCGTCCATGTCGTAGAGGACGTAGGCGCACTTGGGATTATTATCGCGCGGCTGGCCGACGGCACCGACGTTGATGAAATATTTTTTGGACGGATCAACTTTAAATTTCGAGTAAGTGCCGCCGCGCACGACGGTGTCGCGCATGAACGCAACAGGAACGTGCGTGTGGCCGAAGAAACACATCTGCGTGTTCTGATACGGGAAACTGGCGGCGGCGGCGAGCTTGTCGAAGACGTAACCCCAGCGGTCGGGCGCATCGAGTGTGGCGTGAACCATCGTAAAGTTCGCGGCCATGCGGGAGTATTTCAGATCGCGCAGCCATTGTTTGTCGTCGGCGGAAAGCTGGTCGCGCGTCCAGTGGACGGCTTCGGCGGCGTGCGGATTGAAACCGTCGAGGGCGTTTTCAGTGGAGCAGTATTCGTCGTGATTGCCTTTAACGACGGGGATATTCATGTCGCGTATGACTTGCAGACATTCCTTGGGATTGGCGTTGTAGCCGACGACGTCGCCGAGGCAGACGATGTGCGTCGCATTCTGGGCGCGAATATCCTCCAGCACTACTTGAAGCGCTTCCCAGTTGCCGTGAATGTCTGCGATGATGGCGTATTTCATTTCCTAGCGAGCTATCTCAAATCCCTTAAATTCATTTTTAGCGTCCGCCCAAATTACCTGTTCGTCCCGAATAAATCCAGCCAGACCTGCATCGTGCAACGCGGCGCGGAAAGCGTCAAGTTCCGCGTGGGAACCTTCCGCGACAAGCTCGACCCGACCATCCGGCAAATTTTTTATCGTGCCGGTGATTTCAAAACCGGTGGCGACAGTTTTGGTAGTATAACGAAAGCCGACACCTTGCACGCGACCGGAGAAAAAAACCAGCATCCGGCGGCGCGCGGCGGGTTGAGCCGACGGCAACATGGCGGGATGAAGCCAAAGTGTCGCGCGCGATGCAATGTTTTTTGGCGGCGCCGCGCAAAGATTTTTCTTTTTGGTTTGACCGACTCGCGGTTATGGCGTAATCACTTCGTGCTGCCACACATAAAATTCGCACCCGAAATTTTTTGTAGTGGCAGGTTGTATAATCCATGCTGAACACCAAGTCATTTTTGACCGTCGATTTCGGAGCCGGCAGCCTCAAGCTC
>CAILDU010000032.1 GCA_903833055.1 uncultured Verrucomicrobia subdivision 3 bacterium | reverse complement strand
GGGAACCGCACTCGGTCAAAGAGCATATGGGTTTGCCGGTCCTCTTGACCCCGTTTGTACACCCCGACGGGTTGGACACCGGAGCCAGCCGGGCGCTGGTGGTGACGCTGACCGCGGCGGCTCTTTTTATGGTGTTTGTGCTTTTGGCGCGGGAAGGTGTGGCGCTGGGCCTGGGAGTGATGGCGCTGACGGCGCTCAGTTCATCGGTGTATTTATACGGGCGCAGTATCCTGACGGAAAATGAAGTGAGCCGACTGCGGCACGTCTATGATTTGTATCGCCGCGTCCATGCGTTGAACGGCAACGCCGCGCTCGCCGGGTTGGTGCAGATCGCCCACATGTCCGGCGCGTTCGAGGCACTGCTCAAAGAAATTTACGAGAAGCCGAAAAACATAAACGCCTCGACCATCCGCACGGTTGCCTCCGCCGTGGATTTTTTGGGACTGCTGTTTGAGCGCGGCACACTGCCGGAGCGACAGGATATGCCCGTCTCAAAAATTCTCGTCGTGGACGACGAAGCCATCTCGCGCCGCGCCATCGTTTACGCCCTCGAAAAAGCCAAGCTCAAATCCACCAACGTCGAAGACCCGGAACAAGCCTTGCAATTGCTTACTGAAAACGACTACGACCTGATTTTTCTCGACGTGGACATGCCCGGCATGACCGGCTACGAACTCTGCGCCAAGCTCCGCGCCATGCCCCACCTGAAAAAAACTCCCGTCGTTTTCGTAACCAGCATGAACGACTTCGACAGCCGCACCAGTTCCACCATGGCGGGCGGAAACGACTTCATCGGTAAACCATTTTTGTTCATCGAACTCACCGTCAAGGCGCTCATCTACGTCATGCGCGCCCGGTTGCAGTCCAACCGTTAAAAGCACGGCGAAGCCATCATGCTCCACGGCGAACTCATTCCCGCTGCCGATAAAAATTCGCGCCGTCTCTTCGTCGTCCTGCACGGATTGGGCGATTCCATTGACGGCTGGCGCTGGCTGCCCGGCGCGCTCGACTTGCCGGAAATGAATTATCTCCTCGTCAACGCGCCCGACGCCTATCACGGCGGCTATTCGTGGTTCGATTATCCCGGCGACATCGCGCCTGGTATTCATCGCAGCCGGAAATTATTATTTGAACTGCTGGACGATTTGCGCGCGAAAAATTTCCCCGCCGAACAAATTACGCTTGGCGGTTTTTCACAAGGTTGTCTTATGTCGCTTGAAACCGGCTTGCACTATCCGCACCGTTTGGCGGGCATCGTCGGCCTCAGCGGCTGGGTTTTTGAAATTGAGAAATTAATCCGCGACCTCACGCCCGTCGCCAAATCGCAACGCCTGCTCATCACACACGGCCACTTCGATCCCATTCTGCCGTTCGCCGAAGTGCGGGAACAAGTCCGCCAGGTAAAAGCCGCCGGATTGAATGTCGCATGGCACGAATTTCCCAAAGAACACACCATCCACGGCACGGAAGAAATTTCCGTCATCCGCGATTTCGTGCGCGCCGGCTATGTGGGGAAATGATGAAGGATGAATTATGAAGTAACGTGCGCCGCCCGCTGGTTTCACTTCATCATTCAACATTCTGACTTCAAACTTCCAAGCTGCGGTTTGCGCCCGGCATCCAGATTTGTTCTGGGCGTGAGGGAACTTCACTTTGCCAGTCCACCGCGTTCGCCACGGCTTCGCGCATCTTCGCGAACCACCATTGCGCCCGTGTCACCCGCGTGCGCGGACGACCGTAAATGCGGCTTTGCATCGCGCCGTTGAAGCCCAGTTCGAGTTGTTGATCCAGCAGTTGGTTTTGTTCGTTGGTTGTCATAATTTTGTTTTAATTACGACACCACTTTCGCAGACGCACTTGGACATTGGCTGTCCAAGCTAAATTTATTTGAAAAAACTTTTGGGGAGAAAAATGTGGGTCAGGGGCGCAGTTCCACCACGTCGCCCGCTTCCAGAGGAATATCCGTGCCGCTCATCAAAACCTCGGCGTCCAGCGTCGCGCTTTCGCCCTGCCGCGTGATGATGATTTGCTGCGGCTCGTCAGTGCCGGTGAAATTCGCCGTCGCGATTGCCTGCGCCAGCGTCAACCCCGCGACCCACGGCACGTTGGAATTTTGCACCGCGCCAACGATGGTGACGCCTGCCGATTGGGCCGCCAACTGCTGTTTCAACGCCGCATTTTGACCCGCGAGAAAAGCGTTCTGCGTCAGCATCTGCGATTTGGATTTCGTGGTGCAGCCCGTTGCAGCCAGCAGTAGCAGCAGAATGGCGAACAAAATTTTCATCGCTTAATTTAACACCAGCATGGGCAGAATGGTTGCGCTCGATTATTTTTCCGGCGCGACAACTGAACTTTTCCAAGTTGTCACCGCCGATTTGATTTCTCTCGCGCAATTCACCTTTGGCTTAACAAAACGCGGAGTGAACCACGGAAACGCACCAATCAAATCCTGCGTCACTAAAATCTGTCCGTCGCAATCCACGCCGCTGCCGATGCCGATGGTCGGAATGGAAATGCTTTCGGAAATTTCTTTCGCGACCGGCGGCGTCACGAGTTCCAGCACAATCCCAAACGCGCCCGCATCGCTCAAAGCCTTGGCATCATTGAGCAATTTCTGATGCTCCGCGTCCTGCTTGCCTTTGATTTTGTAACCGCCTTCTTCCAAAACGTGCTGCGGCAACATTCCCAGATGACCGCAAAATGGAATTCCCGCCGCGATGATAGCGCGCACTTGCGGCAAAATTTCTACGCCGCCTTCCGCCTTCACAAATTCCGCGCCTGCCGCGATCAGTTGTTTTGCATTGGCCACCGCACCGTCAACATCTTCGTAACTTTTGAACGGCAAATCGCCACCGACCAGCGCGTTCGTTTTCGCGCGGGCGACGGCGCGGATGTGATGCTCCATCTCCGCCATCGTGACATGCGTTGTGTCCGGATAACCGAGCACCACCATGCCAAGCGAATCGCCGACGAGCAGCAGCGGCACGCCCGCCTCGTCGAGCAGCTTCGCCATCGGATAATCATACGCCGTGAGCGCGGCAATTTTCTCGCCGCGCGCTTTCATGGCGCGAATTATTTCAACTGTGATTTTGGAATTCATCGTTGTAGCGGCATCTCGGCAGAGTGCCGCAAATTAAATTTGGATGGCGGCGCTCTGCCGAGCCGCCGCTACGAGGTAAAACTTTTCAG
This sequence comes from uncultured Verrucomicrobia subdivision 3 bacterium, assembly GCA_903833055.1. Classification (GTDB taxonomy): domain Bacteria; phylum Verrucomicrobiota; class Verrucomicrobiia; order Limisphaerales; family UBA11358; genus UBA11358. Next base: position 2,500 of record CAILDU010000032.1, on the reverse strand, counting down.
CAATTCTTCCGGCGTGGTCGTCGCGGTGCCGACCTTGCCGACGACAATTCCCGCAGCATGATTGGATAAAATCGCTGCTTCCACCGGCGATGCGCCCGCCGCAACCGCCAGTGTGAACGTGGCGATGACCGTGTCGCCCGCACCAGATACATCAAACACTTCCTGCGCGACCGTGGGAATGTGAAACGGCTTTTGTCCACGTTGGCAGAGCAACATTCCCAGTTCACCCAGCGTGATGAGCAGCAATGCCGGATTCAATTCTTTCAACAACCGTTCCGCGACGAGCATTAGATTTTTGTCCGCAAACGGATTTGCATTCTTCGTTTCGTCCGGCAAGTCGGCGAGTTCAAACGCTTCTTTGCGGTTCGGCGTGATGAGCGACAGGTTGCTCAAGTTCAGATGATGCACCGGCTTTGGGTCGAGGCTCAACCACACGCCGCGCGTGTGGCAGAGCGATTTGATTTCATTCAGCAACAACTGCGTGACCACGCCCTTGCCGTAGTCGCCCACGATGACGGCATCAGCCTTGGCGAGCTTTGTTTTGAATTCAGCGAGTAATTTCGCAGTCGTCTTGGCGTCGAGCGCGCCGCGCGTTTCGCGGTCAATGCGGACGACCTGTTGCTGGTGCGCCACGATGCGCGTCTTGATGCTCGTGTGCCGCGCGGAATTTTTGACGAGGCCGGTGCAGCCGATATTTTGCTCTGCCAGAATTTTCTGCAACTTGCGTCCGGCGTCGTCATTGCCGATCGCGCCGAAAAGTTCCGCTGGCGTGGCGAGCGAAACTAGGTTGCGGGCGACGTTCGCGGCGCCGCCGGGCATGAAGCTCTCGCGCGAAAAATCCACGACCGGCACCGGCGCTTCCGGCGAAATGCGCGACACGCCGCCCCAGATGAACTGGTCGAGCATCACGTCGCCCACGACGAGCACGCGGGTCTTTTGCGCGGCGGACAGAATCTGCCGGGCGCGTGAAGCGGATAATTTTTTTGCACTCATTTTATTTTAGCCACAGATGAAACACAGATTGAACACAGATAAAAATCAAGCTGGCACATTTTGACCGTGATTCTTTAGCCAATCCTGAAAATAGTCATCAATAATTTTGGCGATGTTGCCACGATTTGCGCCTTTCCAATACCATTGATCTTTAGAAGTCTCCAAATCAGACGCCGCATGATAAAGAAGATAGAAATCTTTTAGTGATTTTTCGTGATGTGTTGCCAAATACAATTGCATCAATTTTAGAAGAGTCTGTTTTTGTGTGAGCTTGCCGTCCAATGTCTGGCGGAGAATCGTAGTGATGTAGTATGAAATACAACTTTCCACTTTTAGCGGAACGATATTTAACTCGATAAAAGCTTTGGTTGATAGACGATGTATTTCAAGATCATCGTATGGTTGCTGAAGTCCGGCAAGAATGCGAAGGCTTTGAGAATCAAAACCTGCTACGATGGCTTCATCTGCCCAATCAACCCAACTTTGAAGATTTTCAAAACCAAGAATATATCCGGCTTGGATTTCGTATGTTCTTGGTGGGACTTTTTCCATTGAATTTAATTCAGAAACGCCGTCAACGGACTCGTTGCACTCGCCGTTTCGCTTTGCGCGCCGAGGCCGATTTCAAAGGCCGCGCGGCCCGCTTCCACCGCGTGTTTGAATGCGATGCCCATGCGGTTCGGATCGTTCGCCACGGCGATGGCGGTGTTCACCAGCACGGCGTCCGCGCCGAGTTCCATCGCCTCCGCCGCGTGGCTCGGCGCGCCGATGCCGGCATCTACGACCACGGGAACGGTCGCCTGTTCAATGATGATGCGGATCTGGTCGCGCGTCTGGATGCCGCGATTCGAGCCGATGGGTGAGCCGAGCGGCATCACCGTGGCGCAGCCGACTTCCTGCAACCGTTTCGCCAGCACCGGATCGGCGTTGATGTAGGGCAGCACGGTAAAACCTTCCTTCACGAGAATCTCCGCCGCCTTGAACGTCTCAATCGGGTCGGGCAGCAGGTAGCGCGGGTCGGGATGGATTTCGAGCTTCACCCATTTCGGCAAACCGGCGGCGACGGCGAGGCGCGCGAGGCGGACGGCTTCCTCGGCGTTCATCGCGCCGCTGGTGTTGGGCAGGAGCAGATATTTTTTCGGATCAATGAATTCGAGGATGTTGGCGAACGGATCTTTTTTGCCCGACAAATCCGCGCGGCGCAACGCGACGGTGACCATTTCCGTGCCGCTGGCGGCGAGCGCATCGCGCATGGCTTCCGGCGACGAAAATTTTCCCGTGCCGAGAATCAGCCGCGAACGAAATTCGCGTCCGGCAATGACCAAAGGTTTGAACGACATTCAGGACAATTTAGAAAATTGCGGCAAATTGTCGAGGCAGGACGTAGCGGCGTCTCGGCAGAGCGCCGCCTAGCGCATTCGGGTCTTTCAGTGCTGCCCAAGTCGCCAACGGTCCATTTGGACTGCGCCGGCAGAGCGCTTGCGGCGACGGCGCTTTCGGGCGGATG
>CAILDU010000031.1 GCA_903833055.1 uncultured Verrucomicrobia subdivision 3 bacterium | reverse complement strand
GGATTCTCCATCACCAGCACGACGCAGTGCATATTCGCGTGGATGGAACAATACACATCCACCTTGCCGGACTTATTAAAAGTCCAGCACGCATTCGTCGGATTGCCTTTGTAAAGTCCAAGGTCGAACGCCGCCGCGTCCGAATCTGAAAATACGTTGTGAAAAATGTCATCGTGGTTCGGCCATTCCACCACCGTGCCGACTTGCACCGGCAAAATGTGCGGCGTGAACACCGCACCCTGTTGCGCGACGCGGCTCGTGGTCACCGCAATCGCATTGGTGGGCGCGGCATTCGTGCCGATTTTGCCTTCGAGACAAACCACAAAATCGCGCATCGCCGCGTAATCCACTTTTTCCACAAACTTAAATTTGCGACTCGCGTAAGCGCCACCCGCCGCTGCTGAATTTTGTTCCGTGCCCGCTTTCGGTTCCGCGTGCACCGTGCCCGTGATGTCGCCCGCAAAAACAATTTGCGCGGTAAAAACGGCGGCGAGCGTGGTGAAAATTATTTTCATTCGCGCCATCAAAATTTGAACGCCGCCTCCGTGCCAAAGAAATCTTCTTTGTTCCGCGTCTCGCCGCCGACTTCCGTGCCGCGCTCGAATGAGTATTCCGCCTTCAACACCAGCCGGTCGCTGAACCGGTAGCCGAGACCGAGGCTCAAGCGCCAAAGATTGTCCGTCAACGGGCCGTAAAAATAATCGCCAAACTGTCCGTAGCCGACCATCGGAATGCCGTCGGTGCAAAGCGCCTGACTGAACCGCGTCACCGCGTAAAACTTCTTCGGCAGGTTCTGCAAAACTTCCGCCGAGTAATAATAAATGTTCCGCGCGTTGTTCGCCGCCGGGTCGTTGTCGTCGTAACGCGCCACGCCGCCGAACGCGCTGACGTGGCCGCCGCCGTAACCGCTTTTCCAGCGCGCCGTCGCGTCCGCCTCGACTGCGTTCACGTGGAACTGGGTCGTCGCGGGCGAGCCGATGGAACGGAAAAATCCATTCGCAAACCACATCTGCGAAGTCGAATCTGCATTCGCCTGCAAATTACCCGTGCGCATCCCGCTCACGCTGAAATGCCAGTGTTCATCAGGGTCAAAACTGATTCGCCCCGCTACCATTTTGTCGCCGCCCACATTCTCGCCGCCATTTTGCACGGCGACGACATAAGAAAATTTTCCGAAATTTCCGTAGAGTTCCGCGCCCGGTGTCGTCGCCCAAAAATCCACGATAGAATGGGTGATGAGCGGATTATCAATTGCGTTGCGCGTCAGGTATTCCTCGCCGAACGGCGTGTTGAGTTGTCCCAGTCGGGCATTCAACTGGTCGTCCTGCTGCCACAGTTTGGAAATGTTTTCAAAGTCCAAATAAAGTTCGCCCAGTTGCACGCTTCCGCCCGGATTTTCCTGTGTCGCCAGCAGCAGTTCGCCGTAAAAATAAACATCGTCATAAACCGGCGCTTCCAACATCAGCCGCGCCTCGTCCACGCGGAATTGGCCGCCCGGCGCAAATCCGTCCGGCCCGGTTTCCGCAAAACCCACGCCGCCTTCGACGCTCAAATGCAATTGACCCAATCCAAAATCATGATTCGGCAGCGGCTGGTCGTTGCCGCCGACAATCTGCTGTCGCGTGGCTTCAAGGCCGTTCACTTTTTGGATGAGCGTGTCGAGTTGCGCGCCCTGCGTTTTAACCTGTTGTTGCAAGAGCGCGTTTTCCTCGCGCAACAAGCGAACTTCATCCGTCAAATTGGTGTTGTCCGCGCGCAACGGCAAAACGGCAGCGAGGGAAAAAATTGCGAAGACAAAGTGCCGCGACCATGGCCACGGAGTTCGCGGGCGTCCTTGCTGAATGGCAAAAGGTTTTTGCATTGCGGCGTCGGGTAAACTCTTAACCCATTTCAAGGCGGAACGGAAATTAAAATTGTCGTTTTAAGTCCGCGCTTTCGCCGCCGGATTTTTCTGTTACGTTTTGCGCCACGACAATTTGAAATCGCTCATCCACCAAAATCAAAACGCGCGCTCCGTGCGCGTCTTCCTCGTCGGCATCGAACTCAAATCCCGCACCGCAACGGACGTGCGTGAATCGCTCGACGAACTTGAAGAACTTGCCGAAACCGCTGGCACAATCATCGTCGGCGAAGGCGTGCAGAAAATGGCCGTGCCGGTCGCCGCGACTTATATTGGGCCGGGCAAGGCGGAAGAATTCGCCAATGATTGCAAGGCAAATGGCGTGGATACCGTTATTTTCGACGATGAACTGTCGCCCGCGCAGACGCGCAATCTGGAAAAGATTTTCGGCTGCAAAATCATGGATCGCACCGCGCTGATTCTGGAAATTTTCGGCCAGCGGGCGCGCACGCGCGAGGGCAAATTGCAGATCGAGCACGCGCAGTTGAAATATCTTTTGCCACGACTCACGCGGTTCTGGTCGCACTTGTCGCGGCAACGCGGTTCCACCGGCAGCATCGGCGGCGAAGGTGAATCGCAATTGGAAGCTGACCGCCGCAAACTTTCCGAACGCATCGAGAAGATTGAAAGCGAACTCGAAAAAGTTGTCCGTCAGCGCGAGACGCAGCGCGCCGGACGCCAGCGCAGCGAATGGCCGCTCGCCTCGATTGTCGGTTACACGAACGCGGGGAAATCCACTTTGCTGAACAAGCTGACGGGCGCGGCGGTTTTGGCGGAAGACAAATTATTCGCCACGCTCGACCCGACGACGCGGCGTTTGAAGTTGCCGACGAAACAAAATGTGTTGCTCACCGACACCGTGGGTTTCATCAAAAAATTGCCGCACGGCTTGGTCGAGGCGTTTAAGGCCACGCTCGAAGAAGTGGTGCAGGCGGATTTGCTTTTGCACGTCGTGGACATCAGCCACGCGCAGGCGCAGGAGCAGATTGACGCGGTGAACACGGTGCTGATGGAAATCGGCGCGGCGGAAAAACCGGTGCTGATGGTGTTCAATAAAGTGGACCAGCTTGCCGGTGGCGTGTCGCCGTTGCTGCGCGAAAAATATCCGAACTCCGTTTCCATTTCGGCAAAAACCGGCGAGGGAATTGCGCCGCTGCTGGCGGAACTCGGCACGCAGTTGCGCCCCATCCGTGAGTTTCTGGATTTGCGCGTGCCGCAGGAAAAGGCCGCCATCATTGCGCGGATTCACGCGGTCGGGCAAGTGGTGGAGAGCCGTTACAGCGGGAAGAATGCGCGTTTCAAAGTCCGCATCCCGCCGCATCTGGTGGAGGAATTCGCGCCGTTTGTGGTGGAATAAAATTGGCTCGCGAAAAGTTGGCGAAAGAAATTTGTGCTCCGCCCTATCGTTAGGCGTCATCTTGCTCTTTCTTTTCAAGCAACTTCTTCAATAAAAATCTATTCTCTGTGCAAGCATCAGCTAGGAACGCAAAGAAAAATAACGGAATGGCAGACGCGACAAAACTGAAAAACATGAACGCGCTTTTGGAGCCAATACCAGCAACGACGCCAACTATCAGACAGAATATGCCAATAACTCTCAAAAATGCGGACCACTCCGAGCGCCGTTCGTTTTTGGGTTTGGGTGACGCTAAGGTTGGAATGGTCGGATGCGACTTGAGCGGCGACGTGCCATCCCGCTTCGTGCCGCAACTCCAACAGGCATCGAACTGATCTTCGATGTTCTCTTTGCATTTAAGGCATGTCCACATAAAGCGTGTGCGATTCGGCTAACAATTATCAGGCAGGGATTTTGCGGCCAATCCCGTTTCACAAATCCGAGGTTGCGCCGTTCGTGAAAATTGTCGAGCCGGAATTTTATTCTCCCGCGCGCGAAAATCGCATCGCCAATTATTTTTTCACAAAAATGAATCTGCGGCTTGCTTCGCGGCGGCAATCGGCGTTAAATCTTTTTCAGCCAATTCAACAAAGGTTTTATTATGTCACGCACCGGACGCCAAACTCACAATACCAGCAAAGTTCTATGTGTCATCATGGGCGGTGGTCAAGGCACACGCCTGTTTCCACTCACGAAAGATCGCGCCAAACCCGCCGTGCCGCTCGCGGGCAAATATCGCCTCGTGGACATCCCGATTTCAAACTGCATCAATTCCGGCTACCGCCGCATTTATATTTTGACGCAGTTCAATTCCACGTCGCTGCACGGCCACATTTCGCGGACGTATAAGTTCGACCAGTTCACGAGCGGCTTCGTGGAAATTCTCGCGGCGCAACAGACGTTGAACAATACGTCGTGGTATGAAGGCACGGCGGACGCGGTGCGGAAAAATCTGGTTCACTTTTTGAATCACGATTTCGATTATCTCGTCATCTTGAGCGGCGATCAATTGTATCGCATGGATTTTCGCCCGGTCATCGCGCAGCACATCGAGACGAAAGCGGGCATCACCGTGGCGACGATTCCGGTCGGGCGCGCGGAGGCGAAATCGCTCGGCATCATGCAGACGGACGAGAATCATCGCATCACGCGCTTCGTGGAAAAACCCAAGGAAGACGCGGTGTTGGACACGCTCAAGCTCACGCCGGAATTGAAAACGAAACACGAAGTCGAGACGCCCGGCGATTCGTTTCTCGCCTCGATGGGCATCTACGTTTTCAATCGCGAACTCGTCAAGGAACTGCTCGATAATCCGCTGCCCGACTTCGGCAAACACATCATCCCGAACGCGATCAAAAATCATCCGGTTTATTCCTACGTCTATCAAGGTTACTGGGAAGACATCGGAACCATTCGTTCCTTCTTCGAGGCGAATCTGGATTTGGTCACCGAACTGCCGCGCTTTAATTTTTTCGACATGAGCGCGCCGATTTTTTCGCGTCCGCGTTTTCTGCCCGGCTCGAAAATTAATGGCGCGCAGATTGATCACGCGCTCGTCACGGACGGTTGCATCATCAACGGCGCAAAAATTTCCCACAGCATCATCGGGCTGCGAACCGTCGTTGGCGCGGGCACGGAATTGCATCGTTCCATCGTGCTCGGCAGTGACTATTACGAATCGGAGGAACCCGTGACCAAGAACGAAGGCGAAGGCAAACCGCGCGTCGGCATCGGTGCGGGCTGCAAGATTGAGAACGCCATCATTGATAAAAATGCGCGTATCGGGAACAACGTGACGATTTCGCCCGCCGGCAAACCGGAGAATGTGGATCACGAACTGTATTTCATCCGCGACGGCATCGTGGTCATCGCGAAGGACGCGGTGATTCCGCACGGCACGGTGATTTGAAAAAAATCTCACGCAAAGACGCCAAGCCGCAAAGCTGGATTTTCTTCGCGCCTTGGCGTCTTTGCGTGAGACCGCCTTGTTGGATTTACATTCCATTCTTTCACTGCTAAAACTGGCGCGTGCTCAATTCCGCCGCCATTTGGAAAAATCTCAATTCGCCGCGCCGCTTGTTTCTCATCGCCGGACCGTGCGTGATTGAAAATGAAAAACTTTGCCGCACCGTCGCCGCATCGCTGACCAAAACCTGTAAGCAACTCGGCATTTTTTACGTCTTCAAAGCCAGCTTCGACAAGGCCAATCGCACGTCTGGCAAGGCGTTTCGCGGGCCGGGCATCGAAGGCGGATTGAAAACGCTTGCCAACATCCGCGAGGAATTCGGCGTGCCAATTTTGACGGACGTGCACACGGAAGAGCAAGCCACGCGCGCGGGCGAGGTCGTGGACATTTTGCAAATCCCCGCGTTTCTTTGCCGCCAAACGGATTTGATTGAAGCCGCCGTCGCGACCGGAAAAATCGTGAACCTGAAAAAAGGCCAGTTCCTTTCGCCGAACGAAATGGGGCGCGTCGCGGAAAAAGCAAAAATGTCCGGCGCAAAAAAGATTCTCCTGACCGAACGCGGCACGACGTTCGGCTACAACAATCTCGTCGCCGACATGCGCGCGATTCCGATCATGAAGTCGTTCGGCTTTCCGGTTATTTTTGACGCGACGCATTCCGTGCAACTGCCCGGCGGCGGCGGCGACAAGTCGGCGGGCCAGCGCGAATTTGCGCCGGTGCTCGCGAGCGCGGCGCTGGCGGTCGGCGCGAACGGCTTGTTCATCGAGACGCATCCGCAGCCGGACGCAGCGATGAGCGACGGCCCGAACATGATTCCGCTCGGCGAAATGGCCACGGTGTTGCGCTCGCTGTTAAAAATTTACAAAGCGGCGAAATGAAAGGCATTGGGAAATGTGCATTCAAAATAATTAAGGACTATGAAAAAAAGCTCTCGTCATTTTGATGTTTTTTGGAATTGGCTACTCAAGATTTATCTTAATCGGGAATTTGAGAATCTTGGTGGTGATGGAAGATTTACAGTTGAAATGGGTGAGCAAGGCGGAAAAATCATTCCAATTTCTAGTGGGAACAAATGGCCTTTTCAGAAAGACGATGCTTTAAGAACATGGGATCGTTTTTGGGGGCTGAAACAAACCGAAGATTACCTGCTAAAGAAATTGAAATTAACAAAACCGAAATTCTCACCATATTTGATGGCATCGAGTTATGTTGACCCAACTGATGTCTCCAAACCTCTAGTTCAGAATTGGCTGGATTGTCCAAACCGACAAGCATGCCCTTACATTGCAGCACTTATCCGCGACTACTTAATTTGGAAAAACAACTAACAAACCAAGAATCATGAAAACAATAAGAACTGCCTTAATTTTAACTCTTTTAGGCCTTGGTTTTTATGTTCATGCTCAAAGCTCATTGACCAACGGACTGGTGGCTTTTTATCCATTCAGTGGCAACGCAAACGACATGACTGGAAACGGCAATGATGGCACTATTGTCAACGCAACTTTGACAGGTGATAGATTAGGAAATCCTAACCAGGCATTTCTATTCAATGGTTCAAACTCTTGGATTCAAACTTCTGGTTTTTGGCCGGCTTTGGGATCAAATGCAGTTTCTGCCTCATGCTGGATATATTATCAAGGCGGTGTTCCGATATCATATTATCAAAGCACTATGATGAATTGGGGTGGAGACGGTGTTACCTTCGGCAGCAGGTTTCAATTTCGTCTAACCGATGGAGGCAATAACACCACCACACTTTGTGTAGATGGAGTCGGCAATGGGTCAGTCGCAAATACATCTATTCCCTCTTACAAGTGGGTTCATGTGGCAGTTGTGAGACCGCCGAGTGGTGGATTGAATGACATGATGTTTTTTGTGAACGGGAGGCAAGTGCCGACCATTCAACAATCAGACAATTCAGTTTTCTTTAATATCATTGCATCTAACCCGCTGGCAATCGGTCGTGGAGAGCCAAATAATCCGTATAATGCCCATTTGTTTTTCGATGGATCTATTGATGAAGTCAGACTTTACAATCGCGCCCTTTCTACAAACGAGGTCGCACAGATTTATGCTCTTGAAGCCCCGACATATTTGAATTTGAAGAAAGCTGTTTATCTTGATTCATTCACAATGAAAATAGGCACGAATTACCAAGTTCAAGTTTCAGGTGATTTAATCAACTGGACAAATTGGGGTTCGTCTTTCATGGCCACAAATAATTATTGGGCGACGACAAATTATTGGAATGTTGATGATTGGAATCAGTTGTTTTTCCGGTTGCAGGTTGTTCCATAAATTTTTTCATGCCCGCAAAAATTTCAGCCGCCCTCCGAAAACGCGCCGCACGCGTAAAATTATTTTTGTGCGATGTGGACGGCGTGCTGACGGACGGCTCGATTTTTATCGGCGGCGAACGCGAGTTCAAACGCTTCAACATCCGCGACGGTCTCGGTTTGGTTTTGGCGCGGCGCGCCGGTTTGAAAGTCGGCTGGGTTTCCGCGCGGCCATCGCTCGCCACCAAGCTGCGCGCGGACGAACTGAAGATTGATTTCCTCGTGCAGCAAGGCGACGCGACCAGCAAAACGGCGGCGATTGAAAAATTGCTCGCGCAGGAAAAATTGAGTTGGAGCGACGTTTGTTTTGTCGGCGATGACATCATTGATTTAGGTCCGCTCACGCGCGCGGGCGTGGCGATTGCCGTCGGCGACGCGGTGGCCGAGGCGAAGGCAAAAGCGCATTTCACGACGAAGGCCGTGGGCGGTCGCGGCGCGGTGCGCGAGGCGGTGGAACTGATTTTGCGGACGCAGGGCAAGTGGACGCAGTTCGTGGAAAAATATTCGGAATGAAACTAGGCATGAATAATTTTAAGTTTTTAATTTTTAGTTTTAAGTCTGCGGACTCAAAATTAAAAATTAAAAACTTAAAACTGCTGCCGACGTTCTTGGTTCTCCTGTTCGCCGTCGTCGGCAGCTACCGCGCGCAGCAATTGCCGGTGGGACACGCGACAGATTTCACCTCGAACCAATATTTTGAGCCGCCGAACGGGCAATTGATTAAAATGAAATTGTCGGGCGCAGAGGCGTTGCCGTTGCCGGGCGGACTGCTGGACGTGCGACAATTGCGCGTGGAGACTTTTGGTTTGGATGGCAAAACGCAAATGGTGGTGCGCGCGCCGCAATGCAATTATGCGCCGATGGACGGCATGGCGAATTCGGCGGGGCACATGGAATTGCAGTCGGGCGACGGCAAAATTCATGTCGAGGGCGACGGGTTTTTGTGGCGGCAGACGAGTTCGTCGCTCACGATTTCGAACCATGTGCACACTTTGATTGATATGCCGGGAGCAACGATGATGGGATCATGAAAAAAATTATTTTTATTTTAACGGTGGGATTTTGCGGCGTGGTGATGGCGCAGTCGAATATGCAATTAAGTTTGCCGCTGACTTTGCACACGAACGCGCCGGTGGCGAAAGTCAAAACTCCGGCCAAGCCGAAGCCGCCGACGGAGATTGATTCGGACATGGCGGATTTTGATTTGAACATTCATCAGGCGATTTATCGCGGCCACGTTTCGGTGGTGGATCCGCAGGTGCACATGACGTGCGCGTGGATGCTGGTGGATTTGCCGACGGCCGGCGAACATTTGAATCATGTGGTGGGAGTGACGAATGTGGTGGTGGATTTCGTGGACCAAAAAGGCCAGACGAATCACGTCACGTCGGCAAAGGTGGTTTATGATTACAAGGTCGTGGGCGCGGTGACGAATGAGACGGTGACATTCACCGGCAATCCGATTGTGGAAATGCCGACGATTACGATTTACAGTGAACCGCTGGTGTGGGATCGCGGCGAAAATAAATATCATTTCACCGAGCCGAAGATGATTTCCAAAGACAACGGCACGAACGGCGCACCAAAACTTTTCTAATGGAAACTGAAAACTCCAACGGCGCGTTGCTCGCCACGGACAAACTGGCGAAGGAATATCGCGGGCGGCGCGTCGTCAACGGCGTGTCGGTGGATGTGCGCGCGGGCGAAATCGTCGGCTTGCTCGGCCCGAACGGCGCGGGCAAAACGACGACGTTTAATATGGTCGTCGGCGTGGTGAAACCGGACGAAGGCTGGGTGAAATTTCAAGGCGGCGAAATCACGGATTTGCCGATGCACCAACGCGCGCGATTGGGCATTGGTTATTTGACGCAGGAACCGTCGGTGTTCCGCAAGTTGACGGTGGAGGAAAATATTCTGGCGATTTTGGAGACGTGCAAATTGTCGTCTGCCGAGCGCGACGTGCGGCTGAAATATTTGTTGGAGGAATTGGATTTGACGCCGATTCGCAAGAGCAAGGCGTATCAATTAAGCGGCGGCGAAAAACGGCGGCTCGAAATTACGCGCGCGCTGGTGACGAGTCCAAAATTACTGTTGCTCGACGAACCGTTCAGCGGCATTGATCCGATTGCGGTTTACGAAGTGCAGAAAATCGTTCGCCGATTGAAGGAACGCGGCTTGGGAATTTTGATCACTGACCACAATGTGCGCGAGACGTTGAAGTTGATTGATCGCGGTTACATCATTCACAAAGGTCAGGTGTTGGTGGCGGGTAGCGCGGAATTTTTGGCGAACGATCCGAAGGCGCGCGAAATTTATTTGGGACCGGAATTCAACCTATAATTTTAAGTTTTGAGTTTTTAATTTTTAATTGCTCTGCGAGTGAAAAAGCTCAACTTAAAATTCAAAACTAAAAATTAAAAACTAATCTCATGGAACGCCAGCAAGTCACCGTCGGACAATTTCACGAGGAGCATGGCGCGGCACTGGAGATGAAGCTCATCGCCGGCGAGACCGACCTCGACCGCATCATCCGCGAGCCGACGGTGAATCGTCCCGGCCTCGCGTTGAGCGGTTTTACGCGTTACTTCGCCTACAAACGGATGCAGGTGATGGGTCATGCGGAAGTTTTTTATCTGCGTTCGCTGCGTCCCGAAGAGCGCGTGGCGCGTTACGCGTATTTATTCGCCTACAAAATTCCGTGTTTCGTTTTCAGCCGTTCGCTTAAGCCGGACAAGGAATTTCTCGCCGCCGCCGCCGAATCGGGCGTGCCGATTTATCAAACGCCGCTGGTGACGATGAAGTTCATCAATAAGGCGACGTTGGAATTGGAAATGATGTTTGCTCCGCGCAGTTCGGAACTGGGTTGCATGGTGGACATCCTCGGCGTGGGCGTGATTATCAAAGGCGAAAGCGGCATCGGCAAAAGCGAAGCCGTCCTCGCGCTGGTCGAACGCGGTTATAGCCTCGTGGCCGACGACGTGGTAAAAGCCATGCTCGTGGATGGTCGCGAAGTGCTTTGCACCAGCGCCGAACTCACGCGCGACCACATGGAAGTGCGCGGCATCGGCATCATCAACGTCGCGCAAATGTTCGGCGTGAAAGCGATTCGCAAAGAAAAAAGTCTCGACCTCATCGTCTCGCTCAAGGCGTGGAACGAAGTCGCCGACGTGGATCGGCTTGGCATGGAACAGGAATTTACCAAGGTGCTCGATGTGGACATTCCGCACGTCACCATTCCCGTTCGTCCTGGCCGCGATATCGCGCGGCTCATCGAGGTCGCCGCGTTTCAAATTAAACTGCGCAAGTCCGGTTACAATGCGGCGGAGGATTTGAACACCCGTCTGCTCGCGCAAATGGCGGAAAAAGTGACTGTGGCGCCGCCGTCACCATGAATTGTAACCATAATTTTTGTTGGCGATTTTTTTCGCGCAGATTAACTTTGCCATGAATCATCGCATGAGCGCCAAAAAAGCCACCGACGCGGAGTTTCTGACCAAGGAACTCACCATCGTCAATAAGTCAGGCATCCACGCCCGACCCGCTGCGATGTTTGTCAAAACCGCCAGCCGTTTCGGCAGCGATATCTTCGTGGAAAAAGACGGCGAAAAAATCAACGGCAAGAGCATCATGGGTTTGATGATGCTCGCCGCCGGCCCCGGCAGCAAAGTCACTTTGCACGTCAAAGGTTTGGACGCGCCCGCCGCTATCGCCGAACTTGAGGCACTCGTGCAGCGCAAGTTTGACGAGGAATAAATCTCTTCCGGTTTTAGTCTTCGGTTTGCAATTTCCATTTCAGCGGTGCTTGGTTTCAACTTGAAACTTTCCACCTGAAACTTGAAACTCGCAGGATGGCATCGGCTGAAATTGATGTGAAATATGTCGCGCACCTTGCGCGGCTCGCGCTCACGCCCGACGAGGAAAAACAACTCGGCGCGCAACTCGGCAGCATCCTCGGCTACATCGAAAAATTGCGCGAACTCGACGTCACCGGCGTCGAGCCGACCGCGCACGCGGTTCCGATGGTTAACGTCACGCGCGCCGACGAAATCCGTGAATCGCTTTCACACGAAGACGCGCTCCGCAACGCGCCGCGCCAAGCCAATGGACTGTTCATCGTCCCCAAAGTTGTAGAATGAAACTGATTTCTCACGCAAAGTCGCCAAGCTCGCAAAGGCGGAAAAAATCTTTGCGCCTTTGCGCCTTTGCGTGAAATTTTCTCCCATGTTGAATCAACTCACGATCTCCGAACTCACGGCCAAACTTACGAAGCGCGAAGTTTCCGCGCGCGAAGCCACGCAGGCGTGCCTCGACCAGATTGCGCGCGTGGACGGAAAAATTCACGCGTTCATCAGCTATAACGCAGCGGATGCGCTCGCGCAGGCGGACGCGGCGGATAAATTAATTTTCAGCGGCGCAAAAAATTCTCTACTCGGCGTGCCGATTGCAATCAAAGACGTGCTCGCCGTCAAAAATCAGCCGCTGAATTGCGCGTCAAAAATTCTCGGCAACTTCACTTCGACTTACGACGCGACGGCGATTGAAAAATTGAAAGCGGCGGGCGCAATTGTTTTTGGCCGCCTGAACATGGACGAGTTTGCGATGGGCAGTTCGACGGAAAATTCCGCGTTCGGACTTACGCGCAATCCGTGGGACGTGACCAGAATTCCCGGCGGTTCGTCCGGCGGTTCGGCGGCGGCGGTCGCGGCAGACGAGTGCATCGCGAGTTTGGGCACGGACACCGGCGGCTCGATTCGCCAGCCCGCCGCGTTGTGTGGCTGCGTTGGATTAAAACCAACTTACGGTCGTATTTCGCGCTACGGCTTGGTGGCGTTTGCGAGTTCGTTGGATCAAATCGGGCCGTTTACGAAAGACGTGCGCGACTCGGCAATTTTACTCGGCGCGATGAGCGGCGTTGACCCGCGCGATTCCACGAGCGTGCCGGAGCCAGTTCCAAATTATTCTGCTGCGCTCGACGGCAACATTCGCGGCATGAAAATCGGTTTGCCGAAAGAATATATGATTGGCGGTCTCCACGCGGAAGTGAAAGCCGCCGTGGACGCCGCCGTAAAACAGTATGAAAAGCTCGGCGCGGAGATTGTGGAAATTTCCTTGCCGCACACGGATTACGCGGTCGCGACTTATTATATTATTGCGACGGCGGAAGCTTCCGCAAATCTGGCGCGGTTCGACGGCATTCGTTACGGCGCGCGGGTTGAAGGCAATGATCCAATTGAACTGTATTCCAAAACGCGCGGCGCGGGATTTGGCGCGGAAGTGAAGCGCCGGATTATTCTTGGCACTTACGTTTTGAGCAGCGGTTATCACGATGCGTATTACTTGCACGCGCAAAAAGTTCGCACGCTCATCCGCAATGATTTTTTGAAAGCGTTTGAAAAAGTGGACGCCATTGTGACGCCGACGACGCCGACGGCGGCGTTCAAGGCGGGCGAAAAATCCGGCGATCCGCTGCAAATGTATTTGTCCGACATCTTCACAATTTCCTGCAATCTCGCGGGGATTTGCGGCATCAGTATTCCGTGCGGTTTTACGAAAAATCCAAAACTGCCGATTGGTTTGCAACTGCTGGGTAAACCGTTTGGCGAAGAAACGCTTTTGAAAATCGCGCACGCCTACGAGCAGGCGACGGGCTGGCATAAAGAAAAACCTGTAATTTAAACGGACTTGGTTTAGAGTGCGACCGGATGATGCCGACGCAAAAAACCAAAAAAATCCTCTTCTGGTTTGGGTTGTCCTTTCCCATGGTGGCATTATTGGCGATGACGTGGCTGGTGCATCTGACGGGCGGGCAGTTCAATAATTCCTTCAACTTCGTCATGCAGACCTACAAGGTGCTGGACATGTTTGAGGAAACGGAGTCGCACATCGTAGATGCGGAGGCGAATCAGCGCGGCTATTTTCTCACGGGTCGTCAGGAATATTTGGAGCCTTACCAGCACGCGATGCGGGCAATTCACGACGACACGACGGAATTAAGAAAACTCACCAGCAACGATCCCATGCAGCAGGCGAATCTGGCTTTGCTCGAGAAGATGGTGAATGAAGATTTGGTTTTTGATCCGGCTACGGTTTTTGCGCCCGGTGCCGTGCCGACAAACGCATCGGTGGTGACGGTGACCGCGCGCGGCAAGGAAAAGCTGGAAGACATGCGGCATATTTTATTTCAGGCGCATGAGCAGCAGCAACAGGCTTTGAGCAAGCATCAGCAGGCCGCCGAGGAAGACGTGATTTCCAGTCAGGCGATGTCGCTGGTGTTGATTGTGGCGGTGGCGATGGCATTGGTCATGGTGGTGGTGATTTTGCTGCGGTTGGAAAAATTGCAGGAGTTCGTCACGATTTGCGCGTGGACGGGGCAGGTGAAATTTCAGGGTCAATGGTTGCGCTTGGATGAATACTTGAAAAAACAATTCGGCATTTCCGTGTCGCACAGTTTGTCGCAGGAGGCGGCGGAAAAGATGATGCGCGAGATTGAAGAATTGAATCGTCCGAACGACCGTCCGCCATCTGCCTGACGCTTCCCGCTTGCCTGCGAATGGCCTTTCGGTTACTCCATTTGCTGTGCCCCTTAAAGAAAAAAAGCCAGCCAGCGCTGCCGTGCGCGATCCTGACCGCACGCGTCGCCGGATTCTGGATGCGGCGTTGAAGGAATTTTCCAAAGGTGGTTTTGCAGGTGCGCGCGTTGGGGCCATTGCGCGGCGCGCGAAAGTCAACAAGCGGATGCTCTACCATTATTTCACGGACAAGGAAGGATTGTTCCGTGCTGTGCTGCGCCACAAGATAAGCGAGCGCATGACTCGCATTGAATCGCATCCGTCGCACAACGACGGCATTTCCAACGTGGCGATTTGGTTCCGGCACAATTGTTGCGACACGGATTGGATGCGTCTGCTCGCGTGGGAATCGCTCCAGACCACGAACGATGCCGTGCTGGACGAAGCGGAACGGCGGCGGTTGGTTCGGCAGGCGGCGGTGCATATTCGAAAAAAACAGGCGGCTGGAATTTTGCGGAAGGATGTATCGGCGGATTTTTTACAACTGGCCAAAGTTTCGCTCTCCATGTTTCCGCTGGCATTGCCGCAGGTGGCGCGGCTGATTACCGGACGTGCGCCGCAGGATGTAAAATTTCAACGCGACTACGCGCGGTTTCTTGAAACCATTTCGGCGGCGTTCCGTCCTTCCACGGTGGCGCGGAAGTGAAATCTGTGCCATAAGATGGACGTGAAAAATGTATTTTGCCTGACCGCCGTCAGCCTTGCGCTTGTGCTCGCCGACGGCTGTTCGCGTGTGCCGGCGGACGCGAGAACCGCCTCCGTGCCGGTGCTGACCGCCAAAGCGGTCGCAACCAATATGCCGGTGCTCATTGATCCGCCGCCGGTCGGCCACGTCATGCCGGTCTCCAGCGTCACCATTCGTCCGCAAATCGGGGGAGCCATCGCCACGGTGAATTTTCAAGAAGGTCAGGAAGTCAAAAAGGGCGATTTGCTGTTCACGATTGATCCGCGTCCGTCGCAGGCAGCGTTGGCGCACGACAAGGCGCAATTGGAAAATGTGCAAATCCAGTTTGAACGCGAACAAAAATTGTTCGACCAAAAACTGGTTTCGCAGGATGAATTTGACACCAGCCGGTCGGCCAGAGATGTGCTTGCCGCCACGGTGAGCTCGGACGAATTGAATTTGCAATACTGCGAAATCCGCTCGCCGATTGACGGACGCACGGGCGGTTTGCAATTTCACGAAGGCAATGTCGTGAAGTCGCCGGACGATGTGCTGCTAACCATTAATCAGATTCATCCGATCTACGCGGCGTTCGCCGTGCCGGAGCGGTATTTGCCGGAAATTCAAAAACAGATGCGCGACCGCACGTTGCCGGTGACGGCCAGTTTTGAAAATCTCGAAGGCGAACCGCCGACGGGCGAACTGTCGTTCGTGGACAATTCGGTGGACGCGATGACAGGAACCATTTTGCTCAAGGCGACTTTTCCAAATGCGGACGGAAAATTGTGGCCCGGCCAGTTTGTGCAACTCGCGCTGCAACTTAATGAATTGACGAATGCCGTCGTCGTGCCGGCGCAGGCCGTGCAAGCGGGACAGAATGGACAATTTGTTTTCGTTGTGAAAGCCGACCACACCGTCGAGACGCGCGCTGTGAAAACGTCGGTGACATTCAAAGGCGCAACCGCCATCGCGTCCGGCTTGAGTGCAGGTGAAACCGTGGTGACGGACGGACAACTGCGCCTTGCGCCGGGCACGGTGGTCAGCGTCAACAGTCAGTCGGCAACGAACGCGCCATGAGCGTTTCCGAAATTTTTATCCGCCGGCCCGTGATGACCACGCTGGTCATGGCGGCGATTTTGCTTTTCGGTATTTTTGGTTTCCGCCTGCTGCCGGTGAGCGATCTGCCGAGCGTGGATTTTCCGACGATTTCGGTTTCCGCAAATTTACCCGGCGCGAGTCCGTCCACGATGGCTTCCGCCGTGGCGACGCCGCTGGAAAAACAATTTTCCACCATCGCGGGCGTGGACTCGATGACTTCCATCAGCGCGCAAGGCATCGCGCAAATCACAATCCAATTTTCGCTCGATCGCAACATTGACGGCGCAGCGCAGGATGTGCAGGCGGCCATCACCAAGGCGTCGCGCCAGTTGCCGCCGGAGATGCCCACGCCGCCGACTTACAACAAAGTGAATCCCGCCGATTCGCCAATTTTATTTCTCGCGATGTCGTCGGCGACGCTGCCGCTCTCGACGGTGGACGACTACGCGGAAAATCTTTTCGCGCAACGCATCTCGATGATCAACGGCGTTGCGCAGGTGAATGTTTTCGGCCCGCAACAATACGCCGTTCATGTGCAGGTTGATCCGAACAAACTCGCCGCTTACGGCCTCGGCATTGACACGGTTGAACAGGCTGTGGAAGCGGGCAATGTGAACCAGCCGCTCGGCACACTTTACGGCACGCATCAGGCGTTCACGATTCAGGCGAACGGCCAGTTGATGAACGCCGCCGCGTTCCGTTCGCTCATCGTCGCGTATCGCAACGGCAATCCGGTGCGTTTGCAGGAAGTCGCCAACGTCATTGACAGCGTGCAAAACGACAAGGTCGCCGCCTGGTTCGGGCAGACGCGCGGCATCGTTCTGGCCGTGCAACGTCAGCCGGGTGTGAACACGGTCGCCGTCGTGGACGCGATCAAAAAACAACTGCCGACGTTGCGCGCGCAAATTCCGGCGGCGGTGAACATTGATATGCTCTTCGACCGTTCGCAGAGCATCCGCCAGTCCGTCTCGGATGTGGAACACACGTTGTTGCTCACCGTCTGTCTCGTGGTGATGGTGATTTTTATTTTTCTCCGCAATCTTTCGGCAACCGTCATTCCGAGTTTGGCCTTACCACTGTCCATCATCGGCACGTTCGCGGCGATGCAACTTTTTGGTTTCAGCCTCGACAATCTTTCACTCATGGCGCTCACGTTGTCCGTCGGTTTCGTCGTGGATGACGCCATCGTGATGCTCGAAAACATCGTGCGCCACATGGAAAATGGCGTGCCGCCGCTCGAAGCCGCGTTGCGCGGCTCGAAGGAAATCGGTTTCACCATCATCTCGATGACGCTTTCGCTCTCGGCGGTTTTCATTCCCGTTTTGTTCATGAGCGGACTGCTTGGAAGATTGTTGCACGAATTTGCCGTGACGATTATTTGCGCCGTGCTCATCTCCGGTTTTGTTTCGCTCACGCTCACGCCGATGATGTGCAGCCGGTTCGCCCATTCCGTCCGCGCGGAAAAGCACGGCTCGCTTTACAACGCGTTTGAAAAATTCTTTGAAGGGTTGCGCGCGCTTTACGAACGCACGTTGCGCCGTGCGATGAAACATTCCCGCATTACGCTTGGCGTCGCGCTGCTGACGTTTATCGCGACCATCTTTTTATTCGTCATCATTCCCAAAGGATTTTTCCCGGACGAAGACACCGGCCAGATTTTTGCCATCACCGAGGGCGCGCAGGACATTTCGTTTGACGCGATGAAAGCGCACCAGCAGCAGGCGGCAGCCATCGTCGCGACCAATCAGAATGTCGCTGCGTTCATGTCCGCCATCGGCCTCGGCGGCTCCACCGTCAGCGGCAACAACGGCCGTATTTTCATGCGCCTCAAAGATCGCTCCGAGCGCAAAGAAAGTGCGAATGAAATCATCCAGGACTTGCGTAAACAATTCGCGACGATTCCCGGCTTCAATGTTTACCTGCAGAATCCGCCGCTCATCCGCGTCGGCGGCTCGCTTACGAAAGCCTTGTATCAATTCAGTTTGCAGGACACTGACACGCAGGAGCTTTTTAAATGGACGCCGCTGCTCATGGAAAAAATCGCGGCCAAGAAAAATATTTTTCAGGACGTGACGAGTGATTTGCAGATTGCTAATCCGCAGGTCGTCGTGGATATCGACCGCGACAAGGCTTCCGCGCTGGGCGTCACCGCCGCGCAGATTGAGAATGGTCTCTACGACGCGTTCGGCTCGCGGCAGGCCTCGACAATTTACGGCGACCTCGCGGAATACTGGGTCGTCTTCGAAGTGTTGCCGGAATTTCAACGCGACCCCGACGCGCTCGCACGGCTCTACATCACGGCGAGCAACGGCAAATTAATTCCCTTGAGCGCCGTCGCCAAACTCTCGCGCGGCGTCGGGCCGATGACCATTTCGCATGTCGGCCAGTTGCCGTCCGTCACCGTGTCGTTCAATCTCGCGCCCGGCGTCGCGCTCGGCACGGCGGTGGACGAAATTCACAAACTGCAAATGGAATTACATTTGCCCGCCACAATCAGCGCGAGTTTTCAAGGCTCGGCAGCGGTGTTCCAATCTTCCTTGGCCGGACTCGGATTTTTGCTGCTCATGTCCGTGCTGGTGATTTACATCATCCTCGGAATTCTCTACGAAAGTTTCATCCACCCGCTGACGATTTTGTCCGGTCTGCCGTCGGCTGGCTTCGGCGCGTTGTTGACGCTCATGCTGTTCAAACTGGATTTGAACATCTACGGCTTCGTCGGCCTCATCATGCTCGTCGGCATCGTGAAGAAAAACGCCATCATGATGATTGACTTCGCCATCGAGGCGCAGCATCACGGCAAGACGCCTTACGACGCGATTTTCGAAGGCTGCCTGCTGCGCTTCCGTCCCATCATGATGACGACGATGTGCGCGCTGATGGCGTCGCTGCCCATCGCGCTTGGTCTCGGTTCCGGCGGTGAATCCCGCCGCGCGCTCGGCATCACCGTCACCGGCGGCCTCGTCGTTTCGCAACTGCTCACGCTCTTCATCACGCCCGTGATTTATCTCTACATGGAACGGTTTCAGGAAAAATTCACCCGCAAGAAAAATTCCATTCCCGCGCCTGCCGTCACAGTTTGAAAAATCCGTGTGCATCCGTGTCCATCCGTGGTTAAACTTTCCGCGCAATGGAATATGAAGCCGTCATCGGACTGGAAACGCACGTCCAGCTCAAAACGAAATCGAAGATGTGGTGCGGTTGCGCGAACCAATACGGTTCCGAGCCGAACACCAACGTCTGCCCCGTCTGCCTTGGAATGCCCGGCGTGCTGCCCGTGCCGAACGAAGAAGCGCTCCGCAAAACTGTGCTCACCGGATTTTTATTGAACTGCGAAATCCCGCGTTACGCGAAGTTCGACCGCAAAAATTATTTTTATCCCGACGCTTCGAAAAATTACCAGCTCACGCAATACGACAAACCTTCGACCGCAAACGGTTTTGTGGATTTTGAATTTCAAGGCGGCATTTCCCGCGTCCGCATCACCCGCGCGCACCTGGAGGAAGACGTCGGCAAGCTCACGCATTTTGACCGCACGAGCGGCGTGGATTTCAATCGCGCCGGCGTGCCGCTGCTCGAAATTGTTTCCGAACCGGACATCACGAGCGCGGACATGGCCTACGAATACCTCAATGCCCTCAAGGAAATTCTGCTGCAAGGCGGCGTGAGCGATTGCGATATGGAAAAAGGCATGGTGCGCTGCGACGTGAATATTTCCGTCCGTCCCGTCGGCACGAAGGAACTCGGTGCAAAAATTGAAATCAAAAACATGAATTCATTTTCCGGCGTGCGTCGCGCGGCGGAATACGAAATCGCACGCCAAATCGAAGTTGTAAAAAGCGGCGGCAAACTTATTCAATCCACGCGCCGATGGGATGATGTCGCGGGCATCACCGAAGAAATGCGGACGAAGGAAAACGCGCACGACTACCGTTATTTTCCCGAACCCGACATGATGCCACTCGCGCCAACCGATGCGTGGCTCGCGGAAGTTCGCGCACAAGTCGTCGAGCTGCCCATCGCGCGCAAGCAGCGTTTCATGCGCGATTACGGTTTGCCTGCGGGCGATGCGGAAGTTTTCAAGAGCAACGTCGCGCTGGGAAATTATTTTGAAATTGTCGCAAAAGGACACAAGAATCCTAAAGCACTTGCAAATTGGCATATCAATAATCTGTCCGCAAAACATGCAGAGCGCGCTAAGTCTGTAATGCCGGATACGTTGGAAACCGCCGAGCAAAAAGATACGACATATAAGATGTTTGATTACCTCTTGTTCAAGCCAGAGGATATGCGAGCGCTTGTTGATTTAGTCGATTCCAAGGCCATCAGCAGTTCCACCGCGCAGCAAGTTTTTGCCGAAATGTTCGAGACCGGAAAATCTCCGGCAGCAATCGTGCAGGAAAAAGGTCTCGCGCAAGTCAGCGACACCGGCGCGATTGAAAAATTCTGCGATGAAGCCATCGCCGCGAATCCCGCGCCCGTGGCCGATTACAAAGCTGGCAAAGCCGCCGCGCTCAATTCGCTCAAAGGTCAGGTAATGAAATTGAGCAAAGGCAAAGCCAACCCCGCGCTCGTCGGCGAAATTTTGGAACGGAAACTGAAAGCCTGATTTTGTAGCGGCGCTCTGCCGAGACGCCGCTACAACTTTTATTTCCCGTCCGCCCGCTTCAACTCCACCGCGTAGCACTGATTCGCGCCGCTCATGTTGCTGCGGAAGATGAGCCATTTCATGTCCGGCGAAAACATTCCGTTCGGTTCCAGTGCGTAATCGTGCTTCGCCATGTTGACGAGTTTCTCGGAATGAAACACGCCGGTCTGAATGAGATTTTTTGTTTCCACATTGCCAGCAGATCGGTCGGAAATAAGTTCGGGCGTGAAAAGATAAAGCCATTTGCCGTTGTCCGCGTGCGCCACCATTTTGTCGTCACCGCCGTCGCTAGAAAATAATTTTTCATCCGGCGCGACGTTGAAATGCACGCCCCATTCGTCGCGTTGCAAGTGATACCAAGTGCGTTTGCCCGTCGCGATTTCGTAACCGGCGACCCAAAAATCTTCGCCGCGCGGCGTTTGCAAGTCATACCAAATCGTCTGGCCGTCGGCGCTGAAAAATTCGTGGCCGGCAATCTCCATGATCATCGTGCGTTGATGAACGAGCTTCAAATCCGAGCCGTCCGTGCGAATCGTCCAGATGCGATTCACCTTGTGCCACGGGCCTTCGTGGCAAAACATCAGCAGCGTCGGATCAGTCGGCGAAAATTGCAGATGGCCGAGCCAGTCGGTGCAGCGGTTGCAGGTTTTCGTCTCGCCGGTCGCAATGTTATAGAAAAAAAGTTCCATTGGATAACGCTTGGCGAGGCGCTCTTCCATCATCGTGCCTTTTTTGCCGCGTGCGATGTCCTGCGACTGGATGTCGTTGCGGCGATTTGGTCCGCCGTTAAAAAAATCATTCGTGCCCCAGTCGCTGCGTTCGGTGAACGTGCCGCCGAGCAACGTCTCGTCCGCGTTGACGGTGGAAATTTCCTGTCCGCGTTTGAGTTTCAAAATCCGCTGCACCGCTTTCGTGTTCGGGTCAATCGTGCCGACAAACCGGTTCGTCAGGCCGCTTTCAATTTTGGTTTCGCCGAAATAAATTTTTCCTGTTTTATGCCCAACCATGATGATGTGGACGCGGCCTTCGACAATCTTTTCCACGGCGCGCGTTTGCAAATCCACCAGCGCGATGCCATTCGACGACGTGATGACCATGCGTTTGCCGTCGGGCGTGAACGGATTCAGGTTGAAATAAAGACTCTCGCTGCCCGGCTCGGTGGAAAGTTGCACGACGCGATGGCCGGTGTCGGCGTCAATCCAATCCATCCGCGTTTCGTGGCGCGCGGCGGCCGTGGCGCAGCCGGAAACCAGCGCGAGACCGAGTGACGCCGCCGCAAAAAATTTTAAGTTCATCGGCAATTATTTCGTGACT
Source organism: uncultured Verrucomicrobia subdivision 3 bacterium (assembly GCA_903833055.1). Taxonomy (GTDB): domain Bacteria; phylum Verrucomicrobiota; class Verrucomicrobiia; order Limisphaerales; family UBA11358; genus UBA11358. Next base: position 8,255 of record CAILDU010000031.1, on the reverse strand, counting down.
GAATTCATGTTTAGAAATCCGGCAAGTGGGCAATTCGTCAGCATTTTCAAGCCTTCGATGACTGATTGCGCGTTCAGTTCCGCGCCAGCGAAACTTGAATGAGTATTGTCGGCAGTCGTAAAATACTTCGCCTTAATTTCGTTCGGTGTCATGCCGACGTAATGGCTCATCGAAATTTGATTGATGTTCACGAGCGGCACATTTTCATTTTTCGCCACCGCAGCCGACCAGCCGACGTAAGAACTTTTTTCCACGTCGCCGACTTTCACGGTTTCTTTCGGCACATGGGGAACCGGCGTGCAAAGAATCGGCGTCATGCCTTTCGCGCGTGCGTCGGAAACATATTTCCGCAGATACCAGCCGTAAGTGTGGACGACCTCGTGCTGCTTCGTGAGCACGTTATCAATTTCCTGCGTCTCTTCGCCGAGGCCGCGAATTGTGCCGCGCGCGCGCAACGGATATTTGGAACCGGGCGCTTCCTCGTTGAGCGCGCCGCCGTCGTTGTGGCCGAGTTGGACAATCACAAAATCACCGGGCTTCGCGGCGGCGAGCACCATGTCCCAATAACCTTGCGTGATAAATGTGCGGCTGCTGCGACCGCCGAGTGCGTGGTTCTCGACGCGAATTTTATTCGTGTCAAAATTTTTGCCGATGACGTCGCCCCAACCGCGTTCGCCGCGACCCGGATTGTGAACGGTCGAATCGCCGACGATGAATAAAATTGGAAACGTCCGGTTCGTGTCCGTGAGAAAACCGGACCGGCTAGCCACATCGCGCTTGGCGTCGAGGTTGGCGGAATTGTTGGGCGAAACCGGTTCGGCGGCGCGCCCGGACAACGCGGCGACGGCGAGCAATGGCAAAATAAATCTGGTCATAAGTTGAAAGCGCATGAGTGAAGGACGCGTTAAAAACATAAATGGTTTCCAATGTTTTCGCAGAATCTAGCGCGGCTTGCAATCCACACAATTGGCGATGTTCAGTATTAATTTAATTCGGACTTTTTCTGGCAGCGAAGTTTCGTCATCATGTCCCGAATGTTTTCATCCGAGATTAAATCCGTTCATTTCATCGGCATTGGCGGCACGGCGATGGCTTCCGCCGCCGCCGCGATGTTCGACAAAGGTTTTACCGTCACCGGTTCCGACCAAAATGTTTATGAGCCGATGGCGTCGTTTCTCGCCACCAAAAAAATTCGCGTGATGAACGGTTACGACGAGCGCAACCTCGCGTCCAAACCGGATTTGGTTGTTATTGGCAACGCCATTTCGCGCGGCAATCCCGAAGCGGAATATGTCCTCGATCACAAGCTGCGCTATTGCTCGCTCGCCGCGCTGCTGGCGGAATTTTTCATTCGCGGCAAGCGTTCCATTGTCGTCGCCGGCACACACGGCAAGACGACGACGACGAGTTTGCTGACGTGGGTGTTTGAACACAACGGACTCAATCCGAGCTATCTCATCGGCGGCATCCCGAATAATTTTTCGCAAGGCGCGCGCTTCACGGACAGCGAATGGTTCATCATCGAAGGCGACGAATACGACACGGCGTTTTTCGACAAGCGCAGCAAGTTCATCCATTACCAGCCGGAAATCGCCATCATCAACAATCTGGAATTTGACCACGCGGACATTTTTGAAAATCTCGACGCGGTGAAGAAAACTTTTTCACATTTCATCCGCCTCGTGCCGCGCAACGGTTTATTGCTCGGCAATGGCGACGACGCGAATCTCAAATCGTTGTTGAACGTCACGCATTGTCCGGTGAAAAAGTTCGGCTTGGCGGGCGACTACGCGGTGAATGCGTTCAACATCGCTTACGGTCCGACGGCGACGACGTTTGAGATTCCCAGCTTCAAGTTTCATTTGAATTTGGTCGGCGAATTCAATGTCCGCAATGCGCTGGCCGTGATTGCGGCGGCGAAACATTGCGGCCTGTCGAACAAGCAGATTCAGTCGGCGTTCGACACGTTCAAAGGCATCAAGCGGCGCATGGAAGTGAAGGGGATTGCGGGCGGCGTGACGGTGATTGACGATTTCGGGCATCATCCGACGGCGATTTTGGAAACGTTGCGCGCGTTGCGAATCCGTTACGCGAAGGAAAAAATTTGGGCGGTGTTCGAGCCGCGCAGCAACACCACGCGACGAAATTGTTTTCAGGAGGAATTGGCAACGTCGTTTGCCGACGCGGATGCGGTGGTAGTTTCCGAAGTGGCGCGCTTGGAGCAAATCAACGCTGACGAGCGGTTGAATCCTGAGAAGTTGATGGCCGACATCAAAGCTTCCGGCAAGGAAGCGGCGTATTTGCCGGACGCGAACGCCATCGTCGCGCATCTGGCGAAACACGCGCAGGGCGGCGATGTGATTTGCGTTTTCAGCAACGGCGGCTTCGATGGCATCCACGCGAAACTGCTCGCGCGGCTGGACAAAAGGTGACGAAATTTTTTGGCACACGAGTTGCGACACTTTGCTCGTGGCTAGAAAATTTCAAGTAGCAGCAAGTTCCAACGCGGCGGCGCAAATTGCCGCAATTAATTTACGGATGGCGACGATTCAATTGGCCGGACTGCGCGTTCCTCCGCGCGCCAGAAAAGTTCCGACGGTTCGTCGCCGCCTTCCGGTAACGATGTTTCCTCAAGAAGTGCAGTCGGTGATTATTAGACACGCGCTCCAGAATTTGGGCAGTGTCGTCAGCGAAATTCAACCGTCTCAAAGCCCGCGCGTTTGAAGAAGTTTTGCAGTTCTTCGCGACCGCGTTTGTCCGCTTCGTCCAAAATTCCCGCGTGACGCGCGGCGCGGGCGATGTCATCCACGGCATTCTGCCGCGCCGTCTGTTCCAAATCCTTGTCGAATGCGCGCAGCAAACCCGTCGTGTGATCAATCACCTGACTCGCTTTGTCATCCAGATACGCGTCGGTGATTTCCGTGGGCGGCAACTTGAGCGAAATTTTTTTGCCAGCGATGGAGACGTTTTCCGGTTTTAATTTTTTCAGATCAATGCCCGCTTTCACGACGCCTTGCGCGAGGAGCAATACGCGATTTTCGCCATACCATTTCACGTCTTCGAGCACGACGACTTTGTCCATGACGTATTTGACCGTGACCAAATCCGACAGCGACTGCACTTCGTGGACGACGCTGGTGGTGTTCCAAAAGCGTAGGCCGCTGGCGTGATTGAGCCAGCGCGCCGTGGTGAATGTGAGATACGCCGCCAGCATGAGCATAACAATCGCCGTGAGCGTCCAAGTGAAATTGCGAATTTGCCGCATGGCCGCAATGTAATCCAACGCGGCGAATTGCAAAGCGGGAATAAATTTTTGACACGGATTGCACGGATTTTCACAGATTGAATCCGTGTTAATCCGTGCAATCCGTGTCTAGCTTTTGTTCTTTGAAAAATCTGTGTTTCATCCGTGTTCAATCCGTGGCTAGAATGACTTTATGAAAATCGAATCGCTTCGTATCGGCATGAAGGTGCGCCATCCGCAATACGGCTCTGGCGTCGTCAAAAGCATTTCGGAATCTGTGGCGGAAATTCTGTTTGACGACGGTAATAAACGCGCCGTCGCGCCCGAACCGAGCGGGCTTGAATCGATGGAACTGCTCGCCACCGTGAACGGATTGGAATTGCCGCTGAAACAATTGATCGCGGAAGCGCTGGCGGTGGCGTTAAAAAGCCGGGCGAAGGATTATTCGGATTCCGTGGTGGAACAACTTGGTTTGCGCTGGCACGGAGGTAGATTGGTTTTGCATCCGGCGGACACGACGTTGCAGGCGAAGGAAGTGCCGCTGGAAACTTTTTTCCACAAGATTGTGATGGTTAGAAATAATTTACGCGTGCTGGAACAAAAAATTAACGCGCACGAAAAATTGTCGGATGGCGAGAAGGTGGAGATGCAGCAATACATCACCAAGAGCTACGGTTCGCTGACGACGTTCAACGTGCTGTTTAAGGAGAAGGAAGATCAGTTTTGAAAACTGGCTGGAGAATTGTTCGTTTAGCCCGCCTTCGCTCTGCGAGCTTCGGCGCGGCATTTTTCAATCGCGCTTCGCTTGATTGAAAAATGGTGCGCGCTGCAGGTTTCGAACCTGCGATTCGTAACCCACCTTCACGAATGTAAGAAATATGGGGTTTAGTGACAGTTTTGGTTGCTTTGACCGACTTGGTGTTGTTAGTTTTGTTGTTAGGTATGGCAAGCTTACGTAAACGACCTGGCAGCAAAAAGTGGGTGTGTTGCTACACACGCCCGGACGACTCGCGCGCCCAGAAGAGCACCGGGAAAATTAACCGCGACGAGGCCATGCAGATTTGCCTGCAATGGGAAGCTTCGGCGGATCAGGCTCGCCAAGGAAATTTCACTGAAGCCCAAGCCCGAAAAGTTGTAAGCGACATCGCCCAGCGCTCTGGCATGGGTGCAATTGAATTCGCCACGACCAAGAAGTTTTTGACGGACTGGATTACGAGCAAGGAAGCAACGAAAGCCAAAGGCACTACCGTTCGATATCGCTACGTCGTCGAGAAATTCATTGAGGCTCTGGGGAATCGCGCCTTGACGAATCTGGGAAATGTGAGGCCATCGGACATCTCCGCATTCAGAGACGCGCAAGTGAATGCCGGCAAGTCCAACGGCACCGCCAACATGGTGATCAAGACCCTGCGGATTCCATTTAATATGGCTCGGCGGCAAGGGTTGATTCTTTCCAACCCAGCCGATGCCGTTGATCTGCTCTCTGCTGATCGCCAAAGTCGCACCACGTTTAGCCGAACCCAGATTGCTGATTTAATGAAGGTCGCGGATCTGGAATGGAAGGGCATGATTTTATTGGGCGTCTGCCACGGGTCAAACTCGTTGGCGTCATCATGTCGCGGATGCCGATTCTCACACCCCGCTACAACATCGCGCCGACGCAGCTTGCGCCGGTGATTTACCACGACCGCCACCAGCCGGCGATGAAACTCATGCGCTGGGGCTTGATTCCGTCATGGGCGAAAGATGAAAGCGTCGGCAACGCACATATCAATGCGCGGTCGGAAACGCTGCCGAGCCGGAATGCGTTTCGCGAGGCGTTCAAGCACCGGCGCTGTCTGATTCCCGCCGACAGTTTTTACGAGTGGCAGGAACGCGAGGGCAAACGGCAACCATTCCGCGTGATGCTGAAAAGCGGCGAGCCGTTTTGCTTCGCCGGTTTGTGGGAGCGCTGGATCAAACCGCCGTCGGTGGACAATGCCGAAACTGACTTGGATGAAGCACCGCCGAGCGAAACGATTGAATCATTTACCATCATCACGCGGGCGGCGAATGCGGCGATTTTACCGCTGCACGACCGGATGCCGGTCATCATCGCGCCAAGTCATTACGGCTGGTGGCTGAAAGATGGCGATCCACGAAGTGAATCACACAAGCTTGCGCTAGAGCGAGCGCCGGATGACGTCTTAAAAATTTATCCCGTTAGTGATTTTATGAATAGCCCCAAGCTGGATGATCCCCGCTGTATTGAACCGGTGAGAATTGACCGGGATATGTTCGAGCGGCAATGGTGGGGCGATGATTGAAATGCAGAAGCGGTGCGGTGCGGCTTCTGCGTGCATGGTTCAAAACAAGGTCGGTGGGCAGTTTATTCTGTGTCGTCCTCGGCGGCGGCAACCGCCTCTGCATCTTCTTCTGAACTATTCAGCGGTTTCAAAAACATTTTGCGCTCCTCAATGTCATCGCGGAAATCCAGCATGATTTGAAGCGGTGCGCCCTTGTTATGGAATTTGTTGTAGCTGGTATTATCTTGGTCTAATTGCCAAGCACCATCAGCCAAAGCTCCACGACGTTGCTGAAAACTTTCAAACATGAATTGCGGAGAGGCCAAGTCCATATCTTGCCAGAATGTTTGCTGCTTAAAACTTCCATCAGCGTCTTGGATTGACCGGCGAACGGCGTGCTTCTGGCGAACTTTCCGACCATCAGGATCAATTGAGAATTGGCCGCGCATCGCCCGACTGACATGGCGCGTCAAAATATCAATCGCCTCTTGTGGCGTAGGCTGACACTTCTTTTCGTGAAGCAACCAAGCCGCAATTTCGCGGGCGGTTTTTTCCCCGTCGTTTATATCCCGATATTCATCAATGAATTTCAGAAGTTGTTTTTCAAAACTCATAATCAATTACTCCGTTTGTTATTAGTGGTTAAAAATTGGCCGGTCAATTTGCCCCAGCCATCCGTCAGCGCGGTGGCTGTGACAAAATCTCGCACTTTCACCAGCATCTCTCGGTTATATTCCCAACCGATCTCATGCAGGTGTTGAAGTTGTCCATTTACAATGCCGGGGTGAACGCCCATGCGTTTTGCAAATTGGATTATCATTTGCTTGTGGTAAAACGGTTTCGACCTGATGACGAATGATTCTACGTTTTCAGGCGGAAGCAGAAACGCCGCTCCCTCTTTGTTTGCGCGGTCTTCCATGTCGTTCAAAGAAGCGACGCGAGACTCGCCAACCAAATTGGTATCAACCGAACGCTTGTCTCCGTGCTTTATGTGCTGCAATTCATGCGCCAGCGTGAACCAAAACCAATCAATCCGGTCATACCGCAAAGACAGAACAATGACTGGTGAATTTTCATCCAGCCAAAATGCCGCACCGTCAATCCGTGATTTTGGCAATGGTTCAATGACCAAAAATCTAATTCCTAATTCCGCCAAAACTTTTGGAACGTGGCTGGTTTTTTCCGGGGATTCAGCCAACGCCCTGATTTGTTTCAGTCCGGTGGTCCTGAAAGTTTCTGGATTAAATTTTCTCGCGTTGAGAATCGAGGCGAGGCGGGTTGCCTGTCCAATCCAAGATCGTTGTGGCGCGGTTAATTCATCTGCCGACGCAGATTGTCTTGCCATTGCTTCCGTCGCCAGATTCTCGTCCAATGTAGGAACATTAAAAAACGAGCATAGTTCCCCGTCCAATTCATCCACCGTTCGCGTCGGCCTTATCCATCCGCGCTTTTCCATGTCTTTTACCGGAGCAATCTCAAAAAGCCGCGCCCGCCGTTGCACTTCGGGGTCGCTTTGAGTGACAAGCGACAGTCGGTAAGATGATTCGCGCTGCATCCATAAATCGGGCGTAGTCCCGAACGCTGCGGCCAGCGCAACGGCCATTTCCGGCATGATGCCCCGCTTGCCTTGAATTATTTCATTTACAGTGGGCAGCGGTCTTTCGATGATTTTAGCGAGGTCTGCTTGAGTCCAGCCTCGTGATTCTAGCTCTTGGCGAACGAACTCGCCGGGTGGCAGAATGGTGTTTTCGTTACTCACAAACCCATTAAAACACACCTCACGGCGGCTGTCAATAGGCTTTTAGGCTAAAGGCATACATTCAAACAAAAAAAGTGGAAATGTTGGCCTTTCTGTTCTCTTTTTCGCCCTATTTCAAAAAAATAATTAACCCAAGCCCAAATCATCGTTGGCGGTGAAAAGGGAGGTTTGAGCCGCACCACGGCGTTTGCGGTGGGCTTCCCATTTGGATTCAAACTCGGTGTGGAGCAATCCCTCAAACTGTTTCACGTTGCCGCCTTTTGCCCTCACAGATTTCATTTGGAAAAGACGCGATAGCAGCGGGCGGGATAACAGCGCGACGGGGATGCTGGTGTCGGAGTGGTCACCCGGCAGGGCGCGGCAGGCGGCGCATTGAAGCTGGGCGACGAGATCGTCTGGTTTCCCCCTAATCGTGAGATGAAGGTCGTTGACGCTTTTACAGATGTCGCACGCGGGAAAGGCGGTTTCTGGCATCGGGTCGTTAGCGAAATCCATTTCCATCTGGCTGGCGAGCGGGTCGTCCGCGCCGCTGCCGCCGGTGTAGGCATCGCCGGAGCGGTAGAGGTCGAGCAGGATGGCGCGCTCAAAGCGTTCGCCAGCACCGATGCGGGCTGCCGCCAGTTTCTTTTCGCCCTCCGGCGTCAGTTGGTAGGTGATGACCTTGCCGCCGATGGCCGTGAGGACGTAGCAGGCATTACGGTTGCGGTATTTGTGTAGGCGAGGCATAAAATTTGGCCTTCTTTCAAATAATTTTATGCGCCTGCACCTTTTGCCGAGTTACAAGCAAGGCAGGCGACTTGGCCGTTTGCAACGATTGTTTTCCCACCTTTAGACCAGGGCTTGATATGATCTGGGATTTCCCATTTGGTTTGTAACCCACGAACGGCGTGGGTGGTTTTCGTGATTTTCTGCCTGCTCCCGGGATTTGCAAGACATTTTTCCAGTCCGCCCTTGGTTTTTGCCCGGC
>CAILDU010000030.1 GCA_903833055.1 uncultured Verrucomicrobia subdivision 3 bacterium | reverse complement strand
CACTGGGAATGGACAAAGAAACAACGAAAACATAAACTCAAACCAGTGCTTGGACTAACACCCAACATGGTCCAGAAAGTCGAGCCCGGTCACTAATGCTATCACTTTTCAGGCGCGAGCAGGAAATACCAGAAAAAGGGTAAATTCGCGCGATGTATTTTTGCGCGCGGATGCGAATACTTTCTTCAGTGGGATGTGCTGGTCGCGAAGGGAAACAAAATGAACATACACGATTTAATGAACTGGTTGGCGGGCGGACTACAATTTGTGGTTGCCGGTTATGCGCTGCGATTGAATCGCGTCTTTGGACCGGTGCGCGTGGGATGGTCTTTGTGCTGTGCTTTTTCGCTGCTCGCGTTACTCCACCTATTTCGAGCGGAGTCAGAAATGCGTTTGTCCGAACCGCCTGCCATCACCTTGGAAGTTATTTATTCGCTCATCTCACTTTTGCTGCTGACTGGGATGGTGCATATCGAAACGCTTTTCAAGGAACGTCTTCATTTTGAACGGGAAGAAATGCGGCTGCGCGCCGGACTGGAAGCCGAAGTCAAAAAGAAGACGCTTTATTTAACCCGCATTATCGAGGCGCTCGAAATGGAAATTAAAAAGCGCGATCAAATGGAGGCGGAAATCGAAACGCAAAAAAGATTGCTTCGCGAATCTTGTCGGACGGCGCGAATAAATTTGCCCGACGACCGGCAAGTTTTGCCAAACGTCCGCTTTTAATTACATCAGGAATTAAATTTATGAGACCAAACCAAATTGAAGCCTTTGCCGAAATGGTCGAAACTATTTCACCTCGCGCCATCATCGCGGCGTTGGAATGGGAGATCCACATTTTGGAAAAAATTCTCGCCGTGCAACATTCGGTTCCATCTGCGGACGCCGTTTCCATTCTGGATTTCTGTCGATTTGTGTTTGCCGCCAGAAGGGGAATGTCGGTTGATTTTTCTTTGGTTACATTGCCATCGCTGCATCGGGAACTTTACCGCAAAACCGTGGCGCGACTGGTCAAGGCTGAAGAGTTGCCCTTCAGTGCCAAGTCCGAATTTGATCACCTAATCTTCAGCAATCGTCGGCAACTGCTGCTAAACGCCTGACTTTTGATAGTTAATCCAGCGGGTAACAATTATTACTATCCGCAGTTTTTCATTTTTGAATCCACGGATTTCGCGTAGTCTGCGGGCGAGTTAATGAGTCCCGCAATTTCACAATTGAGCACTGAAGCCGCTGCGAATCTCCCGCGCCACGTCGCCGTCATCATGGACGGTAACGGCCGTTGGGCCAAGTCGCGCCATCTCCCGCGCATCGAAGGCCATCGGCGCGGTGCTGATTCAGCGCGCGAAATCATCCGCACGGCGGGCGAACTCGGCATCAAGTATCTCACGCTCTACGCATTTTCGGCGGAGAACTGGAACCGGCCGAAAGACGAGGTGGACGCGCTGATGAAATATCTTGTCCACTATCTCAAGACCGAGACGAAGGACCTGAACAAAAACAATGTCCGGCTCGAAGTCATCGGCCAGATTCATCGCCTGCCGGACAACGTGCAGGAGCAGCTCGCCAAATCAATCGCCACGCTTTCCAAGAACAACGGCCTGACGCTCATCATGGCGTTGAGCTACGGCAGCCGCATTGAGATTGTGGATTGTGTGCGGCAAATCGCGGAGAAAGTAAAAGCGGGAAAACTTGAAGCTGGTGACATCACGGAAAAAGTTATTTCCGATCATCTCTGGACGCGCAATGTTCCCGATCCCGATTTGCTCATCCGCACGAGTGGCGAAATGCGCGTGAGCAATTTTCTTTTGTGGCAGATTTCCTACGCCGAACTGGTCATCACGCCGACGTTCTGGCCGGATTTCAAGAAGCCGCAATTCTTCGCCGCCTTGGAAGAATACGCCAAGCGCAACCGTCGCTTCGGCGGCATCTAATTTTGTAGGAGACGAGGTAACGAGTCTCTAACTGATAACAAATTTGAGACTCGTCACCTCGTCTCCTACAATTATTCAGTGGAAAAACTTTTCAACATCATCCACGAGGACGCTGATTTACTCGTCGTTCACAAACCCGCCGACCTTGTTTGTCATCCGACGAAAGGTGATGAATACTCCAGTCTTATCAGCCGCGCGCGGATTTATTTGAAAGCTGCCTCCGAGCCGCATTTAGTCAACCGCCTCGACCGCGAAACTTCCGGTCTCGTTGTCATTGCTAAAACAGTTTTGGCCGCGCGCGAGTTGGGAAAAATCTGGGAGACGCGCACCATCCAAAAGGAATATGTCGCCATTGTCCACGGCCATGTCGCGGCGGAGCAGGGGATGATTGACGCGCCGCTCGGCAAAGACGAAACGAGTATTGTTGCCATTAAAGATTGCGTGCGTCCTGATGGTGCAGCGGCGCAGACGGAATTTTTTGTGGAGAAAAGATTCGAGCGCAAGTCCGTCAAGTTCACCTTGCTCCGACTGCTGCCGCGCACCGGACGCAAACATCAAATCCGCATTCATCTCCAGCACATTGGCCATCCCATCGTTGGCGATAAAATTTACGGCGGCGATTCAGATTTGTATCTCGCGCTGGTCGAAGGACGACTGACAGAAGAACAGCACCAGCGACTCATCTTATCGTCGCACGCTTTGCACGCGGGGCGATTGCAATTTCACTGGCGCGAACGTGACTGGGATTTTTCCACGCCGCCGGAACCGATGTTCACGGATTTTCTGAGGGAGTAATTGGAGCGGCGGGAGCTTTCACCACCTTGGGCTTGGGCGGCGTTGGAACATTCGGCGGTTTGTTGAGGCGAAACGCTTTTAATTCCGCGTAGATGGATTGCGCGAGACCGGACTTGGTGAAGCCAATCGCCTTCGCGCCTTTGACCGCAAAGAATTTTTCAAAGTCCGCGCCGGTGAAATGTTGCACGACCGGATAGAAGGAAAAATCCTTCAACACTTCTTCGCGGCTGCTCTCCGCGATGTCCGTGGTGATGAGGACAAAATGCAGCTTACTCTTGTTCGCGCGCAACGTGTCGCGGCCAACGAGCAGCCCGCGTGTCTTAACCACGAACGGAAACAGCCGCTCGACATTTTTTTCGGAAACGACTTCTTCCACCGGCTCGATTGGCGCTTCGTCACTCATTATGCCAACTTCACTTTAACTTTTTGGCCTTTGATTTCCGAGCGGTTCAGCTTGGCGATGATGCTGTTCGCGTGTTCGCTCGACACGTCCACAAACGCGTGGCGCTCGCGCACGTCCACCTTGCCGACGACCTTGCCGGGCAGTCCGGTTTCGCCCGCGACCGAGTTCACGAAATCAATCGGCGCGACGCCTTGCTCCGCACCGAGGCTCATCCACAAACGCGTTTGACCGGCGGGCGTGCCACGACTTTCTTTCGGCTGCGCCGCAGCGGCGGGCGCGGCTTTTGGTTTGATGAATAATTTTGAGGCCGGTTTCAGTTCGGGATTTTTCACCGAGGCCAAAATTTCTTCGTCGGAAAAAGTTTTTACCTCTTCAGTTTTCACTTCAACCAGCGGTTTGATTTCCGCAGGTGCGGCAACAATTTTTGTCGGCGGCGGAATAATCGTTTTAGGAACTGACGCGGCGGTGGCTTTCCACGGCGTCACTTTGGATTTTTTCGGATCAATAAACTTCACGCCTTCACGCGGCGCGCGCGCTTCAAACTGGCGCGGACGTTCGTCGCGGCGATTGTCGGATTGCGGACGGCGGTCATCGCGGTCGCGGAAATTTCCACGCTCGCCACGATCGTCGCCACGGCTCGGACGCTCGTCGCGTTGTGGACGTTCGTATTCGTCGGGCTTCGGCGCGGGCTTGGCCGCTTCGCCGCTTTGTAGCAGATGAATCAAGGCCGAAGTGATGTCGGACGAACTGAAATTTTCCTCGATGAGACCTTCAATCAAACGGTCATGCTTGGTGAATTCACCGCTCGTGAGCAGTGCCTTCAATTTGTCGGTGAAAACATTTTCGCGCGCCTCGGCCACTTCATTTTCCGTGGGAATCTTGCCGCGCTGAATCCGCATGTTCGTGAAGCGCTCGATGTTGCGGATCTGAAACAGCTCGCGGAATGGCACGAGCGAAATCGCGCGGCCACTGCGACCGGCGCGACCCGTGCGGCCGATGCGGTGAACGTAATCTTCCGGGTCATACGGCAAATCGTAGTTGAACACGACCTGCACATCGTCCACGTCGATGCCGCGCGCGGCGATGTCCGTCGCCACAAGAAATTCGAGGCCGGACTTGCGGAACTTGTTCATCACACGGTCGCGTTGCGCCTGCGTCATGTCGCCGTGCAAACGGTCGGCCTGATAACCGGCGGCTTCGAGATGATCCACGAGATCGTCCACCATGCGCTTGGTGTTGCAGAAAACAATGCCGAGCTTGAGGTCGTAAATGTCAATCAGCCGCGTGAGCAAATCCATTTTGTAGCGGCGGTCCACTTCGTAATAAACCTGATCCACCGTCGGCACGGTCATCGCCTTCTGCTCGATTTTTACATTCTCCGGCTCGCGCGAATATTTCTCGATGAGGTCGCGAATCGGGCGCGGCATCGTGGCGGAAAAGAACACCGTCTGCCGTTCCTTCGGCGCGTCTTTCAAAAT
>CAILDU010000029.1 GCA_903833055.1 uncultured Verrucomicrobia subdivision 3 bacterium | reverse complement strand
TTTTATTCAGCAAAGTTTCCCGTCGTCCCGCGCGCTGGGTGTTGTGCGTTCCGGAAAATTCTTCCGTGAAGTCCGTCAAAGATTTACAGGGCAAACTCATCGCTACCGAAGTGGTCAACCTGACCAAAAAGTATCTCAAGAAAAATGGCGTGAAGGCGGAGGTGGAATTCTCTTGGGGCGCGACGGAAACGAAAGCGCATGAACTTGTGGACGCCATTGTGGATGTCACTGAAACCGGCTCTTCACTTCGCGCGAACAAACTTCGCATCGTGGATGAACTACTGGTTTCCACGCCTCGCTTGATTGCCAATCTGGACGCGTGGAAAAATCCGTGGAAGCGCCGGAAGATTGAGACGATGGCGTTGCTGCTCAAGGGCGCGTTGGATGCCGAGGCGTTGGTTGGTTTGAAGATGAACATCGCGGAAAAAAATCTAGCGAAGTTGCTGGCGGATTTGCCCGCGCTGCGGAATCCGACGATTGCTAATTTGAGTCTCAAAGGCTGGGTCGCGGTGGAGACGATTATTGATGAAAAAATCGTGCGCGAACTGATTCCGCAACTCAAAGCTGCCGGCGCGGAAGGCATCATCGAGTATCCGTTGAACAAAGTTGTTTATTAAAACGATAAAAATTGATTGGCGTTTTGCGCGCTGATTTGTTACACAATCTGAATCCATTTATGGGATCACTGAAAAAACGCCGTAAGGCAAAAATCAACAAACACAAACGGCGCAAGAAGCTGCGCTTGAATCGTCACAAGAAGCGCACCTGGCAGAAGTAATTCTGTCACGCCATGTGATTTCACAGCCGTTCGCGGCGGTTGCCTAGCAGCCATTGCGAACGGTCTTTTTTTTACCATGAAACATCGCTTTCAAAAACATTACACGCGCGACGAGGCGGAAAGTTTATTGCCGCAGTTGCGCGCTTGGCTGGCGGAACTCAACCGTCTGCGCGAAGAAGCGGAGCGTTTTGAAAAGCGTCTCGGCGGCCTCAATCTCGAAGGTCAGGACATTGGTGGCGAGACGGTAAACAATTGGATTCGCGCGCTGGCGGGAATGCAGCAGATTCTGGCAGAGTTTCAGCGCCGCGAAATTTTCATCAAAGATTTGTCGCGCGGACTGATTGATTTTCCGGCACTCATCGGTGGCAAGGAAGTTTTTCTCTGCTGGGAATCGGACGAGGACAAGGTTGAGTTTTGGCACGACCTTGAAACTGGCTACGGCGGACGCGAGCGGCTTGGCTAATTGTTTTATTTCTGCACACGACCCGTATGCTGCGCGTTTGCGCGCCACAGCGGCCAGGAACTTTTTGCCGGCGGCGCAGCGTTCTTCAATGATTGGAAAGCAAAGAGGCGGTGTTCGTCCGTGAAATAAAAAACGCCCGTCGGACTGACGGCTGCCGAGGAACTGAAACCATAGCCCGACGGCAAATCCCAAACGGTATTTGCATCAGTGGTCAACATTCCGGAGCGCGACCAGCGGGTAGCCACAAAGATTTGGTTGTTGGCCAAGGCGGCTGGCGAGGTGAAAATCGGATTGGCATTACTATAATGCCAGCGCACCTGACCGTTCGGGGTTAGTGAAAACTGTTCCGTTGCGGCGGCGAAATAGAGGTTGCCTTGCTCGTCTAAAACCGGCGACGAACTGGTGTAACCGCCGGTGTGCAAGCGCCAGCGTTCCGAGCCGTCGGGATTCAGCGCGTAACAATTTCCATCGGTGGAACTGATGTAAATCGTGCCGTCCGCCGCGATGGCTGGCGAAGCAATAATTTCTGCGCCGGTGGCAAATTTCCATTTTAACTTTCCGTCCGGCGTAAGGGCGTAGAAATTTTTGTCGTGCGAACCAAAATAAATGATTCCGTCCGCGCCGATGGCGGGCGAGGAATCCACGATGCCGCCGGTGGCAAACTGCCATTTTAATTTTCCGTCCGGCGTCAGAGCGTAAAAATTTGTGTCCCACGAACCAAAATAAATTGTGCCGTCCAACGCGATGGCGGGAGACGAATCCACCCACGCGCCGGTGGCAAATTTCCATTTTAATTTTCCGGCTGGTGTGAGCGCGTAAAAGTTTCGATCACGGGAACCAAAATAAATTGTGCCATCCGCCGCGACTGCCGGAGAGGATTTGATTTCGCTTCCAGTTTTGAATTTCCATTTCAACTTGCCATCCGCTGTGAGCGCGAGCAGCCAGCCGTGAAAAGTGCCTTGATAGATTGTTCCGTCCGTCGCGAGGGCAGGGGATGAATCCGTGCCGGCGTCGTTCAGCGTGAAGATCCACAAGTTCGTCACGGCGGTTTCTTGTGCGCGGCTGGAAAATGTCAGCAGCCCCGCCAGCAAAAGGAAAAACCATGATTTCATCGCCGCCAGTAAAACTTCAAAGCCGCCGGACTGCAAATGTAAAGCGTAGCGGCGACTCGGCAGAGCGCCGCAATTTTAATTTCATGGCCGCAAAAAAGCACAGAATTCGCAAAAAGATTTTTCACTTTTGTGCCTTCTGTGCTTTTTCGCGGCCAATTTACCGGCGGATAAAAATAATTTAATTTTCAACCGTCTTGTCAGCGCGCCGTTCTCCGACTACCTTTCGCGGCCTATGGAAAAAGTCGTTATTATCGGTTCCGGCCCGGCCGGTTGGACAGCGGCACTCTACACCGCGCGCGCGCAGCTTGCGCCGCTTGTGCTGACGGGCAAACAGCCCGGCGGTTTGCTCACGACCACGAGCATTGTGGAAAATTTCCCCGGCTTTCCCGAAGGCGTGGACGGTTACGAACTCATGACGCGGATGCAGAAGCAGGCGGAGCGTTTTGGCGCGAAGACGAGTTTTGGCGTCGTGGTTGAGGCGGTGGATTTTTCCAAACGTCCGTTTGTGCTAACAGTGGATGGTGAAAAAGTTGAAGCCGAAACCGTCATCATTGCCACGGGCGCGGGACACAAACATCTTGGCATTCCCGGTGAACACGAATTGGAAAACAAAGGCACGACGTATTGCGCGACGTGCGATGGCGCGTTGCCGATGTTCCGCAATCAGCCGGTGGTGGTGGTTGGCGGTGGCGATTCTGCTTGCGAAGAAGCGATGTATCTGACGCGCTTCGCATCCACTGTGTATTTAATCCATCGCCGCGATTCGTTGCGCGCTTCCAAAATCATGATTGAGCGGACGCTGGCGCATAAAAAAATTACACCTATCTGGGACACCGCCGTCACGGAAGTGCTCGATGTAAAGCAGGACAAAGTGACCGGCGTGAAATTGAAAAATCTCAAGACGGGTGTGGAAAGTATTTTGGACTGCGCGGGCGTATTTATCGCGATTGGTCATGTGCCGAACACGGCCATTTTCAAAGGGCAGATTACGACCGATGCGAACGGCTTTATCGTCCCGCACAAAGGCACGATGACGAATGTTCCCGGCGTTTTCGTCGCGGGCGATTGTGCCGACCATGTTTATCGTCAGGCGATCACGGCGGCGGGCGCAGGTTGCGCGGCGGCGATTGATGCAGAACGTTTTCTCGCGGCGGAGAATCAATAATTTTATCTGCGTCCGCAACCGTTGGTGAGGTTTTAGCAAGACTGTTAAGGAATTATTCATTGACGGTCGCGCGTTCCCAGATAAAATCATCTATCGGTTTAAGGAAAATTACTCCACCAACAAAAAATAACATTAAATAATTATGGCAGTAAAAGTAGCAATCAACGGATTCGGTCGTATCGGCCGGATGGTATTTCAAGCACTGTGCGATCAAGGTTTGCTCGGCAAGACGATTGACGTCGTCGCCGTCGTGGATATGTCGCCCGACGCGGCCTATTTCGCCTACCAGATGAAATATGATTCGATCCACGGCAAATTCAAACACGCTGTGTCCACCGAAAAGAGCAGCCCGACGCTCGAAGAAGACGACATCCTCGTCGTCAACGGTTACAAGATTAAATGTGTCGGCGCGGTGAAAGACCTCGCCACGTTGCCGTGGAAAGCGCTCGGCGTGGACATCGTCATCGAATCCACCGGCCTCTTCACCGACAGCGAAAAGGCGAAAGCCCATCTCACTGCTGGCGCGAAGAAAGTTATTATTTCCGCGCCCGGCAAAGGTGAAGTTAAAACCATTGTCATGGGCGTCAACGAAGGCGAATACGATGCGGCCAAGCACAACATCGTTTCCAACGCGAGCTGCACCACGAACTGCCTCGCGCCGCTCGTTCACGTTTTGCTCAAGGACGGCTTCGGTATCGAGACTGGCTTGATGACCACGATTCACGCGATGACGGCTACGCAAAAAACTGTGGACGGTCCGTCCAAAAAAGATTGGCGCGGCGGACGGGCGGCGAGCATCAACATCATTCCCAGCACCACCGGCGCGGCGAAAGCTGTCGGCGAAGTGTTGCCGGCGACCAAGGGTAAACTTACCGGCATGGCATTCCGCATTCCGACAGCGGACGTCTCGGTCGTTGACCTGACTATCCGCACCGTGAAAGACACGAGCATCGAAGAGATTGATGCCGCGTTGAAAAACGCCTCGAAGACTTATCTCAAAGGCATCCTCGGCGTAACCGATGAAGAATTGGTTTCCACCGACTTCATCCACGACGACCGCAGTTCCATCTACGACAGCCTCGCGACGTTGCAGAACAATTTGAAGGGCGAGAAACGCTTCTTCAAGATCGTGAGCTGGTATGACAACGAATGGGGTTACAGCAACCGCGTGGTTGACCTCGTGAAATACATCACGGCCAAGGGAATTTAATTTTCCAAAGAAATTCAAAACGGCGAACTGGCAACAGTTCGCCGTTTTTTTATCAAAATGATTAAATGCTTGATCGTGCCGGTAATTGTTTGTGAAAAAGTTCACAAGAAGTCGGTCGCTCGGCAAGGCGGTTGCTAAAGGAACCTTGAATGACCAAACCCATCGTTGGCCGGCAAAATCATTTCAGATGGGCGAAATGGCAGATCGCCTTGAAAAATCAGGTTGATAACTGCTTTGGCGCGTTTTATACAGATGGCGGAGGAATTTTTCGGTGCGGTGCGGCTGGCGGTAAATGTTCATGCGGTCAAAAAAACAACTGACGGAATATGCTGAAGCAATACCAAGTCAATAATGGTTTCGACGAAATGGCGGATGCGCAGAATGGTGTGCGCCCGCACTACAAAAAATTTCACAAGCTGTTCGGCGAGCTGACCGAGCCGGAATTTCAATCCAAGCGCGAGGCGATTGATAATGCGTTTCTCCGTCAGGGCGTCACGTTCAATGTCTATGGCGACGCGGCGGGCGCGGAGAAAATTTTTCCGTTCGATTTGCTGCCGCGCATTATTCCGGCGAAGGAATGGGAGCATCTCGAACGCGGCCTGACGCAGCGCATCACGGCGCTGAATCTTTTTCTGCACGACATTTATCACGAGCAGAAAATTTTGAAGGACGGCATCATCCCGGAATTTTATATTTTGTCGGCGAAACATTTTCGGCGCGAATTTGTGGGCTTCAATGTGCCGAAGGATATTTACATCCACATTTGCGGCACAGATTTGATCCGCGACAAGGATGGAAATTATCTCGTGCTGGAAGACAATGGCCGTTGTCCGTCGGGCGTGAGCTACGTTTTGGAAAATCGCCGCGCGATGAAGCGTGCGTTTCCCGGAATGTTCGAGGGCATCGGCGTGCGGCCGGTGGAAAATTATTCGCAGGAACTTTTGAAGTCGCTGCGCTACATCGCGCCCGCTGGTGTTGCCGATCCGACGGTGGTTTTGCTGACGCCGGGCGCTTACAACAGCGCGTATTTTGAACACACTTATCTCGCGCGGCAAATGGGCATTGAGATTGTCGAAGGCCGCGATTTGTTTGTGAAAGATTCGCGCGTGTTCATGCGGACGACGAAAGGTCCGCAGCCGGTTCACGTCATTTATCGCCGCATTGATGATGATTTTATTGACCCGACGGTGTTCCGCAAAGATTCGATGCTCGGCGTGCCGGGACTTATCAACGCCTATCGCGCGGGCAATGTTTCGCTGGCGAATTCCATCGGCACCGGCATCGCGGACGACAAGGTGGTTTATTATTTCGTGCCGCGCATGATCAAATACTACCTCGATCAAGAACCGATTTTGAACAACGTGGAGACGTATCTCGCGAGCGAGGAATCCGACAAGAAATATATTTTGGAAAATCTGGATAAGCTAGTTGTCAAAGCCGCGAACGAATCGGGCGGCTACGGAATGTTGATGGGACCGAAGGCAACGAAGGCGGAAATTGAAAAGTTCCGCGAACTCATCATCGCCGAACCGCGCAACTATATCGCGCAGCCGATGATTAATCTTTCGCAGCATCCGACGAACTGCGACGGCAGTTTTGAAGGTCGCCATGTGGATTTGCGTCCGTTTGTTTTGAGCGGTGAACGCACCACGATTATTCCCGGCGGCCTCACGCGCGTTGCGCTGCGTAAGGGTTCGCTCGTGGTCAACTCGTCGCAAGGTGGCGGCAGCAAAGACACTTGGGTGCTTTACGGAGATGAATAATCAGATTCAGAATTTAACCGTTAAATAAAATGTTATCCCGCGTCGCCAACTCTCTCTCTACTGGATGGCCCGTTACATCGAGCGCTCGGAAAATATCGCGCGCATCGTGGACGTGAATCTGCAACTTCTGCTGGACATCCGCAACCTCGACGAAAAACGTCTCACCGCCTATTGGCTGCCCATCGTGCAGGCGACCGGCGATGAAGAAGCGTTTTTCAAAAATCACACGCATGCCACCGGCAAAGCGGTCACGGAATTTCTCGTGTTCGACATGGATAATCCAAACTCGCTGCTGCAATCCATTTGTCAGGCGCGCGAGAACGCCCGCATGGTGCGCGACCAAATTACTTTGGAATTGTGGGAAGAATTGAATCGCCTTTATTTATTTGTCCGCTCGCCTTACGCGCGCGAAGTCTGGCGGCGCAGCGCGGGCGAATTTTTTCAGGAAATAAAATCCAGTTCGCTCCATATCATCGGCATCATTGAGGCCACGCTCATTCGCAATGAAGGCTGGTGGTTTGTGCGCGTCGGCCAATTGCTCGAACGCGCGGACAAGACCACGCGCATTCTCGATGTGCGCTACCAAAGTCTGCCGGAACGCGGCGTTCCGGAGCGAATCAGTCCCGATGAGGCGCTGGAATGGTCGGCGGTTTTGCGCTCGTGCAGCGCGTGGGACGCTTACAAAACCATCCACGGCGGCGACGTGCATCCGAGCAGCGTGGCGGAATTTTTATTGTTGAGCGACGTGTTTCCGCGTTCCGTCCGTTATTGCGTGAATGAATTGAATCTCGCGTTGCGCAATATTTCCGGCGTTTCCACTGGGCGCTTCACCAACGACGCGGAAAAACTTACGGGACGTTTTCTGGCGGAATTGCAATTCAGCACCATCGAAGAAATTTTCGACATCGGCCTGCATCGTTACCTTGATGAGGCGCAGGCAAAATTGAACAACGTCGGCGGCGAACTGTTCCGCGCCTATATTTTCCAGCCGTTTGAAAATCCCGACGAAGTTCACATGGTGCAGCAGGAAGAACAGCAGCAGCAGTTCCAATCGGCAATCGGCAATCGGCAATCGTAAATCATCATGTCCATTCACGTCGCGCTTCACCACAAGACGCATTACAAATACGACCGGCTCGTCAACCTCGGCCCGCAGGTTGTGCGGCTCCGGCCTGCGCCACATTCGCGCACGCGGATTTTGAGCTACTCGCTCAAGATCAAACCGGAAAAACATTTCATCAACTGGCAGCAAGACCCGCAGTCGAACTATGCCGCGCGCCTCGTCTTTGAACAACCGACGCGCGAATTTTGCGTCGAAGTGGATTTGGTCGCCGAGATGGCGGTGCTGAATCCGTTTGATTTTTTTCTTGAACCGGAAGCGCAGAAATTTCCGTTTGCTTACGATCCGGCGCTGAACACCGAACTCGCGCCGTTCCAACGCAAATGTTGGCTGACAAATAACTTTTCAAAATATCTCACGGAGTTGCGTCGCGATTTAATTGGTGAGGTCAAACGCCGCACCAAGCAGGAACGGTTGGAAATGCCGGACAGCGAAAAGATGGTGACGAACGATTTCATCGTCGCCATCAACCAGCGGTTGTGGAAGGACATCAAATACACCATCCGCATGGAACCCGGTGTCCAAACGCCGGAAGAAACGCTCACGAAAATGAGCGGTTCGTGCCGCGATTCCGCGTGGTTGCTTGTGCAACTCATGCGTCACTTCGGCCTCGCGGCGCGTTTCGTCAGCGGCTATTTGATTCAGCTTAAAGCCGACGTAAAAGCACTCGATGGTCCGAGCGGCGCGGAAAAAGATTTCACCGATTTGCACGCGTGGACGGAAGTTTATCTGCCCGGTGCCGGTTGGATTGGGCTCGACCCCACTTCCGGTTTGCTTGCGGGCGAAGGCCACATTCCGCTCGCCTGCACGCCCGATCCTTCGAGCGCCGCGCCGATTTCCGGCGGCGTGGATGAGTGCGAAACCGAGTTCGAGTTCGACATGACGGTGAAGCGCGTTTACGAATCGCCGCGCGTCACCAAGCCTTACACGGAAGAGCAATGGGCGGACATCGAAAAACTTGGCCACGCGATTGACGTGGATTTGAAAAAAGGCGACGTGCGCCTCACGATGGGCGGTGAGCCGACGTTTGTTTCGACGGAAGATCCCGACGGCGCGGAGTGGAATTTCACCGCGATGTCGCACAAGAAAAGAATTTTGTCCGGCGAACTCATCAAGCGGTTGCGTGGGAAATTTGCGCCCGGTGCGCTGCTGCATTACGGCCAAGGGAAATGGTATCCGGGCGAACCGCTGCCGCGTTACGCGCTCGCCGCGTATTGGCGCAAGGACGGCGTGCCGGTCTGGAAAGATGACTCGCTCATTGCCGACGAAGCGAAGGATTACGGTCACGGCGCGAAGGAAGCAAAAGAACTCGCGACGCGCCTCGCCAAAACGTTGGGCGCGGATCCGAAGCATCTGATTCCCGCTTACGAAGACGCGTTTTATTACACCTGGAAAGAACGCCGTTTTCCGTCCAACGTCACGCCGGAAAAATCCAATCTCAAGGACAAGCAGGAGCGTGAACGCATCGCGCGGATTTTTCAGCAGGGACTCGGTTCGGTCGTCGGCTACACGCTGCCAATCAAGCGCGCGTCGTTTGGTCAGCAGCACGGCTGGACGTCCGGCAATTGGTTTTTGCGCGATGACGACACGCTCTGGCTGATTCCCGGCGACTCCGCGATGGGGCTGCGGCTACCGCTCGATTCCGTGCCGTGGGTGGCGGAAAAAGATTTTCCATGGCTGCGCCCGCAAGACCCGTCGGAACCTGATTTGCCGCCGCTGCCGAAAGAATTTCCGTATCGCCAACGAGTCGTTGGTCGTCGCGATGCGCCGACGGCGGCCGGTCACGGGCCGGGTCAACGCGCGCAAAAACTTGATCCGCCCAAGCCGGACGAAGATCCGAATCGCCAACCCGCGCCGGGCGAAAGTGCGCCGTGGATTATTCGCACCGCGCTTTGCGTCCAGCCGCGCGATGGACGGCTGCACGTTTTCATGCCGCCGGTCGAGAAGACGGAAGATTATCTCGACCTCATCGCGGGCATTGAAACAACCGCTGCCGAAACCGGTTTGCCCGTGGTCATCGAAGGTGAAACACCGCCGAAAGACCCGCGCCTGAATAAACTTGCCGTGACGCCCGACCCCGGCGTGATCGAGGTCAACATGCACCCGAGTAAAACGTGGGACGAACTCGTTGAGCGCACCACGACGGTTTACGAAGAGGCGCGGCAAATAAAACTCGGCACGGAAAAATTCATGGTGGACGGACGCCACACCGGCACGGGCGGCGGCAACCACATCATCATCGGTGGCGAAACACCGACCGACTCCCCGGTGCTGCGCCGGCCCGATCTGCTGCGCTCGCTGCTGTCGTATTGGCAGAATCATCCGTCGTTGAGCTGGATTTTTAGCGGATTATTTATTGGGCCAACTTCCCAAGCACCGCGCATTGACGAGGCCCGCAACGATTCGCTTTACGAACTCGACGTCGCGTTCAAGGAAATGGACAAGCAAATCAGCGCGCACGGTCACACGCCACC
Source organism: uncultured Verrucomicrobia subdivision 3 bacterium (assembly GCA_903833055.1). Taxonomy (GTDB): domain Bacteria; phylum Verrucomicrobiota; class Verrucomicrobiia; order Limisphaerales; family UBA11358; genus UBA11358. The sequence goes on along the minus strand of CAILDU010000029.1, from coordinate 11,860 downwards.
GTGGATGGTGGATCGCCTGTTCCGCAATTTGCTGATTGATTCGAGCGGCAACACACATCGCGCCGAATTTTCGATTGATAAATTGTTTGCACCCGAAAGCAGCACCGGTCGTCTCGGCCTCGTCGAGATGCGCGCATTTGAAATGCCGCCGGACGCGCGCATGAGTCTCGCGCAACATCTGCTGCTGCGCGGCCTTGTCTCGAAATTCTGGAAGGAGCCTTACAAAAACAATCTCGTGCGCTGGGGCACGGACATCCACGACCGCTGGATGCTGCCGCACTTTTGCGAAACGGATTTTCGCGAAGTCATCGGCGACTTGAACGAAGCTGGCTATCCGTTCCAATCCGAATGGTTCGCGCCGCATTTTGAATTCCGCTTCCCACGCATTGGCGATCTGGAGCAGCGCGACATGAAGATTGAACTCCGCACCGCGCTCGAACCGTGGCACGTCCTCGGCGAAGAACCGGGCGGCGGCGGCACGGTGCGCTACGTTGATAGTTCCGTCGAGCGTTTGCAAATCAAGGCGAGCGGCCTCGCGGGCGACCGCTTCGCCATCACCTGCAACGGCCATCGCGTGCCGTTGCACCCGACCGGCACGAATGGCGAAGGCGTCGCAGGTGTGCGCTATCGTGCGTGGCAGCCGCCGATCTGTCTGCAACCGACGATCAAATCGCACGCACCCTTGCGCTTCGACATTTACGATACTTGGAACCAGCGTTCGCTCGGCGGCTGCACTTACAACGTCGCGCATCCCGGCGGCCGCAGTTACGACACCTTCCCGGTGAACAGCTACGAAGCCGAGTCGCGCCGTCTCGCCAGATTTTTCCGGCACGGACATCAGCAAGGCAAGTTCACGCCGCCGCCGGAAACTGTGAACAGCGACTTTCCTTTCACTTTAGATTTGCGCAATGTCTGACGCGGAAAATAAAAACCGCGACCGCGACCAAACACCGATGATTCAATCGCAATCTCAATCTGCGACGGACGACACCAGCTTCGCCAAAAAAGCGACGCCGGAAAATCTGTTGTCCGGCTACAAACGCAGTGCAGGTGCGTTTGATGAATTGCTCGCGAAGGACGGCGAAATTTTTCCGCACTACGCGAAGTTGCTCGGCGAACTGGAAGAATTCGGCGCGGCGGAATTATCTCGGCGCGCGGATGCGTGTCAGCGATTCGTCCACGAACACGGCATCACTTACAACGTCTATGGCGACCCGCGCGGCATGGAACGTCCGTGGCAGCTCGACCCAATTCCGTTTGTCATCGCACCCGAAGAGTGGCAGAAACTTGAAACCGGATTGATCCAGCGCGCGACGCTGTTGAATAAAATTCTCGCCGATTGTTACGGCGCGCAAGATTTGATCCGTTCGCGCTGGCTTTCGCCCGCGCTGGTTTTCGGCCAGCCGGATTTTTTGCGTCCGTGCCACGGCATAAAAATTCCCGGCGATACATTTTTACATTTTTACGCCGCCGATTTGTCACGCTCGCCGGACGGTCGCTGGTTTGTCGTCTCCGACCGCACACAAATTCCGACGGGCGCGGGTTACGCGCTGGCCAATCGTCTTGTCACTTCGCGCATTTTGCCGGAAGCCTTTCGCGACAATCACGTTCACCGCGTCGCCGGATTTTTCCTCGCCGAGCAAAATTCACTCGCACAACTCGCACCGCGTTCAGCCGACAAGGCGCGCGTCGTCATGCTCACGCCCGGCCCGCACAACGAAACGTATTTCGAGCAAGCCTACCTTGCGCGTTATCTCGGTTATATGCTCGTCGAGGGACAGGATTTGACCGTGCGCGACAATCACGTTTTCCTGAAAACCTTGAGCGGCCTCGAACGCGTGGATGTGGTTTTGCGTCGCGTGGACGATGATTTTTGCGACCCGCTCGAACTGATAAATAATTCCATTCTTGGCGTGCCCGGTCTGGTCGAAGCTGTGCGCGCAGGCACGGTGGTTATGGCAAATGCGCTCGGCAGCGGCCTTGTGCAAAGTCCGGCGTTCATGTCGTTTCTGCCCGGCCTGTGCAAACATCTGCTCGGTGAACCATTGAAGCTTCCGTCCGTCGCAACGTGGTGGTGCGGCCAAAAAGCCGCGCGCGAACATGTTCTCAAAAATCTCGACAAGCTGGTGGTGAAACCCGCGTTCCGCACGCAAATAAAAATTGCCGAAGCGGAGCGCGAAGAATTAAAACGGCGCATTGAATTTGACCCTGATTTATTTGTCGCGCAGGAACGCGTCGAACTTTCCACCGCGCCAGCTTGGCAAAAAGATTCGCTCACCGCGCAGCCCGTCAGTCTCCGCGTTTTTTTGGTGGCCGATGGCAAAGGCGGTTATTGCGTGATGCCCGGCGGCCTTGCGCGCGTTTCACCGGACAGCGACGGAAAATTTATTTCCATGCAACGCGGCGGCAGCAGCAGCAAAGACACTTGGATTCCTTCCGCGACGCCGGTGGAAGAATTGACGCTGTTGCATGGCGGGAATCAAAATATCGAGTTGCGCCGCACCGGAAATAATCTGCCGTCGCGCCTCGCGGACAATTTTTTCTGGCTTGGCCGTTATTCCGAACGCGCGGATGCCACGTCACGATTGCTCCGAAGTGCGTTGCTACGTTTCAATCCCGAACGCACGGGGAGCGCGCGGCCATTGCTCGCGCCGCTGTTGCAGACTTTGGAAATTCAAGGGCAGTTGCCCGGCATTTCTACCAAGCCGGAACTGTGGGCGAATGCCGAAGCGTTCGAGGCGGAACTGCTAGCGGCGATTTTTGATGCGGAACGCGCGGGCAGTTTGCGGCAAACGGCGGAACAACTTCAGCGTCTCGCGATGCTCGTGCGCGACCGCACGTCGAACGATATGTGGCGCGTATTGAGCCAGATTGACGACCGGCTCGCGACGCCGCCGCCGAAACAAGTGATGCTCGCGGGCGATGCCGTCGGCGTGTTGAATCAAACACTCATGGGACTCGCCGCATTCCACGGACTCGCGCGTGAAAACATGACGCGCGCGCAGGCGTGGCGTTTTCTCGACATGGGTTTACGCCTCGAACGCGCGATGTATCTTTGCACCTTGCTGGATGCGACACTGCGTTCGTCCGATGCGGAAAACCCTAGTCTGCTCGAAGCGATTCTCGAAGTCGTGGACAGCTCTATCACGTTTCGCTCGCGTTATAATTTGTTGCCGACGATTCCGGCGGTGTATGACCTCGTGCTGCTCGACGATAAAAATCCGCGCTCGGTTTTGTTTCAGATCAAGCAGCTCGTGAAACATTTTGACAAGTTGCCGAAGGAACGCGGCGACGCGGCAAGTCCCGGTAAAATGATTTTGGAAAACTGTCTGTCGCGTCTCGAACGCGCCGATGCGCGCGAATTGGCGAGTCCATCGGCGAACTGGCAGGAGTCCGCGCTCGCCGCGACCATCCGCGAAATTTTGCGCGCGTTGCCGCAATTGTCCAACGCCATCGCCGCGAGCTACTTCGCGCACTCGGCGATTTCGCGCACGGGACGCGGGGAAATGCAATGAACTACCACATCACCCATCGCACGCTTTACGAATACGCCGCGCCGGTGAGCGTTTCACATCACGTCGCGCGCCTCGAACCGCGCGTCACGAACACGCAATCGCGCGAAAGCTTTTCGCTCCAGATTTTTCCCGAACCCGCATTACGCAAGGCGCGCACAGATTATTTTGGCAACCAGCTTTGTTTTTTTGCGATTCAGGAAATTCATTCCAAGCTGGAAATTATCACTAGCAGCCGTGTGACGGTGGCGCCGAAAATTTCGTCGCAAAACGAATCCGCCGCGCCGTGGGAATCCGTCGCCGAAATGTTTCGCGATCCCGTTTCTCCGGAAGTGGTGGATGCGTATCAATTTGTTTTTGATTCGCCGCAGGTGCGCGCGTCGCAGGAATTGGCGGAATACGCCCGCGAAAGTTTTGGCAAAGACACGCCACTGCTCGTCGGCGCCCGCGATTTGACGCGCCGGATTTTTGAGGATTTCAAATTTGACCCGCGCGCCACCAATGTCGCGACGCCATTGGAAGAAGTCTGGGTGAAGCGGCGCGGCGTGTGTCAGGACTTCGCGCATTTCGGCATCGCGTGTCTGCGCTCGCTTGGTCTGCCCGCGCGTTACGTCAGCGGTTATTTGCGGACACATCCGCCAGCCGGTAAGCCGCGTCTCGTCGGCGCGGATGCGTCGCACGCGTGGTTTCGAGTGTTTTGTCCGGGCACCGGCTGGGTTGATTTTGATCCGACCAACAATGTTCAGCCCGCCGAGGAACACATCATTGTTGCTTACGGTCGCGACTACGGCGATGTCAGTCCGGTCGCAGGAATTTTAACCGGTGGCGGCGCGCACGAAGTAAAAGTTTCCGTGGACGTCGAGCCGCTCGAATAAAAGAGGATTCACCAAATCATGAAGTGGGAAATTATACATCGCACGCGCTACACCTACGCCACGCCGGTGCGCGACAGTTTTAATGACGTGCGTTTGCAGCCAATGCCGATTCCCGAGCAGACGGTCGAATCATTTTTGCTCAAGGTAATTCCGGCGGTGCGCCTGACGCATTCCAAGGATTTTTATTCCAACTGGATTCACCACTTCGACATCGTTGAACCGCACAGCCATCTTTTGATTGAGGCGAATTCTGTTGTCATCACGCATCCGCCTGCGCCGCTGCCGGACGAAAAACTTTGTTCCTTCGAGCAAATGCGCGCGGCGCCGAACATCGAACGCTGTTTTGATTATCTGCTCGAAAGCCGCTTCGTTGAACTCTCGCCGACCGCTTGGAAACTCGCGCTCGATGCGACTGCCGACATTCATGACGCGTGGCAGGCGGCGCTCGCGCTGATGCGTTTTGTTAATGGATTTTTGAAATACGAGTCCGCCTCCACGCACGTTCACACGCACATGAGCGAAGTCATGCGCGATCGGCGCGGCGTCTGTCAGGACTTCGCGCACTTCATGATTGGCCTGTGTCGCGCGCTGAAAATTCCCGCGCGTTACGTCAGCGGTTATCTCGCCACGGAAATCGCCAGCGCCACGCACGCGTGGGTGGAAGTTTTTATTCCCGGACACGGCTGGCGTGGTCTTGACCCCACGCACAACTGCCAGCTTGGTGAACAATATGTAAAAATCGGCAACGGTCGTGACTACGGCGATGTGCCACCCATCAGCGGAAATTATCGCGGCACACGCGATCGCAAGATGGAAGTGGAAGTCAAAATCACCGCGCTGAGCTGAATTGTTTGCGCGGGCAAAGCGGCTCTGTTAGCGTTTGGCCTTTCCAAAACCAAACATGCTCGCAAACCATGTCCGCAAATAATTCTTCCAAAAATCACGGCTGGCGCGTCGCGTTCTCCGGTCTCGGCATCAACCTTGCACTCGGCATTCTCTATACTTGGAGCATGTTCAAGGCCGCCATCGAAAAAGATTTCGGCTGGAAAGGTGACCAGCTCAACGATCCTTACGCGCTGTGTTGTCTCGTATTTGCGTTCGCGATGATTCTCGCCGGACGCTGTCAGGATAAATTTGGCCCGCGCGTCACCGCGTCCATCGGCGGATTGCTCGTCGGCGCAGGCATGGTTTTAATTTCCACGAATAACAGTTATTCAACGTGGCTGCTCGGTTTCGGCGTGCTCGTCGGCGTTGGCATCGGCTTCGGTTATTCTTCTGCCACTCCGCCCGCGCTGAAATGGTTTCCGCCCTCAAAAACCGGACTGATCGCCGGCATTGTCGTTGCCGGCTTTGGTCTCGCGCCAGTTTATCTCGCGCCCACGTCGCAATTTTTGCTCGGCCATTTTGGTCTGCAAAAATCCATGCTCATCTTTGGCGTCGCATTCACAATAATTGTTTGCGGCCTCGCGCAATTGCTGAAAAATCCGCCCGTCGGATTCGTGGCCGCACCGCAAAATTCTGCGGCGGCGAAAACAACCATCGTTAGTTCCACGCCCGGCGAAATGCTCCGCAGCCCGATGTTTTATTTGCTCTGGCTGATTTATTTCATCGGTGCGGGTGCGGGCTTGATGGTCATCAGCAGTGTCAGCGGCATGGCAAAAAAAAGCATGGGCGAATCTGCCTTCATAGCCGTCGCCGTCATGGCCATCGGCAACGCCAGCGGACGAATTCTCTCCGGAATTTTGTCCGACAAAATCGGTCGCCGCTGGACATTGTTTCTCGTGCTGCTGATTCAGGCCGCGCTAATGTTCATCGCCATTCCCATCACCGCCAACAAGGGAACCACGCCCGCGCTCATCGTATTGCTCGCCACGTTTATCGGCTTTAATTACGGCGCAAATCTCGCGTTGTTCCCGTCGCTCACCAAAGATTTTTGGGGACTGAAAAGTTTCGGCATGAACTACGGCATTCTCTTCACCGCGTGGGGCGTCGGCGGCTTCGTCTTGAGCCGGTTGCAGCAGATGTTGACCGTTGCAAGCCACGGCAGTTTTGAAAATTCCTTTATCGTCGCTGGCGCATTTTTGCTCGGTGGCACGGCACTGACGCTGTTCATCAAACCGCCCATCGCAAAAACGTGAAACCAAACTAAGATTGACCGCGTCCATATTCCTAATCATTTTCAAATCATGAAATCAAAACACCTCCTCATCGTCGCCGCGCTTGCGGTTGCCCTTCAATTCACTGCCAGCGCGCAAACTAACGTGCCCGGCACCAACGCGGTTGCTGCTGCTGTTCACGTCAACAACGCCATCGGCTTGGCTAAACACAAAGGCCAGCGCACCGATGACGTTCTTGCGCGCGCCAAAGCTGCGCCCGGCGATTATGATATTGAATTTATTGGCGATTCTATCACGCAAGGATGGGAAAATCCCGCGCCCAAAGGTGGCAAAAATGTCTGGGCGGATTTTTATGGCAAACGCAAAGTCATTAACATGGGCGTCAGCGGCGACCGCACCGAAAACGTTCTCTGGCGTTTTGAAAACGGCCAACTCGACGGCATCAAAGCCAAAGTCGCCGTCGTTATGATCGGCACAAACAATTCTGGCAAAGGTCGCAACACGCCCGACGAAATTCTGGCCGGTGTCGTCGCTGTTTTGAACCAGATTCGCACACGCCAGCCGGACACGAAGATTCTGTTGCTTTCCATTTTCCCGCGCAGCGCGACCTTCAGCGATCAGCGCGGCGACCTTCTGCAAGTCAATCAAGCGCTCGCAAAACTGGACGATGGTAAAAATCTTTTCTACCTCGATTTTGGTTCGCAGTTGATTGAAGCCGATGGTTCCATCTCCAAGAGCATCATGCCCGACGCGTTGCATCCCAATGAAACCGGCTACAAAATCTGGGCCAACGCCACCGAACCAAAGCTCAAAGAACTGCTCGGCGAAAAATAATTTTCCACTGCACCAAAACGGCGCGCAAACATTTGCGCGCCGTTTTTTATTGCCGCCAAGACGCACAAAAGGCGCAAAGATCTAATTCTTGTGCGCCTTATGTGATTTTTTGCGGCCAGTTCAAAAACTTTTTTTCACCGCTTCACGCAACGCGGAAACCATCTTTTGCAACTGCTCCCGCGTAGTGCAATACGGCGGCATCAGCACAATCACATTGCCGACGGGTCGCGTCAGCACGCCGCGTTTCGCCATCGCCTCGCACACGCGAATGCCCGCGCGCTCGCGGAGCGCAAACGGTTCCCGCGTCCGCCAGTCTTTTACGAGTTCAATTCCCGCGACCAAACCAACCTGCCGGATGTCGCCGACATTCGGCAGCGTCCAGAGCGTTTGCAATTCCTCATGCAACTGTTTCTGCAATTTGGCGCGTTGAAGAACAGATTGTTTCGTCTGCAAAATTTCCAAACTTGCCAGCGCCGCCGCCGCGCCGAGCTGATTCCCGGTAAAACTGTGGCCGTGGAAAAAGGTTTTGAATTCTTCGTATTCACCGAGGAACGCGTCAAAAACTCTTTGTGTCGTCAATGTCGCCGCCATTGGCAGATAGCCGCCGGTCAAACCTTTCGCCACGCACAGAAAATCCGGCACGATGCCGACGCGACCGGTCGCGAACAGTTTCGCTGCCATTGGCTTTTCGCTGACATCAACAATCGTTTTGTCGTCCACATGACACGTTACGCCGGTGCGACCAAATCCCGTCATCACTTCGTCAGCAATCAGCAACGCACCGTGGCTACGCGCGATTTCGGTGACCTGACCGAGCCAGCCGCTCGGCTGCGGAATCATGCCCGCCGCGCCTTGCATGAGCGGCTCGAAGACAAACGCCGCGTAGGAATTATTTTTTTTCTTCTGCGCGGCAAATTTCTTTTCCACCAACCCGACACATTCCCAATTGCATTTACGATATTTGCGCGCGTCGCTCCGTTCCGGTTTGGCGCGGTTGAATGGGCATCGGTAACAATACGGCGACATCACTTTGTTGGTGGCAAACAACATCCCGCCGTAAGCCTTGTGAAATAAATCAATATGGCCCAATGAAACTGCGCCAATCGTGTCGCCGTGATAAGCGCCATCAAGCGAAAGGAAGCGTGGCTTCACCAATTTGCCGCGCGTGCGGCGGGTGAATTCGTAAGCCAGCTTGAGTGCCACTTCGAGCGCGGTCGAGCCGTCGTCACTATAAAAAACTTTTCCAAGTTTTGGGTTTTGAGTTTTTAATTTTGAATTGGCTGCGCTGACCAATGTCTCCGCCAGCAAGCTGGCTGGCTCATTTGCAAAACCGAGCGCAGAACTGTGTGAAATTTTCTTCAACTGCCGCGTGATGGCGGAATTTATTTTCGGATGCTGATGGCCGTGGAGATTTGTCCAGATGGACGAATTGGCATCGAGATAATCTTTGCCGTGAATGTCGCGCAGCACCGCGCCTTTGCCGGACGCGATGACAATCGGCTCGCGCCGTAGCCAGTCGCGCATCTGCGTGAACGGATGCCAGACGTGCGCGTGGTCAAGTTGGGCGAGCGGATTCATCGCGAAGTTTTTAATTCTTAATTTATAATTTTAAGTTGTGCCAGCGCCGCCGCCAGTTCGGAAATGTCCACTTCGGAATGCGCGGCGGTCAAAGTGATTCGCAGCCGCGCCGCGCTGCGCGCGACGGTGGGGAAACGGATGGCAGGAACGAAAATATTTTGCTCCCGTAATTTGTTGGCGGCATCAACGGCTTTGGTTTCATCACCGATTATGAGCGGGATAATGGCACCAGGTAGTTTTGAATTTTTAATTTTTAATTTTGAATTCAATTCCGCAATAAGCGAAAAAAGGTTTTCGCGCCGCATTTTACCTTCAGCAGATTGGATGATTTGAATTGCTGCCGTCGCTGTCACCGCTGCTGCGGGGATTGGTGCGGTGGAAAAAATAAAACTACGGGCGCGATTAACGAGAAAATCAATCAGCGCACGCGAGCCGCAAATGTAACCGCCGCTTGCACCGAGCGCCTTGCCGAGCGTGCCCATTTGGATTTCAATTTGATTGCTGACGCCAAGTTCATCCGCGAGGCCGTAACCATTTTCGCCAATGATACCAGTGGCGTGCGCTTCATCCACCATCAGCCACGCGCCGTATTTATTTTTGAGCGGAACTATTTCACGGAGCGGTGCGGCGTCACCATCCATTGAAAAAATACTTTCAGTTACAACGAGAATTTCCGCTTTCCGCTTTCCGCTTTCCGCTTTTGAAAACTTGTCCGCCCACTTCAATTTGTCTTCCAAATCGTTCAAATCGTTGTGGTCAAAGATGCGAAGCTTTGCGCCGGAAAGTTTCGCCGCGTCCACGATGCTCGCGTGAACCAGTTTGTCGAGAATGATGACGTCGTCTTTGCTAACAAGTGTGGTGATGGTTCCGACGGCAGCAGCGTAGCCGGTGGAAAAAGTAAGCGCGGCTTCGGCTTTTTTGAACGCGGCGAGTGTTTCTTCAAGTTCGTGAAACGGCGCAAGCGATCCACAGATCAAACGTGACGCACCTGCGCCCGCGCCAAATTTTTCCACGGCGCGGATTGCGGCTTCTTTCAGTGCGGGATGATTGGCGAGGCCGAGATAATCGTTGGACGAAAAATTAAGAAAAGTTTTGCCGCCGATTTTTATGCGCGGACCTTGCGCGGAATCCACGCGACGCAGTTCGCGGAACAGATTTTGTTCGCGCAGTGCGGCGAGTCGGCGGTTTAATTCGTCAGTGAACGAACTCATTTTTCAACCACAGATAAACACAGATGCACACGGTTGGGAAGCAATGCGATTCAGCTAATTGGCGGGATTGCCCAGCGGCCTTCAATCATGCTGGCGGTGACATTGCCGGCATGAGCCAGCACGGTTTCGTAAATCTTGGCGGGCTTGCCGGAAAAAGGAATCGCGACTAAATCCGCGCTGGCATTGGGCGAAAGCTCGCCTATTTTTTTGGCAAGGCCGATGGCGCGCGCGCCGTTGACGGTGACCATCTGCAAAATTTCTTCCGCCGAAAGTTTTTTGTCGCTGTCGGCGAGCGCGCGCATTTCGGCGAACATATCCAGTTCCGGTTTTTGTTTTCCGGTTTTGCGCGTGGTGGCGAGACTGTCGGTTCCGAGACAAAGATTAACGCCAGCGTTGGCGAGACGTTCGCGCTCGAACTTGGGATGTTTGAAATAATCGTGGCTGCGCGGGCAATGGACGACGTGGGTTTTATTTTTAGCAAGCAAGGTCGCGTCGCCGCGCGCGAGGCAGTTGACGTGGATGGCGAGAACATTTTCGCCGAGCAGTCGGTTGCGTGCGAGGTGCGCGACAGGCGAGCCGAGGCCGCAGTCGGAATTGTCGCGTTCATTGCGCTTGAGCCAGTCGTGCATTTCGCCATGCGCGTTCTGGAACATTTCAAATTCCTGCGTGGACTCGGCAACGTGAATGCTGACGCGCCATTTTCTCTTTTGCGCGGTGCGCGCAGTGAGTTTCAAAAGTTCCGGCAAAGTAGAGTAGGGTGCGTGCGGCGAAAGTGCGGCGCGATGGCGCGGATGCTTGAGCGAATCCATTGTTTCGATGGCCTCGCGTAAAATATCTTTGGGCGCGCGCTTGGATTTGATGCCGGTCATTTCGAGAAAAGAAAAAATCCGCAACGGCGTGGCGTCCCAAACTTCGGGCAGCAAATCGGGCATACACTCGATGTCGGCAACGGTGGTTGTGCCGCTTTTCAAAAGTTGATGCGCGCCGCGCAGCCACGAGCGCGCGTAGTCGGAATAACTCCATCCGCTTTTCGCGGCGGTGATGGCGCCAATCCAATCGGTAAAAGTTTTTGGCGGCGACAATTCGCCGGCCATGTCGGTGTAATCGAGATGGCAATGCGCGTTGACGAGTCCGGGCAGCAACACAACTTCGCCGAGGTCAAAAACTTTTTCGCGCAGGTGCGGACGCAAATCTTTCCACGGCGCGACGGCGCGGATTTTATTTCCGTCAATGAAAACCGCGCCGTCCTCAATGGGCGGCGCGGTGATCGGAAGAATTATTTTCGCGCGTAAAATCATTCGTCGCTGGCATCCTGACGCGTGCGTTTGGCGCGCGCGCCGACGGTGTGTTTCGCCGCTTTCACTTTGCTGTGGCGTTTGCGGATTTGCGCTTCAATTTTTTTCTCAACGGCGTCAATCGCCGCGTAGAGGTCGCTCTCGATGTCCTTGGCAAACAAATCCGGCCCGCGCACGCCGAGGCGGATGGAGCAGCTGAATTGTTTTTCCGGCACGCGCGTGTTGTCGTGTTCGAGAGTGACGCGGGCGTCCACGATACGTTGGTCGATGTGATCCAATTTCTTGAGGCGGGCGATGACGTGATCTTCAATGGCTTTGGTGAGCGTGACATTATGGGTGGAGAGAATCAGTTTCATAAAAAAAGAATGCGCCCTAGTCGCGTGAAAATCCAGTTTTTCCTTTGCACAAAAATCTTGTAGCGGGATTCGTGCCAAAATC
>CAILDU010000028.1 GCA_903833055.1 uncultured Verrucomicrobia subdivision 3 bacterium | reverse complement strand
GTCCTCGCCGCGAGCATTTTTCATTTTGGAACATTCACCGTCGGCGATGTGAAACAGTTTTTGAAGGCGAAGAATATTCCGGTGAGGTTGTAAAACCGTAGCGGCGTCTCGGCAGAGCGCCGCCGTTCGAATGTTTGCACCCTAATAAAAAAGCCCGCGATTTTCATCGCGGGCTTTTCGTTGCCACTGGATCGTGGCTAAATAATTAAATTCTTATCGCGCGAGTTGCAGGGCGATTTCTTTTTCAATCTCGTGCACGAGGTCGAGGTCGCTGCCGCCCCAACTGCCGCGTGATTGCACACTGACTTGCGTGGTCGGGCGCGCGTCCACGGCTTCCACGCGAATCCACACGGTGCGTTGATTGACCTTGCCTTCGAGCGAGCGGACGGCGTTGGTGTTGTCGTGCGGGATGAATTCAGTAATCAGCACACCGTTGTTTTGGATGACGGTGACGGCGGCCTGATAGACCTGATCAACCGAGCGTTGGTAGCGACCAGCGACGGTATCTTTGCTCCAGGTGCTGGCAAAAGTGTGTTGGTCGTTGACGGTGCTGACGCAGCCGGTGGCAGCAATGGCGGCGAGAGCGAGGACGGCGAAAAATTTCATTTTCATATTGGCGACAATGCAACCGCGAAATGCCCCGCAGGTCAAGCAGGATTTACCAATTGATAATTTGCAACTTTCATCAGCGCGCGGTTTTGAATACAAGACTTTATGCCGCAGTTTTCATACAAGGCTCGCAAACGCTCCGGCGAACTCGTCGAGGGCGTGCTGGAAGTTCCCGACCGCGCCGCCGCGCTCGCGCAAATCCAGCGCTCCGGACTTTTCCCACTCGCCGTCGCCGATGTAAAAGCGGGCGCGGCAACGACGACGAAAATTGCGGGCAAAGGCAGTGTGAATTTAACCTCCTTCCTGCCGCAATCCATGCGCGAGCAGATGTCGCAGAAACGCAAACCGAAATTGCAAGAGCTGGCGACCTTCACCACGCAGCTTGCGAATTTGCTCCAATCGGGAATGCCGTTGACGGTGGCCTTGACCAGCATGTCGCATCTGGAAAGCCGGGGCATTCCCGTCGAGGTCAGCCGCGAATTAAAACAGGAAGTCACGGAAGGTCGCGGCCTCTCGGACGCGATGGCGCGGCAGCCCAGAATTTTTTCCGATTTGTATGTCAACATGGTGAAGGCGGGCGAATCCAGCGGTTCGCTCGTGCAAGTGTTGCGGCGCATGGCGAGCCACTTCGAACAGTTTGCGGAAGTGCAGTCGAAATTTAAATCCGCCATGATTTATCCGGTGATGGTGATTTTAGTCGGCATTTTAATTGTGGCGTTCTTCATGTTTTTCATGATGCCGCGCTTCACGGAAATTTTCATGGGCTTCAACATCCAACTGCCGTTGCCGACGCGGCTGCTCATGGGCGCGAGCGCTTTATTTTTGAAATTCTGGTGGCTGCTCGGCCTGTTCATCGTGGCCGTGGTAATTTTATTCAAACGGTTTCAGCACAGCGCGGCGGGAGCGCGCAAACTCGACGAGTGGCGC
>CAILDU010000027.1 GCA_903833055.1 uncultured Verrucomicrobia subdivision 3 bacterium | reverse complement strand
TCGGTTCGGGCAAAAGCCACGGTTTTTGAGGTTTTTGGCCTGCGCGACGCCATTTTGCGCATTGGAGTTGTAACAACTCGCATTGGAGTTATCACGTTTCGCATTGGAGATGGAGCATTTCGCATTGGAGATATGACGTTTCGCATTGCAGTTGGAGCATTGCGCATTGCAGATGGAACAACTCACGTTGGAGTTGTCGCGTTTCGCATTGGAGTTATGGCATTGCGCATTGCAGTTGTCATAACTCGCATTGCAGTTATCACGCCGTCAATGCGAGTTGCGGCAGCGGCAACGGGAGTTATCACGCCATCAACGGGAGTTGTGACCGCGCGGATGGGTTTTATTCAGGGGGCAGGCTGAAACGGATTCTTTTTATCCGCCGGCAAGACGCGGTTCAAGAACAGCGGGCTGACGAAAAGGTAAATCCACCCGATGACGAAGTGCATCCCAAAGGCGAAGCAGAGTTGCACGAAGTCAAACCCGCCGCATTCGTAAAACACGAGCGCGAGCGACATCACCAGCGCACCGGGCATAAGCGCGGCGGCGGCGAGCTTCCAACTGGCGCGGAAATTCAAATCGCGGTTCGCAAAAAAACAGAGCAGCCAAACGGGAAAGAAATAAATCGTGGCGAGCAACGTCCAAGTGAGCATCAATCCAAAAAACGTGCCGATGGCGACGAGGCCAAGGAGGTTCGGTGACCACGCGCCCCATGCCGGTCGCGCGTCCGCGCGATTCGCGGCGAGGAGATAGCCGGTGGGATACGGAACTTCACCAGCGCCGAAGAGCGAGTAGATGACGATGGAGTCGCGGCCAAATTCCAATTGAAAATCGGCAGGCGACCGCAGCGCGCCACCGTGTTCCACGTCCACACTGATGGCGAAAACTTTTCCTTCGGCGAGCATCACCGGCGAGTCGTCGCGCCAATCAAGTTTGCCGCCGTGAATGTAGCCGACGTCGGGCAACTGATCAATCGCGTCGTCAATGACGGGGAAAATTCCGTCAGAGAGTAGCCACACGACGGACGCAGTAGCGATGAGCGCGAAGATGGATTGGACGATGAAGAGCCGCTCGAAGGACGCGCGCGCGAACGCCGCCACGCCGCGCGGCGTGATGGGTTCCCAGGCAAAAGTCGGTTCGCTGAACGCGCTCACGAGCAGATTCTAGCCACAGATGGGCACAGATGAAACACAGATTAGAGACGGGGGCATGGCCATCGCCGGAGTGCGCCCGTCCTCGGGCGCAGCAACGTGGCGGGACAAGAACGCAACGCCGGTTTTAATTCGGAAGTTGCAGCGGCCGAGGCCAGCCGTGGTTCAGCCTTGTTTTTCCGCTGGCGTGGGCTGCCCCGGCATCGGCGCGTGGACGACCGGCACGGGATAACGCAATTTCATCACGTCATCCACGAGCACTTCCATATAGTAAGTGCCGGCGACTTCGAATTTAACCTGACCGAAGAAGGTGACGTTCGTCGCGCTCAACGCGGGATCGCGCAGTTCAAATTTTAATTCGCTCTTGCTGATGACCGTCGTCTGGTCCGGCGCGATGAGGCGGACGGTTTCGTTGAACGCGCCGATGCCCGCCGCCCAGCGGTTAAAAATGCAGATGCGTCCCGCGACGATGGGCAGTTGCGGCAGGCGGACGACGTTGACGACGCCGATGAGAAAGAGGTTGCCGTTCACTTCCTGGCGAACTTCTTCGCACATCAAGGAACATTGCAGGTCGGGTAAAATACGGGTGGCTTGCATAATAATAGAGCGGTTAGTTTGGCGGAGAATCGGCAGTTGTCAGGAAAAAAATTACTTCCGAGCGCGACCTTCGTCTTCCAGATGGAATTTGTGCAACGCGCGATGGACGACCGGCGCAAAGATAATTCCCAAAATGGCAATCAACGTAAGCCCGCTGAACAGCGCATAGCAACCGGCGAAAATTTTGCCGCCGTTCGTTTGCAACGTCGCCACCGGCCCCATGCCGGAAAGAATCATGGCGGCATTCACAAACGCATCCACCCACGGTAACTTTTCAAAGACGTGATAACCCGCCATGCCGATGCCGAGCGAAACAACAATGACCGCCAAGCCCAGCGCCGCGTGACGCGCGAGCCGTCGGTAATAAACTTTGCGCGGCAGCAGCGGCTTGGTGTGGTGCTCGAACATAATTCAATGCGCCAACCCAACGGCATCCGATAATTGTTTCAAGCCGGCGATTTCCAAGCGCTCACGCAAGCCGGCATTAATCTTTCGCGCGAGGCCCGGCCCTTCGTAAACCATGCCCGTGTAAACTTGCACGAGCGACGCGCCCGCCGTGATTTTTTCCCAAGCATCGTCCGCATCAAAAATTCCGCCGACACCGATGATGGGCAATTTGCCCTGCGTCTGTTTGTAAAGATGGCGAACCACTTCCGTGCTGCGCGCGCGCAACGGGCGTCCGCTCAAACCGCCGGTCTCCGCGTAAATTTTTTGGAGCTTCGCGTCCGTCGTTGGCGGACGCGCAATGGTCGTATTCGTCGCGACAATCCCCGCGATGTTGCGCGGCGCAACGAGTTCGAGAATCTCGTCCAGTGCTTCAAAAGTTAAATCTGGCGCAACCTTAACGAGAATTGGCTTCTGAATTCTGGCTTCTGAATTCTGGCTTCCGTTTTGTTCCTGAATCGCCGCAAAGATTTCGTCCAACGCCGCTTTATCCTGCAACTGCCGCAGGTTGGGCGTGTTCGGTGAACTCACATTGACGACAAAAAAATCCGCGAGGTCGCGCAACGCGCGAAAAGAATTGGCGTAATCTTCCGCCGCCGATTCCAGCGGCGTGATTTTCGATTTCCCCAGATTGATGCCAACGGGATGCGACGGCCAGCGACCGGAGTTCTTCCATTCCGTCAATTTTTGCGCCACGGCTTCCGCACCGGAATTATTAAAACCCATGCGGTTGATGACCGCCTCATCGGGAATCGCCCGAAACATGCGCGGTTTGGGATTGCCGGGCTGCGCGTGCCACGTCACACCGCCGAGTTCGCAAAAACCAAAACCGAGCGCCGACCAACCGGGCACGGCCGCTGCGTGTTTGTCCATGCCCGCCGCGAGGCCGACGGGGTTGGGAAACTTCAGACCAAAAACTTCCGTCGGCAACTCCGGCGAACCGTAAATGGATTTCACCGCGCCCAGCGCCAGCGAATTGCGGCTCACGCGCGCGAGCATGTTCACCGCCTTGTTGTGCGCGACTTCCGAGTCCTGCCGGAAGAGCAGCGGACGGATGATTTTTTTATGCAGCCAGCCCATGAGTAATCAAGTTAAGGATGAAAGCTTACGGCTAAAGTGATTTGGTAAAAGATTTTTCAAAACAATGTTAGAAAAATATAATTCTATTTAGTGGGGTGTCAGCGTGTGATCCATATTGGTCACGACAACCACGTTTGTCACGATGACGACCGTTGTATAATTAGTTACAGATCCTCCGCGCCATTGTGGATCTACATTTTGAATCAGAGAATTATGCAAGTAATCCGCACTATCAACAATGGTATCGCAACCAGTCAATGCAAGAGCAGAAACGGCTGCACCAATTTTTAGAAGATTGGAAATATTCAACGCTCCAAAAAATACTGATTGTCTTCTGGTGTGGCTAGAAATAATGCTGCCAACAAATAAGCACTTCTGGTATTCCGCGCTCGCAACTTACTCCTGACACGCTCGCATTCAATGACACAGCATTTCTGGCCGAGATAAATTTGATTAGAGAAAACTTTCCTTGCTCCAGAAACCCTTTTTCACTGATGCCATAATAGCCAGCCGTTCCAGACAGATTAATTTGCCAACTTGAACCCAAAGCGCGGGAAAAACCTACTTCCGCTTGCGGGCCAATATCAACACTGCTATCCAAACCGGAACCTGCGAGCAGCGAGCCTTTCATCAACCAATAAATAATTCCGGCGTTTTGAACTTGATAAGACTTTCCAGCTCCTCCTTCGGCATAATACAAAAGGTGTTGGTTGTAATCCCGCAGATAGGTCTGTGATACACCTGTGCCGAACGACCAGGCCATTTGCGGCTTGATGGCGTTACCAGGACTCAAGGAACTAGCCTCGATGATTTGGATTTGCTGAATTTTTACCTGATTTTGCTCAGGATAATAACGAGCTTGGGAATTCAACACATTGAGTGTGCCGTTTTCGGGATAACCTTGGGGCGGATCATTCCAATCATGATAGGCTGGTCGCCAGCCCAATTCCAAAAACGGACTAGTTTTAAGGAATCCAAACGCTGCATCAACCCGCTCGGAGGGATGTCCGGCTTGCGGCGGTGTAGCGGGCGGAATCGTTTTTGGCAAACGCGCTTCATTGCCTCGAATCAGCGCCTTGTATTTATCCTCAAATACTTCCTGTCGCATCTCCAATTTTGAAAACTGGTATTGAACGATTTTTGCCGCCAGTTCGCGGGCGACTTCCATTTCGTCACGGTTCAATCCAGCCACGTTTGTAATCGCATTTGGTTCTTTTGAATTTGCCAGCCGTTTGGCTTCTTCAACGATGGGCTGGCGATAATGTTGTGCATAAAAGTCAATTTGGCGGGATAGCGAAGCCTCAAATTCCGGCTGGTTAAGAATGCCTTCGTGCCAGAGGAGTAAAACGGTGTCGGAAGGAATGACCCAAAATTCTGGTTGGTTCCAATAATGTTCAACCAACTGTAACGAAGGACGTCCGGCCTCAATGATGAAAAGCAGATTCAACGCGCAATTCTCATCCAGAAAATAATACTTTGTGGAAATGTTTTGTAGTTCGATGGAATGCAGCACCATCATGTTCACCTCGTCGGGATTTAAGTTGAGCGGGTATTCCCAAACATCCCGTTCTTCCATATCTCGGTATTCGTGCAACTTTTGGTAGTAAGGCGCTAATGCGTAGTATCCATTAAATCCACCCGACAAACCTTTCCAAATATAACTGAAAAGATTTTCGCTTCCGGCCAAGGCGGCATAACTGACTGAATAGGAAATGAGTGGTCTTTTGTCCTCGGCATCAAAACGAATCAAGGTATGCCCAAACATTGCACCCATGCCCTTGAACGCCGCGCCCGGAAATACCAAAACCGCTTCATGCGGAGCAATGCGCCGCATTAAATCAGAATTATTTTTGCAGGTTGAATCAGGAATCTGACTAGCAGGAACGTTCAAGGCACTTTTCAACCAGTAGATTCTAGCTGGGAAACGGCAGGCACAATCAACGGATTGCCCCACCGTATTTGTGTCGAGCCAGGCACGAATCGTGGCTACGAGTTCTGCTTTTGGATTTATATTTCCGGCTGGTGCGAGAAAGAAATTGGTATCGTTGACCAAACTTTTCCAACCGTCACCGTGCGGTTTGTAATGACCCAACACTTGCCACGTCCTTGATTTATCCAATCCGAGGGTGATGGCTTTGTCAATCCAACCATCAATACTATTGGTCGCCGCCCAACCAGATGTTTGCAGACAAAGAAAAAGGCATACAGACAAAAAATGCCTGTATGCCCTGTGATTTAACACGTCAAAGAATTATTACGGCGTCAACGCAGCAACTTTGTCAGCAAAACCAACGATGTCCTTGTTTTCGTCGGCCAGCATTTTGATTTTTTTGGTGAAATCTGCTTCTTGCTCCGGCTTCACTTTCAACAGGGTAAACAGCGCCTTCAGATATTGGTCTGGCTTCGTATTCAATTCTTCCGTGATGCTTTTGTAATTGGTAATCACAAACGTCTTCACTTCCGATGAAGCGGGAAGTGTGCTGGCATCTTGCGGGGTTAGCGCAAAGTTAAACATATCTTGCGAGTAGGCATACAAAGCTCCAGTCGAACTGTCGGTGCTCATCCCGAAAAGTCCACCGAAAACGAGATTGCCGAAAAACCAGCCGTTAACCGTGGATTTAAGCTGGAATGTTGTTGGCTTATAGCCCTCTTTTTCGATTGTCACAACTTGATCTTTGCTCTTTCTATCCAGTTGGGCGCTGATGGGAGTTTTGCCAATCGGTCTGCCATCCACAGTTACCTGCGCGTTGTCTGGTGAGGAGGTAAAAGTCACTACCTGATGGCGACCAGATACAATGGAGGCGCATCCTGTAAATAATACCAATGCTATTCCCATCGACGCTACGCTTAATAATTTAACCAGTGTTTTCATGCTTTTGTTTTTTGTTTTTTGTTTATGCCCCGAAGATGAATGCCACGTTACTTCATAACGCGGTAAGCCGGCAATTGAAATTCCACGCGGAGGTTGGTGTTGGCTGACTTTTGTTGTGTGTCATTTTAGTAGTGTTTAATTTTTTTAACCCCAAAAATGAACGGAACAGCTTGCGCCGTTCCGTTCGTGATTGCTAACGATTTTTACCTTTGGCTTAACTCGCCGGCTTGACCTTGGCCGCAGCTTTCGCGGCGGGGGTCGCAGCGGCGGAGGCGATGACTTCAAAGCCCCATTCGCTGAGCTTGTGTTCGCTGCCTTTGTTCTGGCCGGCCAGCACGTCGCGGGCGGCCGCTACAAAGTAGCGGACGTAACCGGGCGTGGTGAGGTCAGAACCGAGGGCATTGTCGCGGGCTTCGGTGGCGGTCTTGGCCTGTTCGTAGAGCGTAGCGGTCTGCTGATTACTGGTATCAGCGGAGGTCACCTGCGCCCCAAAACCGGCAATGCCATTGATGCCGTTGAGCGGACTGGTCGCCCCGAGCTTGGTGTGCTGGGCCAGAATCGCCTTGGCCAGCGTAATCAAATCATCGGGATTCCCAGGAATGTTGATCCTCATGTTTTTTGCTTGTTTAAGGTTGTGTTGGTTTCGGTTGCCGCAACCGTCCAGCCTTCGACCTGACCGGCAGGAAGCAGCAACCCCTATCGCAACCAGCCAACTCCATCTGAATCGCCCAAACCAACCGTTTTTTGACAAAAAGTTGAGTTTTATTGGCAACTGACGGATTTTGGCGGTTCCAAATTCAAGTTCCGCGTTCAAAAGTTCAACTTTTGTGTCCCCAAGTTGAGGTTTTGGGTTCCAGAGTTGAGGTTGGCAAGCCCAAGGTTGAACCCGCGTGTCCGAAAGTTGAACCGGCGGACACCAAGGTTCAGGTCAGTAGTCCAAAAGTTGTGGTCGCGAGGCGGCGGGTTAAAACTGCGGACGGCAAAGCTCCTTCGACGCATCAATGGGAAGCGGTCGCGGACTCCCGAACGCAACTTGCCAGTAGCTGACTAAATACTTTTCTTTGCCGCCGCGCGTTCGCAAATCTGCTTGTAAGTTCCCAGCGCCAGCAGCGGCCACGCGTTGCGATACATATCGTATTTCAGATAGAACACTTTCGGGAAACCGGTGCCGGTGGTCTCGGCTTCCGTCCACGAGCCGTCGGCATTTTGCGTGCGCGCGAGATACTCAATGCCGCGCTTGAGCACGGGATTTTCGGGATCGTCAAACGCGCACAAACCCATGACGGCCCAAGCGGTTTGCGACGCGGTGCTCGGCCCCTGCCCCTTGAAAACGGGATCGTCGTAGGTGTTGCAGCGTTCGCCCCAACCACCGTCGTCGCGCTGAACACTTTCGAGCCAAGCCTTGCCGCGCTGCAGCCAGTCTTCATTCATGTTCAAGTTCATCGCGCGCATGCCGCGTAGCACCTGCCACGTTCCGTAAATGTAATTCACACCCCAGCGGCCATACCACGAGCCGTCTTCTTCCTGCTGCTCTTTGACGTAGGCGAGCGCGTCTTTCACCTGATGATGTCCGTCGCTCCAGCCTTCGTAGCCGAGCAATTCGAGAATGCGCGCGGTGATATCGGCGCATTCGGGGTCGAGCATCGCGTTGTGATCGGCGAACGGAACTTTTTCCAAAATGTTCTTTGTGCAATCTTTGTCGAACGCCGCCCAGCCGCCGTCTTTGCACTGGAAAGTCATCATCCATTTCAGACCACGCTTGAAACATTCGTCGCGCTTCGCCGGATTGTCCGTGGCAATCAAACGCAACGCGAGCAACACCATCGCGGTGTCGTCCACGTCAGGGTTCCACTTGTTGTTGTATTCAAACACCCAACCGCTCGGTTCGACTTCCGCGGGGTTTTTATGAATCCAGTCACCGGCAAAACGGATCTCTTTTTCCATCAGCCACTCGGCGCATTTTTTCATCGCCGGATGATTTTCGGGAACGCCGGATTCGCGCAGACAAATTGCGACGATGGCCGTGTCCCACACCGGTGAAAAGCACGGTTCGATGCGGACGGAATCTTTTTCTTCATGCTCGAGTTTCTTCAACTCATGCGCGGCGCGAACAACTTGCGGATGGTCATCTGGATAACCCAGCGCCTTGAGCGCGATGAGCGAATTAAGCATCGCTGGGAAAATTGCGGCGAGTCCGTCGCTGCCTTCGAAGCGTTCGAGCATCCACGCTTCACAACGTTTCAAGGCAGTTTTGCGGAACGGATGTAAGCCGTGTTCCACAAACCATTCGGCAAGTTTATGCAAGCGATCCAACCATAGGAAAAAATTCCGTAGCGAAATCCGTTCTGGGTCGGGCGCGAGCGCGAGGTCGCGTTCGTGAATACCTTCAGGATAAAGTTCGTCAAGCGTCACGTTGACTGCGTGCGTCGGTTTGTAATGATTGATGATGGCCAACGGCACGAGCATCCCGCGCGACCAGTTGCTCATGTCCCAGAAATTCACGTGGAACCATTTGCCGATGAGCAGCACCTCGCACGGAATCGTCGGCACATATTCCCACGGAAACAAACCAATCAACGCGAGATACAATTTCGAAAAGGTATTCATGCGTGGCACGCCGCCGAAGTGCAGCGCCACTTCACGCGCTTTCAACATGCGCGGATCTTTCACCGGCACGCCGGCGAGTTTGAGTGCGAGATACGCCTTGATGGTGGCGTTCACTTCCGACGGTCCGCCGTGGTAAATATTCCAACCGCCGTCCGGCAATTGCATCGAGAAGATGTGATTGACCGCCTTGCGCTGCCATTCCGGATCCACTTTGCCATTCCAATGGTGATACGCGACCGTGTCGGAAACGAGCGTGGAATCCACCATGAGTTCGCCGACCCAAAAACCTTCCGGTTTTTGCTCCGACAAAAGGAAATCCTGCGACCGTTTTAACGCGGCCTGAAACTTGGAAATAAATTCGTCTGGCATCGTGGCGTCCGGCGCGGTCGCAATCGGTTTGACCCGTGAATCACTCTCAATTAACACGCGCATACTTTGCGAATTTGGGAAAAAAGAGTAAAGAATTTCCTACACGCGAATGATGGAAGAACTGATTTAATTTTGCCGCAATTTCACTTACGCCAGCGCCCAACCCGGTTTGATTTCCTCGTCCAGCAACGGCAGCGGAACGTGCGCCAATAATTTTCTTTCGGCCAGAATCCCAATCATCGCCGCGTTGTCCGTGCAAAGAGATTTTTCCGCGAGCCGCAACGTGAAGCCGTTTTTAGCACACGCTTTTTCCAATTCCAAACGCAAAGCGCGATTGCACGTCACGCCGCCGGAAGCCGTCACGCAACGGACATTTTCGCGCTTCGCCGCACGGATGGTTTTCTTCACCAGCACTTCGATAATCGCCGCCTGCACGCTGGCGCACAAATCACAAACCTGTTTCCGATCTTCGAGCAGCGCCGGATGGTCGCGGATAAAATAACGCACGGAAGTTTTCAAACCGCTAAAGCTGAAATCGTCATTCGCGTCGTGCAACAGCGGACGCGGAAAAGCAAACGCAGTCGGATTCCCCTGCTCCGCCAGTTTGTCAATCACCGGCCCGGCGGGATACGGCAGCCCCATGAGCTTGCCGGTTTTGTCAAAACATTCGCCCGCCGCGTCGTCAATCGTTCCGCCCAACACGCGATGATTTAATTCTGATTTCACCAGCACGAGTAACGTGTGTCCGCCGCTGACGATGAGCGAAACATTCGGTTGAAATTTTGAAAAATCCGCCGTCAGCGTTTCACCGGAAATCCACGGCGAATACAAATGCGCCTCGTGATGGTTGACACCGATGAACGGCTTGTTCAGCGCGAACGCCGCCGCCTGCGCGGCCTTCAAACCAACGAGTAAAGCATTCGGTAAACCTGGTCCCTGCGTCGCAGCAATCGCGTCAACTTGCGCGATGGAAATTTCCGCTTCGCGCAACGCCGATTGCGCGACCGGCAAAAGATTTTTTAGATGCTCGCGCGCCGCGAGTTCAGGCACGACACCGCCGTATTCCGCGTGTAACTCAATCTGTGACGCAACCACGTTGGAAAGAATTTTTCCATCGCGCACGACGGCCACGCT
Organism: uncultured Verrucomicrobia subdivision 3 bacterium; assembly: GCA_903833055.1. Lineage (GTDB taxonomy): Bacteria > Verrucomicrobiota > Verrucomicrobiia > Limisphaerales > UBA11358 > UBA11358. The sequence goes on along the minus strand of CAILDU010000027.1, from coordinate 35,705 downwards.
GGTTTCGTCGCAGGAAGTTTCAAGCGCGAGAATCGTCATGTGGTTATTTGGCCGCAACTTTTTTCAACGAAGCACCGCCCGAAATTTGGTCGTAAAGCAGCAAACCTTTTAGCAAATCCTCAGCGCGTTCCAGTTGCTCGTCGTGAATTTTATCAACGTGGGCGCGCGTTCCCGAAGGAATTCCGTCGAGTCCGCCCGGCGTGCGTTTGAGGAGCAGCGCGGCTTCCTCGGCATCGCTCAACGGCACAAGAACGTCCGGCGTAATCCCGCGCTGATGAATAATCTTGTGACTGGGTGTGTAATAATGCGCCACGGTCAACTTCAACGCCGAGCCGTCATCGAGCGGAAAAATGGTTTGCACGGAACCTTTGCCAAACGTTTTTTCTCCCAGCACAACGGCGCGATGCAAATCTTGCAAACAGCCGGTGACAATTTCCGCCGCACTCGCGCTGCCAAGATTAACCAGCACCACGATGGGAATATTTTTCAATTCATCACCGCTGCCTTCGGCAAAATATTTTTCCAGCACACGACGACCTTCGGTGGAAACGACGAGTTGGTTGCGTGGCAAAAATTTCTGGCAAACGGCCACGGCTTGATCAAGCAGCCCGCCCGGATTCCAGCGCAAATCCAAAACCAATCCTTTCACGCCTTGCGATTTTAATTTGTTCAACGCCATTTCCAAATCGTCCGCCGTCTTGTCGCCGAATTGGGTGAGGCGCACGTAGCCAATTTTATTATTGTCCACCGGAAATTCCTGTTTGCCATTGATGTCCTTGACCATCTGCATCTGGATGATGGCGCGCTGCAAAGTATAATTTTTCTTCTCGCCGGTGGACGGACGCGCAACGGTGAGCGTGACAGGCGAACCGGGTTCGCCGCGCAACAACTTGACGACATCTGCCAGCGGTTGCCCTTCCACACTTTGTCCTTCGACCTGCGTGATGTAATCGCCACTCAAAATTCCCGCGCGCGATCCGGGCGTGTCTTCCATCGGCGCGATGACAGTGATGCGCCCGTCGCGCAACGCGACCACCAGACCAAGTCCGCCGAATTGACCTTCGGTATCGTCCTGCAATTGTTGGAACGAATCAGCGTCGAGAAATTCACTGTGCGGATCGAGCTTGCCGACCGCGCCTTTGAGCGAGGCATAAACGAGTTGCTGATACGTCAGATTGGTTCCGTCCACGTATTCATTACGGATTTTTTGAATGGCGTCATTGAACAACGCCAGATTTACCTGCGGATTATCGGCGTCCGTGGCGGCTTGCGCGGCGGAAAGATAAATCTTCGCGCCCAATGCCAAATTGAGCAGGAGCATCACCACGACCAGTCCAAAAATAAAACGTCGCTTCATCGCGCAGAAATTTACCACGAAGACACCAAGACACAAATCCTTTGAACCTGCCAATTAAGACCGCAGCAGATTTTCGATGAACGGCAAGTCCGCCGGCACGGTGACTTTGGGATTCGGCGTCGCGGCTTTCACGAGTTGAACCGGCTGGCCGATGAGTTCGCACGCCGCCGTGTCATCGGTGAGAATGAGATTTTTTTCGCGCGCCGCAGAAATGGCGCGGCGAATGACTTCCACGCGAAATGTCTGCGGCGTCTGCACCGACCACAGTTTCGAGCGGTCAACGGTGCGCGAAATAATTTTGCCGTCCGCCGTTTCTTTAATCGTATCCGTCACCGGCTGCGCGGCGACGGCGGCGCCGGTTTCGCGCGCAGCAGCAATTGTAGCCGCAATTAAATCCGCACTCGTGCAAGGCCGCGCCGCATCTTGAATGGCGACAATTTCCGTTTTTGGTGAAACGGCGGCGAGTCCATTCCAAACCGAGTCTTGTCGCTCCGCGCCACCAACGACGAGGCGAAATGGTTTTTGAAAATGAAATTTCTGCGCGAGTTCCGTGAAGTGCGATTGCATCCCGTCGCGCACGACTAAAATGATTTCGTCCACGCAACTTGCATCGTTGAATTGTTTCCAAGTGTGCGCGATGACGGGACGACCGGCGACTTCGAGCCAGAGTTTGTCAATGTTCGCGCCCATGCGCGTGCCTTTGCCGGCGGCGACAATGATTGCGGAAGTCATTTGAGTTGCAGGTTGAAAGTTGAAAGTTGCAGGTTGTAATTCGACCACCGCAGAAGGAAACTTGCAACCTTCAACTTTAAACCTTCAACCAATTCGCCAGACGATGCGCGCCTTGTTTAAGTCGTAAGGCGACATTTCCATCTTCACGCGATCGCCGGAAGTGAGGCGCACGAAGCGTTTCCGCATCTTGCCGGAAATGGTCGCCAGCACCTGATGCTTGTTGTCGAGTTCGACGCGGAACATCGTTCCGGCGAGAACCGTCAGGATTTTTCCTTCAACTTCAATGTGCTCTTCCATTGAACTTTTCTAGCAAAAAAGCTTGGGCAACACTTTTTACGATGCTGCCCAAGCCAATGATTATTTTGGTAAATTAATAACGGTCACGACCACCACCGCCGCCGCCACGGCTGCCGCCACCACCGTATCCACCACCACCGCCGCCGCCGCCATAACCGCCGCCGCCTTCGCGACGCGGACCGCGATCACGACCGCCACCGCCGGGGGGACGTTCTTCTTTCGGACGGGCGACGTTGACCGTCAACGCGCGACCATCAACTTGTGCGCCATTCATCGCCTCGATCGCCTTCTGGGCTTCTTCGGGCGTGGAGTAAGTGACAAACGCAAACCCGCGTGAACGGCCGGTCATCCGGTCCATCATGAGGGTGGCTTCGACGACTTGACCGTGGGCCGCAAACGCGTCCTGCAGGTCGTTTTCCGTGGTGTTGAAGGAAAGATTTCCCACAAACAATTTCGTGCTCATTTAATGATTTGTTGCTCGATACTAACCGTTTTCGTCTGTTCCCGACTACCGGGTTTCAAATCATCACTGAACCAAGTTCACTTGAAGATTCACCATGCTCGAAAGGTCAAATTATCTTACAGACGAAGCCGATTCTAGCCAGAAACCCGATTCTGGCAAGCCCTTTTCAACTAGTCGCCGAGCGCCAATCTAACACCTTTAATTGCACCGTCGTCCGACCGTTGAACTCGTTCACGCTTGGCGCAAATGCCAGATCAAATTTTCCATCCGGCAACGCGCCCGCGTTCCACCAGACCGCCTCGTGCGTCACCGCGCCGTCCGTCACCCACAGCTTGACGTGCTGCTTTGTCGCGCCCATTCGCAGCGGCGGTTTTTTCTGCGTGAGATTGCGCGCGCAAAATTGCAACGCCGGATTCCCCTGCCCCATCGGCTTCAACTGTTCCAATTCCGCCAATGAATCCAAGGTGATTTCGTTCAACACAACTTCTGCATCCAAGCGCAATGGCGGCTGCAAATCTTCCACCTTCAACGTGCGCCGCGCAATTTCGTTCAGGCGCGCGCGGAACAAATCCACCTTGTCCGGCGCAATCGTCAGGCCCGCCGCCATCGCGTGGCCGCCGTGCTTGATGAGTAAATCGTCGCACTCGCGCAACGCCGCCGCCAAATCAAATCCCGCGATGCTGCGACCCGATCCGCGCCACGTTTCCGCATCACCACCGAGAATAATTGTCGGGCGATAAAATTCCGCCAGCACGCGCGACGCCACAATTCCAACGACGCCGATGTGCCAGAGCAATTGTCCCTCGACGATGACAAAATCTTTTTCTCCATCAAACTTCGAGCGCACGATGCCGCCAGCCGCATCGCTGATGCCGCGCTCAATTTTCTGGCGCTCGCGATTCCGCGCATCGAGATTTTGCGCAAGTGGCAGCGCCTCGTCCAAATTTTCCGCGAGCAACAAATGCAACGATTCTTCCGCCGTTTCCAATCGGCCTGAAGCATTCAATCGCGGTGCGAGTTGGAAACCCACATCGTGCGTCCCAAGTTTTTCCGGCGACTGCGCGACTTCTTTCAACACCACAATTCCGGCGCGTTGCGTCGTGTTCAGTTTTTCCAAACCGGCAGTGACAAGGATTCGGTTTTCGCCAATGAGCGGAACCAAATCCGCAATCGTGCCGAGCGCGACCAAATCCAAAAGCGATTTCAAATCAAACTCCGCCGCGCCGGGCAAACCCGTTTCGCGTCCGCGTTTCAAAATGGCGTGCGCCAGTTTGAACGCCAGTCCGGCGGAACAGAGTTCGGTGAAGCGAGTGATGAGTGATGAGTGGCGAGTGACAAGCGGGGCAGTTTTCTCGTCACTCGCCACTCGCCACTCGTCACTTGCCGAAAGCTGCGGATTTACCAGCGCGACGGCTGCGGGTGGCGGATTAGAAACTTGATGGTGGTCGAGGACGATGACATCCACATTTTGCCCGCGCAGCCAGGCAATTGTTTCAACCGCAGTCGAGCCGCAGTCCACGGCGAGCAATAATTTTACGGGGAATTTCTTGAGGCAATTTTCTACGCCGTCGCGGCTCAAGCCGTAGCCTTCGTCCATGCGATGCGGCAAATACGCGTCCACGCGCCAGCCGAGTTTTCGTAAAACTTCCAGCAACAGCGTGGTTGACGTCACGCCGTCCACGTCATAATCGCCAAATATGACCAGCGGTTCGTCGCGTTCGTGCGCCAGCAACAAACGCTCGACGGCGGCGTTCATGTTCGGCAGCAGAAATGGATCGGCGAGATTTTTGAGACGCGGCGCGAGAAATTTTCCAATTACTTCCGGTTCGCTCAATCCGCGATTAAGCAAACACTGCGCGAGGAGCGGGGAAATTTTTAACTGCGCCGCGAGCGGTTCCGCGAGGAGCGGTTGCGACGGCGCAATCGTCCATCGAAATTTCATTTGGCAGCGGATTTTTCACGCCGTGCGGCGGTGATGGAGAGCGCGATGGCGATGGACAAAATTGCGGCGACAACGAGCAGCGAGGTGACGGTCGGGATTTTAATTTGAAACCATTGCGCTTCGTGGTCATGTGGGTCGAGAAGCATTTTTGCGCCGACGAAAACGAGCACGAGCGACAGACCGGCGGTGAGGTAACGGAACAATCCAATCGCGCCAGCGAGCAGGAAATACAGCGAGCGCAGGCCGAGAATCGCAAAGACATTCGAGGTGAAAACGATGAAGGCTTTTTGCGTGACGGCAAATACGGCGGGCACGGAATCTACGGCAAAAATCAAATCGGTTGTCTCAACCAGAATCAAAACGAGCGCGAGCGGCGTGAGGGCGAAACGGCCATTGATTCGGGTGGTGAAGTGCTGACCTTCCATGGTTGGTGAAATGGGAAAGATTTTTCGCGCGAAGCGAATGACGGGATTTTTCTCCGGTTCGATGGCTTCTTTTTTGGCGCCCAACATTTTTACGCCGGTGACGATAAGAAAAACGCCGAAGATATAAAGCACCCAGCTAAAGTTTTGCACGAGTGCCGCGCCGACACCAATCATCACGCCGCGCATGACAAGCGCGCCGAGAATGCCCCAGACCAGCACACGTTTTTGAAATTCCGGCGGGACTTTGAACGCGGTAAAGATGAGCGCGATGACGAGGATATTGTCGAGCGAGAGCGAAAGTTCAATCAGGTAGCCGGTGACGAATTCCGTGGCTTCTTCGTGTCCGCGCATCGGCACGAGCAACGCGGCGAACAACATTGCGAGCGTAAACCAAACTGCGCTCCAGACGAGCGCGGCGCGAAAGGTGACGGCGCGGGCGCGTTTGCTGAATGCGCCCATGTCCACGGCGATGCAGACAATGACGAACAGGATGAAACCCGCCCAGTGCCAAGGTGTAATGACAGTCATTTGCGGTTTACGATTTACAATTTACGCGCGGACTGCAAACGCAATCGCGCCAAAAAAAATCGTCGCACCGTGGCCGATGCGACGATTCAAGATCACGAGTTAATACTTTTTACGGCTTTGCCGCCGTCGTGTTGGCATTTTGCACCGTCACTTCAGACGCGCCGATGTTGGGGCGTTCGCCTTTGTGCCACCACAACACGATGACGCTCGCGATGTAGATGGACGAGTAAGTGCCGACGATGATGCCGACGAGGAACGTGAACGCGAAGTCGTTGATGACGCCGCCGCCGAAGATGAACAGCGAGAGCGTCGCCAAAAACACTGTGCCGCTGGTGATGATGGTGCGGCTCAACGTTTGGTTGAGCGACATATTGATGATGTCTTTGAACGAGCCGCGCACGCCGAGTTTCAGTTGTTCCCGGATACGATCGAAGATAACAATCTTGTCGTTGATGGAGAAACCGATGATGGTCAAAATCGCCGCGACGACGGTGGCGTTGAACTGGCGACCGGACACGGCGTTGGCGACGCAATACGCGCCAATCGCAAACAGCACGTCGTGCAACACGGCCGCGACGGCGGCGACGGCAAAGGAAAATTCGTAGCGGAACGCGACGTAAACCAAGATGCCAAACAGCGACAACAAGGAGGCAACGATGGCCGTCTGCTGAATTTCTTTGCCAAGCGTTGCGCCGACTTGTTGGCTGCCGAGCAACGTGTAATGCGCCGACGGCAACGTAGCGAGCGCGGTCTGAACTTTTTCAATCGAGCCGCTGGAGGTCGTGAGGCGGAGCGTTTCTGTGCCCGCGCCAACGTCTTTTTGGTATTGAATCTGCGCGTCCTTCTCGTTCACGGTGGCGAGCGCGGCGCGAATTTGTTGTTCGTCCAATTTTTGTGTGAAGCTGTAAGTCGTGCTGTCGCCGCCAACAAAATCCACGCCAAAAAGTTTCTTGCCATTGGATGCGTTGTAACCGCCGAAGCCCAATGACGCCACGACAAACACGGTGGTGGCGAGCGCGAGCGGTTTGCCGATCTTCATGAAGTCCACGTTGGAACTCTTGATGATGTGCATCATCCAAAGTGATTTGATGATGTTCCGGTCAACCATGAAGTTGAAAATCAATCGCGTCACGACGAGCGCGGTAAACAAACTTGCGGCCACGCCGATGGTGAGCGTCACACCGAAGCCTTTGATTTCGCCCGTGCCCATGAAAATCAAAATGATGGACGAAATTAACGTGGTGACGTGCGAATCGAAAATCGTTCCGAACGCGCGGGCGTAACCGGCGTCAATCGCGCCGCGCAGGGATTTGCCCTTCGCGAGTTCTTCGCGGATGCGTTCGTAAATCAGCACGTTCGCGTCCACCGCCATACCGACCGTGAGCACCGCGCCCGCGATGCCGGGCAGAGTAAACGTCGTGCCGATGGAGCACATCACGCCGAGCAAAATAATTATGTTCGTGAAGAGCGCGACGTTCGCGGCGATACCGGCAATCCAGTAATAACACAGCATGAACAACGAAACGAAGATGACGCCGTAGATGGAAGCTTTGATGCCGCTGCGAATGGAATCCGCGCCGAGCGTGGCGGCGACGTCGCTGGTGTAAACAATTTTTAGCGGCGCTTTCAACGGATTCTGTAACACGTTCGCGAGTTCCATCGCCTGTTGAATCGTGTAGCTGCCGGTAATCTGGCCGTTGCCGGTTTCAATCGGGCTTTGGATGTTCGGCGCGGAATAAAGTTCACCGTCGAGGACGATGGCGAGACGATGACCGACATTTTCACGCGTCACGTCGCCAAATTTTTTCGCGCCTTCATCGGAGAGCGAGAAGTCAATTTGCGGTTCACCTAGATTGCCACGGATGACCATCGCACTCTTGATGATGTCGCCGTAAAGACCGTTCTCCGGTTTCTTTTTGACGATGAATTGTTCGAGCCGCGTTGTGCCGTCAGCCTGTTGGTCGACGTGCTTCAGTAATTCGTAGCCATACGGAATCGGCTCGCCGTTCTTGATGATTTCGTCGCTGCTGTCATTCACCATGCGAAATTCCAAAAACGCCGTCTTCTGGATTTGCTGGCGCGCACTGTCCTTGTCGGACTGCGAGAGACCGGGCAGCTGAATGAGAATGCGATTGCCGCCCGCCGATTGGATTACCGGCTCCGCCACGCCGAAACGATCAATACGTTTGCGCAACACTTCGATAGCCTGCGACAGCGCGCTGCTAGTCTCGTTCGTGTTCGCGAGTTTGGTCGTGTCCATCTCGACGAGGAACGACGTGCCACCCTGCAAATCCAAACCCAATTTAATTTTGCCCGCCGCGTCGCGCTGGAGACGATTCAAAATAAACAGATTCGGGTGAACCTGATTTTGCGCGGCGATGAACGGAAAGTATTTCTGCAACTCGTTCGTGCCGGTCGCGAGTTGGAGCGCGGCGAATTCATTCGTGCCCGCTTTTTGCAAAGCCGCAGCTTGCGCCACGATATCGTTGAACGAGGCATCCGGCTTCACCGCGCGGCTGGCAAATTCCTTCGCCAAGTCACGCGACGCCGGCGGATAAATTTCAAACAGCGACCAGACGATAATACCGATGACGAGCAGTAAACGACCGAAGTTATTATTTTTGTTCATGACAAATTACACTTTGACCACGTTGGTGTCGGCAATGATTTCGCTGACGGAAGCTTTGGTGACTTCAAATTTCGCGTCGCCGGAGCGCAGCGTCACGGTTCTATCCTTGACCGTGATGACCGTGCCAACGATGCCGGCAGCAGTCACAACTTCGTCACCGGACTTGAGCGATTCGAGCAACTTCCGCAATTCCTTCGCGCGCTTCTGCTGCGGGCGAATGAGGATAAAATAGAAAACCACGACCAGCAAAATCATCGGCAGAAACGCCATGACAGGGTTTTGCGGCTGGCCGGCGGCAGGAGCCGCCTGCGCCAAAATAGAAGGGAACGAGTTGAGTTGCATAATTAAAAAACGGTCGGACAATTTAAGGAATCACCGCCAGATGGCAAGATTTATCACCGCCCAATCCAACTTGCCGCGCCGGTGGAAAATTAAAAAGCCACGGAAATTTTTCCGTGGCTTTCGTGAGACTACAAAATTTATTCAGCCTTCGCCTTCTTCTCGGCCTTGGGCTTCTTTTCAGCCTTGGCTTTCAGCTCGGCTTCCGTCGGAGCAACAATATCGCCGCGATGACCGCGTTTTTCGGTGCGGGGCTTTTCCACTTCCGTTGCAGCGGTCGCCGCGACGATGGGCGTGGTGCTTTCGACGCGCACTTTCAACGTGCCTTTGACTTCCGCGTGCAAAGCGAGTTCCACTTCAAACTCACCGATAGCACGAATGGCGCTTTCGAGCTTGATTTTTTTCTTGTCGAGCGCGATGTCGAACTGGTGCTTGAGTTCGTCCGCAATCGTGCCGCTGGTAACGGAGCCGAACAGCTTGCCGTCTTCGCCGGTCTTGACCTTGACGACGCAGACCAATTTCTGGAGCGCCTTGGCGAGATCGGTCATGTGGTTGAACTCATGCGCTTCGCGTTCGGCGCGCTTCTGCTTGAGCGCTTCCAACTGGCGCTTGTTCGCCGACGTGACCGGCACGGCGAGGCGCTGCGGAAAAAGATAATTGCGCGCGTAACCGGCGGCGACGCGGACGTTGTCAGATTCACCACCGAGACCGATGATGTGTTGCGTGAGGATAACTTCAGTTTTTGCCATACAAAAAATAATTTGGTTGCGGAGTTAAAAAATCAGAACGGAACGTCGTCACTTTCGGGCGGGCCGTCACCTTCGACGGGTTCAGCAGCGGGCGCGCTGGGCGCAGCAGCCGGACGAGCGGCACGCGGAGCGGAAGGAGCAGCAGGCGCGCTACCTTCACTGCCGGGCGCGCTGCCGAGAAATTGAACGGTCTCGGCAATTACGCCGAGTTTGCTGCGTTTTGCGCCAGTCGCTTTGTCGTCCCACTGGTCGAGCTTGAGCCGGCCTTCAACCATAATCGGACGGCCTTTACGCATATATTGACCGACGTTTTCTGCCGTGCGGCCAAAAACATCGACATCAACAAAAGTCACTTCTTCCTTTTTTTCGCCCGCTTCATTCGTCCAAACGCGATTGACCGCGAGGCCAATTTTCGCGATGGCCGTGCCTTTGGGCGTGTAGCGCAATTCGGGATCGCGCGTCAGGTTGCCCATCAGGATTACTTTGTTGAAGCTGGCCATAAAAATCGGCGCGAATTATTTCGCGGCTTTCGGCGCGGGCGCAATCGTGAACAGCACGCGGAAAACATCCTCGTTCAGCGAGAATTTTTTATGCAACTGCGCAATCGCGGCGGGTGTCGCATCAAAAATGACGTTCGCGTAGAAACCGGCGCTGTGGCGCTTGTCGGCAATGCGGGAAAAAGCCTTCTTTTCCATCTTCTGCACCGTTTCGATCTTGCCGCCCACGGCGGTGATGTCGGTGGAAATTTTGTCGAGGGCGTCTTTGACGCCTTCTTCTTTGCCGTTCAAGTTCAGGATGAACAGACCTTCGTATTTTTTCATTTTTCTTCGTTTGTGGAGTCCACGACTCCGTTAAATTGGCTCATCGCCTTTTCGATTCCAGACGCCAGCCAGGTTTCAACCTGATTCGCCGCCCGTTCCAAAACTTTTTTTAGCAACTCGCTATCGCCCGCCTCAAATTTTCCGAGAACGTAATCGGCAATCTGTCGCGAACTATCTTTGCGACCAATTCCAATCCGCAATCTCGCAAACTCGCGCGATGCCAGATGTTGCTCAATGGATTCCAATCCATGATGCCCGCCGCTGCTGCCGCTTTTTCGCAACCGGATTTCGCCAAACGGCAAATCCGCATCGTCCACGGCCACTAAAATTTTTCCCAACGGCAACTGGTAATAATTTACCAATGCCCCGACCGATTCGCCGCTCAAATTCATGAACGTCTGCGGCTCGCACAGCAAAACTTTCTGGCTGTTGCGCTCGGCTTTCGCCACGCGCGAAATAAACTTACGTTCGTTCGTCCAATTCGACTGCCACTGCTCCGCCAATTTCTCGACCAGCAAAAAACCGGCATTGTGGCGGGTCTTGGCGTATTCCGCGCCCGGATTTCCCAAGCCCACGATGAGAAAAATGTTTTCCACGCGCGGGCGAAGCGGCTTGCGCCGCGTAAATTATTTCTTCTTCGCTTCGGGCTTGGCCTCGGCTTTTTTGTCGCCCGCCGGAGCCGCTTTCGCGTCGCCCTTGGCAGCGGGAGCAGCGCCTTCAGTGCCGTCCGCTTTTTTCTCTTTCGTCATTTCGACATCGCCAGCAGCGGCGGTGGTCGCGACAACTTCTTCCTCAGCGCGCGGCGCGGCAACAGCCACCACGGTGCGGGATTTCTCACCCATGATTTCCACGCCAGCGGGCGGAACGATGTCAGCGATGTGAATGGACTTGCCGATTTCCAGCGCGCTCACGTCCAGCGTGATTTGCTCCGGCAAATTTTTCGGGAGGCAACGCACTTTCAACTTGTGCAAAATGTGTTCCAACGTGCCGCCGCCATTTTTAACGCCAGCGGGTTCGCCAACGGTTTCAACGGGGACGGAGACGGTAACCTTCTCGGTCTCGGCGACTTCGTGAAAATCAACGTGCACGACTTTGCCGGTCAACGGATGGTGCTGGACTTCCTGCACGAGCGCGAGGCGCTTGGAGCGCGCATCCTTCTCGACGGTCAAATCCACGAGCAAATTTTCGGAAGCTGAATGGTTCAGCAAGTCGGCAATCTCTTTCGAGACGACTTCGAGGTTTTGCGGCGCAGCCTGACGACCATAAATGGTGGCAGGCACGCGACCGGCGCGACGGAGTTTGGTGACTTCGGCGCGTTGCACTTGGGAACGCGGATAGGCTTTTAAGGCGACTGATTTCATTTTATAAAATTGTAAATTATTTTTTGGCGACGCTTAACTGGTGCGTCCGCCCTTAAATTCAAAGAGCGAGTTCACCGACGAATTTGTATGAATCCGTTTGATGGCTTCGCCCAAAAGTCCCGCTACCGACAACGTAGTTATCTTTACACCGTCAATCGCAGGGCGTTGGACTGTATCAGTTGTTATTAATTCGTCAATGGCAGAATTACGTAATCTTTCGATACCCGTGTCGTTCAATAGCGCGTGGGAAACGCAGGCCATGATGTTTTTTGCGCCCTTGGTTTTGAGAATTGCCGCCGCCGAAGTCAACGTGCCCGCCGTCTCCGTCAAATCGTCCACGAGCAAAACATTTTTGCCCTCGATTTCGCCGATGACCGCCATGCTTTCGACTTCCGTCGCGCTCTTGCGACGCTTGGCGACGATGGCGAGTTCCGCTTCCATCGTCTGCGAATATGCGTGCGCCATTTTGATGCCGCCCGCATCGGGACTGACCACAACCAGGTTCGTCAAATTTTTCTTCTTCAAATAATCATACATCACCGGCGCGGCATAAAGATGATCCACGGGAATATCAAAAAATCCCTGGATCTGTTGCGCGTGCAAATCCATCGTCAGCACGCGATTCGCGCCCGCAGCCACGAGCAAATTGGCAACGAGCTTCGCCGTGATTGGAACACGCGGTTGGTCTTTGCGATCTTGCCGCGCGTAACCGTAAAACGGCATCACTGCCGTAATGCGCTTCGCACTCGCGCGGCGCAACGCATCCATCATGATGAACATTTCCATCAGATTATGATTGGTCGGCGGTGAGGTCGGCTGGATGATAAATATATCTTCACCGCGCACATTCTCCTCGATTTTCACAAACGTCTCGCCATCGGGAAACGGCGAGATGGTGCAGTTGCCGAGTGGCACACCGATGGATTTACAGATGGCGTTGGCCAGAGGTAGATTTGCAGTGCCGCTGAAAATTTTCACAGGTAAAAAATAAATTGCCGCCGGTTAAAAAAGAAAACCCGCCGGACTTGGCGGATGAACGTGACAAAATCGTAACAACCACCCTGCCCCGCGCAAGCCGAATCTATTCACCAGTGAAAACACACTTGACGCGCTAATACGCCGCCGCAAAATCTCCCGCGTTGAAATCATCAGCCAACGAATTTCCCAGCCGTGATAATTTAATTCATTCACACGGGCAACTAACGCCCAGTTGGTTGACGGGTCTGGTTTGCCTTTTGCTCGCCGCGCTGGTCTGGACGGTTTTCGGCCAGACCATTCATTTTGAATTCGTCAACTACGATGACTCGATCTGCATTTATAAAAATCCCCTCATCACCCAAGGGCTGACATGGCAAGGTGTGGTTTGCGATTTCACCCGTGGAAGTTTTGAAGCCTGGTATCCACTAACCGATTTGTCACACCAACTCGACTGGCAACTTTATGGTTCTCATGCCGGCGGCCATCACCTGACAAATGTCCTGCTTCATGCTGCAACGGCCATCGTGCTTTTCCTTGTGCTGCGAAAATTCACCAAAGCGTTTTGGCGTCCGGCGTTTGTGGCGGCCTTGTTTGCCATCCATCCGCTAAGGGTGGAATCGGTGGCGTGGGTGGTGGAACGCAAGGATGTTTTGAGCGGCTTGTTTTTTATGCTGACGCTGTGGGCTTGGGCCAAACATTGGGCAGCATCAGTAAAAAACCTTGACGCCGCCCGGTTTCGATTTGGCTGGACGCGCTGGTATTTTTTGGCGTTGGTTTTTTTTACTTTTGGGCTGCTTGCCAAATCTATGATTGTGACCTTGCCGTTTGTCCTGCTGCTGCTGGATGCTTGGCCGCTACGACGTCTGCCGGCAGAGAATTTATTCATCTCCCGACACTCGCGCAAAGCGTGGCTTGGTCTGGTGCTTGAAAAAACTCCGTTCTTTTTTTTGAGCGCAGTCTTTTGCATCGTCACCGTGATGACGCAACATGAAGTGGTCTCCCTGACGCAAAATCTCACCGTCACCTGGCGCATCGGCAACGCTCTGCAAACTTATGTGGATTATCTGGGACACATGATTTGGCCGGTAGGATTGACCGTAGCCTACACGGATTCGAGCATGAACCCGACCTTCAGCAAAAATATTATTGCGATTTTAATTTTATCTACCGTCACGCTGGGCGCGCTATTCGCTTTTAAAAAGCGTCCATATTTGGCAGTGGGTTGGCTTTGGTATTTGGGCATGCTGCTACCGACCGTTGACCTGATGCAGTTGACGCACAACGCGCGCGCGGATCGTTATACTTACCTGCCGCAAATCGGCTTGGCCATTCTGCTGGCTTGGGGCGCGGGTGGATTTTTATCATTCTGCCGCTGTCGGCGAAGCATCGTTGCCTTCGCTGCGGCAATGTTCCTGATCGTGCTGGCCGTCTGTGCACACATTCAAACCAGCTACTGGAAAAACAGCGTTACCCTTTGGACTCGCAGCCTCGCCTGCAACCCGACCAACTCCTACGCTCACACCACTCTCGGCGAAGCATTCGCCGACCTACAAAATTGGCCGGAAGCTGCCGCGCAATTTCAACAGACAATTCAATTAAGACCCGATTACTCCGACGCTTGGAGAAATCTCGGCGTCGCCTGCGTCAATCAAAATCAGCACGAAAAAGCTATCGCTTGTTTCGAGCAGGCATTGCAAATTAGCCCGCGCTCCGCCGATGCCCATTACAGCCTCGGCGATGCCCTTGCCAACGAAGGAAAAAACGACGATGCCATCCGCCATTTTGAACAGGCATTACGATACCGACCAGATTATCCCGAAGCCGATTATGATTGGGGATTGACGCTCGCCCGCGAAGGAAAATGGGACGAGGCGCGCAGCCATTACGAACGCGCCATGCACAGCCAACTCGATGCCGCCGACACGCGTTACATTTCCGGCGTTGCGCTTGCCACGCAAAAAAAGTGGGACGAAGCCAGTCAGCTTTATGCAGCCGCGCTCCAACTAAAACCAGATTTTGCCGAAGCGCATTATCGTCTCGGTATCGCATTGGATGCCGAAGGAAAACCAGCGGAAGCTCTATCTCATCTGCAACAAGCGCTGTCACTCGCCACGCAGCAAGGCAATAGCACGCTTGCTGAATCCATTCGTAACGAAATTAAAAATCACGAAGCCGCCCAGCCGCACTGATGAACGCGTTGCAATAATCAACGCGTGGTTATCCAACCGCCGCCGACCACCAAATCGTCCTGATAAAATACCGCCGCCTGACCGGGCGTGATCGCGCGTTGCGGCGTGTGCAGTTTTACTTTCACCCGATTATTTTCCAGCGGCGTCACGGTTGCCGCCGCACCCGGATGGTTGTAACGAATCTTCGCCGTCACTTCGATTGGCGCGGTGAGTTTCTCAAACGGATGCCAGTTGCAGCGGTCGGCAATAAATTCATCACGGTCGAGCGCGGATTCATCGCCCACCATCACGCGATTATTTTCCGCATCCAGCTCCACGACGTAGACTGGCTTTGGCGTAGTAATACCAAGCCCTTTGCGCTGGCCGATGGTGTAAAATTCTATGCCGTCGTGCTGGCCGAGCACATGGCCGTGAACATCCACAATGTCGCCGCGATGCTTCTGCACGAGGTTCGCCGACTGAAGAAAGCCGCCGTAATTATTGTCCGGCACGAAACAGATTTCCATGCTCTCTTCCTTTTCCGCCGTCTTGAGATTGCAATGCCGCGCCACCTCGCGCGTGTCGCTTTTCGTTTTTTCGCCGAGCGGAAAAATAATTCGCGCCAACTGATCTTGCCGGAGCGAGAAGAGAAAATAACTTTGATCCTTGCGCGAATCTTTGCCGCGCTTGAGCAAAAGCCGCGAACCATCCGCGCTTTTTTCCACGCGCGCAAAATGTCCCGTCGCAATAAAATCCGCGCCGAGTTGATCCGCGCGGTCAATCAATCTGCCGAACTTCAAATTCTGATTGCACATCACGCACGGGTTCGGCGTGCGGCCGGCCTTGTATTCATCGGCGAAATATTGGATGACGTGTTTCTGAAAATCCGCCGATTCGTCCACGAGATAATATGGCACGTCGAGCTTGTCGCAGACCGAACGCGCGTCGGTGACGGCTTGCGGACCGCAGCATTTGTCCTCGGCGCGGTTCACGCAATCCTGCGGCCAGAGTTTGAGCGTGATACCGATGACGTCGTAGCCCTGCTCAATCAAAAGCGCCGCCGTCGCCGAGGAATCAACTCCTCCGCTCATGCCACAAACGACGCGCTGACGCTTTTCGGAAATCACAAGGCGGTCAATATATCAAAACCGCGCCCGGTGTAAAACGCGTTTACCGGAAGAACTGTGACAGAATAATTCACGGCGAAATACACGCCGAAAATTTTTACGGCAGAACATGCGCCGGCTTGACCGTCGTGCCGAGCGAACAGGTCGGGATTGAGCCGACGGTAGCGTCTTGATAATAAACGCCTCCAACCGGACACGGCGGAATGCTGCCAGCCTTGTTGAGCTTGATGTAAGGCGTCAAGTC
This sequence comes from uncultured Verrucomicrobia subdivision 3 bacterium, assembly GCA_903833055.1. Classification (GTDB taxonomy): domain Bacteria; phylum Verrucomicrobiota; class Verrucomicrobiia; order Limisphaerales; family UBA11358; genus UBA11358. The sequence continues at coordinate 19,545 of CAILDU010000027.1, read as the reverse complement.
GTCGGGATAAGTAATGGGATCGCCCGTGCGCTTGCCGCGCTCCACGGCGAACTGATTGGCCGCGTCGTCAAGCTTGCGAAGATTATTGATGCAGCCATTGGCCTGCGAAGTTGCGCGCGCCTTTAGTAAATTAGGAATAGCTATCGCCGCCAGCAATCCGATGATGGCAACAACAATCATAATTTCAACCAGAGTGAAACCTGCGCGAGCGGTCTGGATGCTTGTTTTCATTATTTATGAATCCACTTTCTTGGTGGAATAAAAGCAATTTTAAAGCCATTCGTCCAAATCATAATTCTCCAGCTAACGAGAAAAAGATTTGCCTGCCAACGGTTGCCAGCCTCAATGCGGGACAAATTTTGCAAACTTGTGGACACGGCCTTCAACCGATTCTGGCCAGCATAAAAAAACTCACTAATACTGACACAAGGAAAACTTTGAATTCTAATGCGCGAAATCCCATTTATTTTGAAAACATTTATTGCGTCGCAGATTATTTTAAGTAAAAAATAAAGGAACGCGGACTTATTCATTCCGCGTTCACCTGAAAAAAATGCCGAAAGCTAATGAGACTGGCGACGTGCGCTTGGGCGCACCGCTGAAACAAGGACTTTACGATCCGCAGTTCGAGCACGATGCGTGCGGGCTGGGCTTCGTCGTCAACATGAAGGGCAAGAAGTCGCACCAACTGGTCAGCGACGCGCTCCAAATTCTCGTCAACCTCGATCATCGCGGCGCGGTCGGCTGCGAACCGAACACCGGCGACGGCGCGGGAATTTTAATTCAAGTGCCGCACGATTTTTTTGTGACCGAAGCCGCGCGCCTCGGTTTCAAACTTCCGGCGGTCGGTGAATACGGCGTCGGCCAAATGTTCCTGCCACCGAATCCCGCCGAACGTGAAGCGATAAAAAATGAATTCGCCAAAATCATTTCCGCCGAAGGTCAGACATTGCTCGGCTGGCGCGATGTGCCGGTGAATAATTCTTCGCTCGGCAAAACGGCGGTGTCCGCCGAGCCGTTCATGGCGCAGGTTTTTGTCGGACGCGGTGCAGCGATCAAAGACGAAGCGGCGTTTGAAAGAAAACTTTACGTCATCCGCAAAGTTGCGGAACAAACGATTCGTTACGGCAACAAACTTGCCGGTGGCAAATGGTTTTATGTTTCCAGTTTGTCGGCGCGCACCTTGACCTACAAAGGCATGTTGATGTCCGAGCAGGTGGAAAAGTATTACGACGATCTGCGGAATCCCGCCGTGACCACGGCCATCGCGCTCGTCCATTCGCGTTTTTCCACGAACACTTTTCCAAGCTGGGATCGCGCGCACCCGAACCGCTGCATTGCGCACAACGGCGAAATCAATACGCTGCGCGGCAACGTGAATTGGATGAAAGCGCGGCAGGCGTTGTTCACCAGCAAAATTTTCGGCGACGACCTGAAAAAAATTCTACCGGTCATCAACACCGACGGCAGCGACTCGGCACAGTTTGATAATTGCGTGGAACTGCTCACGCTCGCCGGACGCGATTTGCCGCACGCGATGATGATGATGATTCCCGAGCCGTGGGAAAATCACGAGAGCATGGACGCCGAGCGCCGCGCATTTTACGAATTTCATTCCTGCCTCATGGAACCGTGGGACGGCCCGGCCTCGATGGCGTTCACGGACGGAAAATTTATCGGCGCGTGCCTCGACCGCAACGGTCTGCGCCCGTCGCGTTATTACGTCACGAAAGACGACGTAGTTATTATGGCGTCGGAAGCGGGCGTGCTGCCGGTCGCGCCGGAACGCATCGCGGTCAAAGGGCGTTTGCAGCCGGGCAAAATGTTTTTGGTGAGCCTCGAAGAAGGCCGCATCATCGCGGACGAGGAACTGAAGAAAAAATATTCCAGCGCACAGCCGTATGGAAAATGGCTGGAAGAAAATCACGTCCTGCTCAAAAATTTGCCGGAACCACCGAACGTCCACGAAGACGATCACACGTCCATTTTGCAACGGCAGCAGGCGTTCGGTTACACGTTTGAAGATTTGCGTTTCATCGTCGGCCCGATGGCACGCGATGGCATTCAGCCGCTCGGCTCGATGGGCACGGACACGCCGCTCGCGGTTTTGTCGCAGAAGCCGCAGTTGCTTTACAATTATTTCAAGCAACTGTTCGCGCAGGTCACAAATCCGCCGATTGATCCCATCCGCGAAGAAATTATTACTTCGACGGAAATCATGGTTGGCGGCGAAGGCAACCTTTTGGAGCCGACGCCCGAAAGCGGACGGCTCGTGAAGATGCACTATCCAATTCTCACGAATGAGGAATTGGAAAAGCTACGCCACATCAATCGTCCCGGTTTCAAAACTGTCACGCTGCCGATTCTGTTCAAGGTCGCCGACGGCGCGAAAGGTCTCGCGGCGGCGCTGGAAAAAGTTTTTCACGCGGCGGACAAAGCCATTGTTGACGGCGCGAATGTCGTGATTCTTTCCGACCGTGGCGTCAGCGCCACGCTCGCACCGATTCCCGCGTTGCTCGCGGTTTCCGGTTTGCATCATCATTTGATTCGCAGCGGCACGCGCACGAAAATCGGTTTGATTCTCGAATCCGGCGAACCGCGCGAGGTGCATCATTTCTCCGTTTTGATCGGCTACGGCTGCACGGCCATCAATCCATATCTCGCTTACGAGACCATCGCGGATTTGATGCGCGAAAAACTTTTGGCGGAAACCGATCACAAAGTTGCCGTCAAAAAATTCATCAAAGCCGCGGTCAAAGGCGTCGTCAAAACGATGGCCAAGATGGGCATCTCGACGATTCAAAGTTATCACGGCGCGCAAATCTTTGAAGCCATTGGCATCAACAGTGAAGTTGTGGATAAGTATTTCACTTGGACGCCGTCGCGCATTCAAGGCATCGGTTTGGAAGTCATCGGCGAAGAAGCGCTCGCGCGTCATGCGCGCGCGTTCCCGCGCGAATCGGTCAACACGGAACTCGACGCCGGCGGCCAATACCAATGGCGCGACGGCGGCGAGCAGCATCTGTTCAATCCGCAGACGATTCACAAATTGCAGACCGCGTGCCGCCTCGGCAGCGAAAAAATTTATCGCGAATACGCGGACATCATCAATGACCGCGCGAAAACACTTTGCACTTTGCGCGGCTTGCTCGATTTCAAATTTACCGAAACGGCGATTCCGATTGAGGAAGTTGAATCGGTTGAAAGCATCGTCAAACGCTTCAAAACCGGCGCGATGAGCTACGGTTCTATTTCCAAGGAAGCGCACGAAACGCTCGCCGTCGCGATGAACCGCCTCGGCGGAAAATCCAACACCGGCGAAGGCGGCGAAGATCCAGCACGCTACGTTTTGGAAGCGAACGGCGACTCGAAAAATTCCGCCATCAAGCAGGTCGCCAGTGGACGTTTCGGCGTCACGAGCAATTATCTTGTCCACGCAAACGAGCTGCAAATCAAGTTGTCGCAGGGCGCGAAACCCGGCGAAGGCGGCGAATTGCCCGGCAAAAAAGTTTATCCGCCCATCGCCAAAACACGCGGCACGACGGCTGGCGTCGGTCTGATTTCGCCACCGCCGCACCATGACATTTACTCCATCGAAGATTTGGCGGAGTTGATTCACGATTTGAAAAATTCAAATCGCAATGCGCGCATCAGCGTTAAGCTCGTCGCCGAAGTCGGCGTCGGCACGGTTGCCGCCGGCGTCGCGAAAGCACACGCGGATGTCGTTTTAATTTCCGGTCACGACGGCGGCACGGGCGCTTCGCCGCTCTCGTCCATCAAACACGCGGGCGGTCCGTGGGAACTCGGTCTGGCGGAAACGCACCAGACGCTCGTGTTGAACAATCTTCGCAGCCGCATTTACGTCGAGGCGGACGGACAATTGAAAACCGGCCGCGACGTGGCGATTGCCGCGTTGCTCGGCGCGGAAGAATTTGGTTTTGCCACCGCGCCGCTCGTCGTGATGGGTTGCATCATGATGCGCGTTTGTCATTTGAACACCTGCCCCGTCGGCGTCGCCACGCAAGACCCGCGTTTGCGGAAACGCTTCACCGGCGAGCCGGAACATGTCGTGAATTTCATGCGCTTCATCGCGATGGAACTGCGCGAAATCATGGCGAAACTCGGTTTCAAAAAACTGGAAGACATGGTTGGCCGCACGGATAAATTAATTCCGTGGAAAGCCATCGAGCATTGGAAAGCCAGCGGCATTGACATCTCGCCGATTTTGCATCGCCCCGACATGGGCGCGGAAGTCGGCCGTTTCCGCTCGCAAGATCAGGATCATGGTTTGGAAAAATCTCTGGACGTGACGAAGCTGCTCGCCATCTGCAAACCGGCGATTGAACGCGGCGAAAAAGTTCGCGCCGAGTTGTCCATCAAGAATGTAGATCGCGTCGTCGGCACGATTGTCGGCAGCGAAATCACCAAGAAACACGGACCAAATGGCTTGCCGGAAGACACGGTGCTTTTGAAATTCAACGGCAGCGCGGGTCAAAGTTTTGGCGCGTTCATGCCGAAGGGAATGACGCACGAACTCGAAGGCGACGCGAATGATTATTTTGGCAAAGGCTTGAGCGGCGGAAAACTGATTGTGTATCCGCCGAAAGGTTCAACCTTTGCCGCCGAGGAAAATATCATCATCGGCAACGTGGCGCTTTACGGCGCGACGGCGGGTGAGATTTTTGTGCGCGGCATGGCGGGCGAACGCTTCGGCGTCCGCAACTCCGGCGTCAACGCGGTCGTCGAAGGCGTGGGCGATCACGGCTGCGAATACATGACCGGCGGACGCGTGGTAATTCTCGGCAAGAGCGGACGCAACTTCGCCGCCGGCATGAGCGGCGGCGTGGCTTACGTTTTGGACGAAGCTGGAGATTTTGCGACGCGCTGTAATATGGAACTCGTCGGCCTCGAAAAACTGGAAGACGTGGACGAAATCGAGGAAGTCTGGAAATTAATCCAGCGGCATCAGACGTTGACGCACAGCGAACGCGCCGCGAAAGTTCTCGGCGACTGGAAAAATTTTATTCCGAAATTTGTCAAAGTCATGCCGCAGGATTACAAGCGCGTTTTGATTTCGCTCAAAAAAGTGCAGTCGCAAGGCTTGAGCGGCGACGACGCCATCATGGCGGCATTCGAGGAAAATGTTAAAGGCGGACACTGAACGCACCGAAATAATTTAGAATTAAAACCTAAAACAAGATGGGAAAACCTACCGGATTTTTAGAGTTCCAACGCGAACTGCCCGCCGACCGCTCACCGCTCACGCGCATCGCGGACTGGTCGGAAATTCACCTGCACCAGAGCGAGGCCGACCTCAAAAAACAGGGCGCGCGCTGCATGGATTGCGGCATTCCGTTCTGCCACACCGGCCAGCTCGTCAGCGGCATGGCGAGCGGCTGTCCGATTCATAATCTCATTCCAGAATGGAACGATTTGGTTTATCGCGGACTCTGGCGCGAGGCGTTGGATCGCCTGCACAAGACGAATAATTTTCCGGAATTCACCGGCCGCGTTTGTCCTGCACCGTGCGAAGGTTCGTGCGTGCTCGGCATGAAGGAACCTGCCGTCACCATTAAAAATATTGAGGTCAGCATCATTGATCACGGCTGGGAAAATGGCTGGGTCACCGCCGAACCGCCGAAGAAACGCACAGGCAAAAAGGTTGCCGTTGTTGGCTCCGGCCCGGCGGGGCTTTCTGCTGCCGCGCAGTTGAACAAGGCTGGTCACGAAGTCACGGTGTTCGAACGAGCGGATCGTCCGGGCGGTTTGCTGATGTATGGCATTCCCAACATGAAGCTCGACAAAAAAGAAGTCGTGCTGCGCCGTCTCGCATTGCTGGAAAAAGAGGGCGTGAAATTTGTCTGCAACACCGAGATTGGAAAAAATCTTCCGGCGGAAAAATTGTTAAAAGATTTTGATGCGGTGATTCTCGCGACCGGCGCAACGAAGCCGCGCGATTTGCCGATTGAAGGTCGTCAGTTGAAAGGCATTCATTTCGCAATGGATTTTCTCACGGCGAACACGAAGGCCGTTTTGGACGCGCACAAAAACGGCGGTTTCATTGATGCGGATGGCAATGATGTGGTCGTCATCGGCGGCGGCGATACGGGAACAGATTGCGTTGGCACGTCCATTCGGCACGGTTGCAAGTCGCTCGTGCAGGTGGAAATTTTGCCCAAGCCGCCGCTTGATCGCGCCAAGGATAATCCGTGGCCGGAATGGCCGAAGACTTACAAGATGGATTACGGCCAGGAAGAAGCTGCTGCTAAATTCGGCGCTGACCCGCGCATTTATTTAACGACCGCAACCAAATTTGAAGCCGACGCGAATGGTCAGGTCAAAGCCGTTCACACCGTGCAAGTCGAGTGGACGAAGAACGACAAAGGCCAATTCGTTCCCAAAAATATTCCCGGCACGGAAAAAGTTTTGCCCGCGCAACTCGTTTTGCTCGCGATGGGTTTTCTTGGACCGGAACAGCCGTTGCTCGAATCGCTCGGCATCGAACGCGACGCGCGCTCGAACGCGAAAGCCGAATTTGAAAAATACACGACGAACATCCCGAAAGTTTTTGCCGCTGGCGATTGTCGTCGCGGACAGAGCCTCGTGGTGTGGGCGTTCAACGAAGGTCGCGGCGCGGCACGCGAATGCGATCGTTTCCTGATGGGCGCAACGGATTTGCCCTGAACATCGGGCAATTATGCCGCAACCGCTCGCGATTTTTTTCTACGAACGCCTCATGCCCGGTAGCCAGTTGGTGAACCGGCTGCAGGATTTGAATTATCGCGTGCTCGCACTTGATAATGCCGCACGGCTCGCCGCCACGGTTCAGCGCGAAATGCCGTTACTTGTTTTCGCCGATCTTGATGCCAAGGGCGATGTCACCGCGGCCATAAAAAAAATCAAAGCTGATGAAGCAACCAGCCATGTGCCGATCGTTGGATTTGCGCCGGATAATGCTCCCGACTTACTAACCGCCGGACAGGAATCTGGTGCCAATCTGGCCGTGACCGAAAGTGCGCTCACCGGTCACCTGTCGCAAATTTTGGAGCAGGCGCTCCATGTGGACTAGGCATAACTTTCCCTTGACGGAAGCATGGATTAATTTCATAGTCGCGGCACAACACCGAGGCATGATTATTTGGGAAAAGTGATGTTTCACGGACGCGGCTGAACCAGCCACGTCCGTTTCATTTTTCTACGGCCTCGCAAATCAGGAGTAGTTATGGCCAGTGGCAAAGTAAAATGGTTCGACAACAAAAAGGGGTTTGGCTTCATCGCCGATGACGCGGGACAAGACGTGTTCGTGCATCACACCTCCATCATCGGTTCCGGGTATAAAACCTTGAACGAAGGCGAAACGGTCACCTTTGAGATTCTGCCGGGTGAAAAAGGACTTAAAGCCGGGAACGTCCAACGCGCCAATCCGGCCTGAACGCCGGCGAATTTCATTCACGTCCGCCAATGGCTTCGCTAACCTGAAGCCATGTTGGAATTGTCACCCGCACCCGTCACGAGCCTCTACGTTCACGTCCCATTTTGCGCGCAGAAATGCGACTACTGCGCTTTCTATTCCGAAGCTTCCAGCGGCGAACTCATCAACCGCTACGTCAACGCGCTCGTCCGCGAACTGGAAATTGTCGCGCACGACTTGAAACCAAAAACTATTTTCTTCGGCGGCGGCACACCGTCACTTTTGAACCTGCGCCAGTGGGAAACCATTTTGCGTGCGATGGAAAAACTCAATCTGCTCGGCGCAGAAGAATTCACCGTCGAGAGCAATCCCGCCACCGTTTCGGCGGACAAATCCAAATTACTCCGCGATTTCGGCGTGAACCGCATTTCGATGGGCGTGCAATCGCTCGATGAAAAATTACTCGACCGCCTTGGACGAATTCATTCGCGCGAACAGGTTTTTAAATCCTTCGACATTTTGCGCGCCGCCGGTTTTGAAAATATAAATCTGGATTTGATGTTCGCCATTCCCACGCAGACGATGGAAATCTGGCGCGCGACTTTGAACGAGACGATGGCGATGCAGAGCGAACATCTTTCCAGCTACGAAGTCATTTACGAAGACGACACGCCGCTCTACGAACAACTCAAGGCCGGCGAATTTTCTGTGGACGAAAATCTTGCGTGCGAAATGTATGAAGAACTCATTTCAGCCGCAACCAACGGCGGATTTCACCAATACGAAATTGCGAACTTTGCGCGCGGCGAATTGAGCGCTGAAAAAATTCCCGCACGCGCCTGCAAACACAACGTGAACTACTGGCGCGGTGGAAATTTTTACGGACTCGGGCCGAGCGCGACCGGCTACGTTCGTGGCATTCGCACCAAAAATTGGTCGAACACGCCGCTCTACTGCGACCAGTTGGAAAAAGGCAAACGCGCGATTGAATCCAGCGAAGAACTTCCGCCGCTGCGCCGCGCCGGAGAAATCGCCGCGTTCGGTTTGCGAATGAACGCCGGCTGGCCGTTCGCCGATTTCAAAGGCACAACGGATTTTGATTTACGCAACGAGTGGGATTCCGAAATGAACCAACTCGCTGAACGCGGCTGGGCAACACGCGACGCAGAAAAATTTCAATTAACGCATCAAGGTTTGCGCTTTGCCGATTTAGCGGCGGAAATGTTTTTACGTTGATTTGTAGCGGCGTGTCGGCAGACCGCCGCATTTTGATGGCGGCTTTCTACCGAAAGCTGCTACGCGGAGATTGGCAACCGCACGGTGAAAGTTGTTCCCGCATTTTCTTCACTCGCCACTTCAATCGTCCCGCCGTGCGCCTCGACAATCGCTTTGGTAATCGCAAGGCCAAGACCAGAATTTCCCGCGCCGGTGCGTGACGAATCAGCGCGGAAAAATCTGCCGAAAACTTGCGGCAGATTTTCGGCGGCAATCCCCTGCCCCGTGTCTGCCACGGTCAAAACGGCCAAACCATTTTGCGATTCTAGCTTTACGCGCACTTCGCCATCGGGATTGTTGTATTGAATTGCGTTCGTCAAAAGATTCGTAACAACCTGCGCGAGCCGCTCGGAATCGCCAATGATTTCAACGGGTTCAGCTTCAATGGAAATTTTCACACCGCGCTCGTCCGAGAGCGGCGACACGAGTTCCGCGCAATCGGAAATCGTTTTTGAAAAATCAAACTGCTGGCGTTTCAGAATTTCCTGACCGGCGTCGAACCGCGCGAGCGCGAGCAGCGACTCGATTAATTTCCGCATCCGCTGCGCCGCGCGCTGGCAGGCTTCGACGGTTTGTTTGTAGCTCGCAGCGTCGCGCTCGCGGTTCAGCGACGTTTGCGTTTGCGTGAGGATTACTGAAACTGGCGTGCGTAATTCATGCGCCGCGTCGGAGGCAAATTGTTTCTGCTGCGCGAACGCGGATTCGAGGCGCGCGAAGGTGGAATTCAAAACGGCGGCGAGCTGGCCGAGTTCGCTTTCCGCCTCGGCGACGTTGATGCGCTGCGACAAATCGCCGGCGGAAATTTTCACTGCCGTCGCGCTGATTTCATTGATGGGTTTGATGGCGCGCGAAACCAGCCACCAGCCGCCGACGAGACCGACGACTAAAATTAAACTGCCAATCGCCGTTAGATTCACAGCCGTGCGCTGAAGCTCTTTAAATTCCGGCGCAATGGAACAACCAACCACAATTATTTCTCCCGATGGCAGCATCTCCACAGTTTCCCGATGATTTCCAAAACTGGTGACCTTATTCGGCTTGGGAAAATTCCCGTTAAATTTGGATACAGAGAACGCTTGGTCAACATGATTAACGGGATGCGAATATGAACTCGTTTCTTGAGCCGGTTCGCCAATTGGGGTGGGCTGATTGGTCGAACCACCAAGTTCCCTGCCATCACGCGTAATAATTGTGAAATAAAAATTATTCGGATCGCTGGCATCAAAAAAATGCGCGTCCTGCTCCGGCAGATGAAATTCAGTTGGCTGGCGGAAACTTCTTCCCGGCGGTCCATCGTTAGAAAGTTGGTCGGGCGGCGGACGGTCGAACGACTGTTGATCCGCGTCCTGCCGACGCGGCGGCGGACGATGGAGCGCATTTGCCAGAACACCAAAACGCCTGTGCAGTTCGTCGTCAACCTGGCGGAACTGGCGGTTGCGCTCCAGTTGATACGCGGTGATGCCGAAGCCCGCGAGCACGACGACGAGAATCAGGCCATACCAGATTTGCAATCGCCACTTGATGGATTTGAAAATTTTCATTCGATGCAATAGCCGTGGCCGCGCCGGGTGGCGATGAATTCTGCGCCCAATTTTTTGCGGACGTTGGAAACATGAACGTCCAAAAGATTTGAAAGCGAACTTTCGTTTTCGTCGAAAAGATGCTCGTAAAGCTGCGTGCGCGTGACCACTTCGCCGCGATGTAGCGCGAGAAATTCTACGAGCGCATATTCGCGCGCGGTGATTTCCACTGGCTTGTCCTTGAGAAAAATATTGCGCGCGGCGGTGTCGATTTTTACGTCGCCAATTTCAATTAAGTTCGTGGTTTTATTCGCGCTGCGGCGGATGATGGCGCGGAGGCGCGCGAAAACTTCTTCGAGGTCAAACGGTTTGACGACGTAATCGTCCGCGCCGGTGTCTAGGCCTTTCACGCGGTCGCGCGTCTGGTCGCGCGCGGTGAGCATGAGCACGGGCGTTTTTTTAGTTTTGCGGAGGCGCTTGAGAATTTCCCAGCCGTCAATGCCGGGCAACATCACGTCTAAAATTATTGCGTCGTAGTCCGTGCCTTCGGCGTTGAAAAGTCCGTCGTCGCCATTGTCGGCGGTGTCCACGGCGTAACCTTCCTCGCGCAACGCCTGCGCGAGGCTCGCGAGCAAATCGGGTTCGTCTTCAACGATGAGAATTCTCATGTTCGTGTGCGCGGAAATGTTTAACACAGCCGCGCACGGTCGTCACGTTCGCAGAAGCAACCTTAAGGCGAGATGAAGAAAATAATTGCGCAGCCTGTGCAAAAATTTCACGCTTCACGTTCGCTTAAGGTTCGTTCGCGTAGAGTCGCGTCATGAAAACTCAAATTCACACCCAACGAAAATTGAACTTCACCGCCGCGCTGACGGGAATTATTTTTGCGCTCGCAACCGTCGCGCAGGCTGCCGACCCGCGCACGAATTCGTGGTTCACGACTTATTCCAGCCAATACGCGCGCATCTACACCAACAACGCGATGAAGACCGCCGGCACGGCGTTGACGACGTGGAGCAACGGCTCGCAGACGCAGTCGACGCCAGCTTATTGCGGCGTGCAGGAAGTGTATTCGTCGAGTAACTGGGTTTACCTGCGCAGCTCCGGTTTGGGCAGTCATGTGATGGGGCCGTGGTATCTGAACGCGGCACACACCACGGCTTTTCCCGGCTGGCCGACGAACCAGCATGTGCTCTACAAAATTCCGCGCTACCCCACCGTGCCTGTCAGCAAAACGCAGAACAAAGGCGGCAGTATCGGTTACTTCGTGGACGGCGTGACGATGTTCAATAGTTGGGACGCGCAATATTGGAACGGCACCGCCGAGGTCAATAGCACGGGTAATTCCGGTTACTGGAATCGCGATGCCTATGTGAATGAAGGCGTGACGTTCGATCCGGCAAACGCGCATCAGCCCGGCAGCGGCCAGTATCATTACCACGCCAACCCGCCCGCGCTCCGCTATTTTCTTGGCGACCATGTGGATTTTAATCTGACCAACAAGGCTTACACTGAATCCGCCAGCACGCCGACGAAACATTCGCCCATCATCGGCTGGGTGGCGGATGGTTATCCCATCTACGGGCCGTATGGTTATTCCATTTCCAACAACGCCGCGAGCGGTATTCGCCTGATGGTGCCCGGCTACGTTTTGCGCAACGGCCAATTTGGCTCGCAAAATCTCACCAGCGTGGGTCGCAGTTATTTGCCGCAATGGGCGGTGCGGATGTATGGCGTCGCCTCCAACATCCTCGCCGGTCCCGCCGTCAGCACGACCTATCCGCTCGGTCACTACATGGAAGACAACGATTACCTCGGCGATCTCGGCTACACGCAAGGCACGAACACCTTTGACCTCGACGAATACAATGGCCGCTGGTGCGTCACGCCAGAATTTCCCGGTGGCACTTACGCTTACTTCACCGCGATTTCCTCCAACGGCACACCGTTATTTCCTTACAACATCGGCTTTCAATACTACGGCAATCCCACCGGTGCGAGCACCACCAGCATCACGGAAAGCGTCGTCACCAACTACTTCGGCGGCCCGAACGCCGTGCCGTCGCTCAATTCGCCCACGGCGAAAAACGGCACCGTCACTTTAAGTTGGAGCGCGATTGAAGGCGGCACTTACTTGGTTTTGTCCACAACGAACCTGACAACATGGATAACGAATTCAACAACCGTTTCCGCCGTGCTGAACGCCGCGAGCTACACAAATAATCCCACGGACAAATACCGTTTCTACCGCGTCGCGGAAACAGCCTTGGCCACTTACGATTCACCCGGAACCGGCGGTTACACGAGCAGCGGCGGCGGCGGCGGCAGCGGCGCGACTTTTGCGGTTCCGGGCAGTGGCGTGGTCAGTCGCGGTTCCGGCACTAACATTACCTTGAACATTACGCTCCCCGGCACTCCGCCCTCGCCGCCGACCACCGACCCCATCACCAGCGTCACGTTGGGAACGCTCACGGCCACGAGCACCTCCTACACCACCCAAGGCACGGTGGTAGCAAACTTCACGATTCCGGCGAACGCCACCACCGGCACGCAAACCGTCGTAGTCACTTTCCAGAATGGTCCACCGCCGTTCACGTTCAGCAGCGCCTTGACGATCAACCCGTGATTCGTTCCATGAAAATTATTTCCACTGTCACAATTTTCTGCGCGTTGACGGCGAATGCTTTTGCCGACCCACAAATTACTTCGTGGTTCACGCTGGACTCCGGCAAGTTCGCGCAAATCTACCGCACGCCAGCGGAGAAAAATTCCGGCACGACTGAAACAACTTGGAGCAACGGACGAAATAACCAATCGCAGCCAGCGTATTGTGGCGTTCAAGAAATTGTTTCTTCAACCAATTGGATTTACGTCCGCAGCACCGGCCTCGCCAGCCAAACGATGGGGCCGTGGCAGAACGGCTGGTTTCCCAATCTGCCCACCGACCAGCATTTTATTTTTGCGATTCCGCGCCATCCAAAAATTCAGACCGGAAATAATTTTAATCGTCTCGGCGAAATCGGAATGTTCGTGGACGGCGTGCGGATGTTTGATGCTTGCGATTCGTTTTCTTACTCGCACCAAAATAATCAGGACGCCAGCCCGCGCACCGGCATCGGCCAGGGCGACCGCATTTGGAATCGCGACGCGCTCGTGAACGAAGGCCGCACATTCGACGCCGCGCTCGCGCACCAGCAAAATCGGGGCACTTACCACTATCACGTCGAGCCCATCGCGCTGCGTTATTTGCTCGGCGACCACGTTGATTTTGACGCCGCGACAAAAACGTATCGCGAAAGTTCCAGCGCGCCGCAAAAACATTCGCCGATTCTCGGCTGGATGCAGGACGGCTATCCAATTTACGGCCCGTTTGGTTTTTCCAATCCAACCAATCCCGCCAGCGGAATCCGCCGGATGATTTCCGGTTTCGTATTACGCGACGGACAAAACGGCGCGGACAATCTCGCGCAAACTGGCCGTCACACGTTACCCACTTGGGAAGCGCGCGAACAAAATCGTTCCGCCGCGCTGCAAACTTTTGAGACCGGCCCGAACGTCAGCGAAAATTATCCGCTCGGCCATTACATTGAGGATTATGCGTTTCTCAGCGACCGTGGAAAAACTTTCGGCAAAGATTTCGACCTCGACGAATTCAACGGTCGCTGGTGCGTCACACCGGAATTCCCGCACGGCACGTTCGCCTACTTCACGACGATTGATGCGGATGGCAAACCCATTTATCCTTACAACATGGGTCGGCGCTTTCACGGTTATCCGAATGGTCAACTTGTTCGCGGCATCTTTGAACCGGTGACAACGAACTTTCTCGCGCATCCAATTGCGCCTGTAAAAACGGCAATGAAAACCACCACGCTCACTTGGAATTCCGGCAACGGCGGCTACGATTCAAAATGAAACTGGCGCGGAAAATTATTTTTTGTCTCGTCATTTTTTACGGTTTTAATTTGGCGTCTGCCGCCACGTTGCAAATTGAAATCACGCCGAAAGTTTCCGGCGAAAATTTGCAGCCCGCTTCCTTCCGCTACCAGACTTCGGCGGGCGAAACTTTTTCCATTACGCGCGTCAGTTATCTTGTCAGCGATTTTGCACTGCAACGCAACGACGGCTCGTGGCTGGAAATTTCCAACTCCGTCGCGTGGCTGGACTTTGATGCGAACCGCAATTCCATCTGGCTCGACCAAATTCCGGCGGGCGAATTTTGTTCCGTGCGCTTTCTCGTCGGGCTGAACACAAACCTAAATCACGCGGACATCGCAAAATTTCCCGCAATCCATCCGCTGAATCCAAATCTCAACGGATTGCATTGGAGCTGGCAGGGCGGGTTTATTTTTCTCGCGCTCGAAGGTTTGTGGCGCAACGCGAATGGCGAGATGGATGGCTGGGCGTATCACCTCGCGCGCGACACCAACGCCACGTGCATCACACTTGCTGCGCCGCTGCAAATCACCAATGAAACCAAGATTGAAATGGATTTTGATCTGGCAACTTTACTGAACGCACCGCGTCCACTTTCGTTTGGCAAAGACGGTTCGTCCACGCACTCGCGCGACGGCGATCCAATTTCCGCCGCGCTCGTCGTCAATCTTGCGGGTGCGTTTCGCGTCCACAAAATCACTTCGCTGACTGATGCAGAAATTGCCGTCGCACATCCGAAGCCGCTTTATTTGCCGGAAAAATTTACGCCGTATCAATTCCAGATGAGCGCAACGTTTCCAATTCCCGATCTGCCGCGCGACAATCCGCTCACTGTCGAACGCGTTGAACTTGGGAGAAAACTTTTCTTCGATAAACAACTTTCCATCAATAACGCGCAATCGTGTGCCGACTGCCATGCGCCAGAAAAAGCGTTTTCGGATGGACGCCGCACGGCGCGCGGCGCGGAAGGTGAATTTGGAACGCGCAATTCCATGCCGCTGTTTAATCTCGCGTGGCAGAAGGAATTTTTCTGGGATGGCCGCGCGAAAAGTTTGCGGGAACAAGTTTTGCAGCCGATTCAAAATCCGATTGAGATGCACCAGACGCTGACGAATCTGGTGGCGAAATTACAAAATGAAAAAGCGGAAAGCGGAAAGCGGAAAGCGGAAACGGACTATCCCGCCATTTTCACCGCCGCGTTCGGCGCGCCGGAAATTACGGCGGAAAAAATCTCGCTCGCGCTGGAAAATTATCTGCTCACGCTGACTTCGTTCAACGCGAAGTTCGACCGCGTTTTGCGCGGCGAGGAAAAATTCACGGCGGAGGAGCAGCGCGGGTTTGAATTGTTTTCCACGGAATACGATCCGCGTCGCGGGCAGTTTGGCGCGGACTGTTTTCATTGCCACGGTGGACCATTATTTCAGAGCCAAAGCTTTGCAAATAATGGTTCGGACGGAGCACTAAAAGATGTTGGCCGCGAGAAAGTCACCGGTAAAGCGAGCGACCGTGGAAAGTTTTCCGTGCCGTCATTGCGGAATGTGGAACTCACCGCGCCGTATATGCACGACGGGCGTTTTCGCACGTTGGAAGATGTGATTCGCCATTATTCCACGGGCATTCCGCGCAGTGCGACGTTGGATCCAAATCTCGCCAAGCATCCCGATGGCGGCGTGCCGTTGACGGAATCGGACAAGCGCGCGCTGGTGGCTTTTCTCAAAACGTTGACGGACGCGCAGTTTTCTTCGGTTGGAAAATAATTTCAAAATCTTTTCACCTTAACGATTCCTTAAGGTTACTTCAGGTAGATTGACAGCATGAAAAGTGTAGCCAGTCGCACGACGAAACAAATCACAATTGCCAGTTGGAAGTTGGTAACGTTCGCGGTGCGCGTGGTTTGCAAAAAATAAAACCGAATCGTTATGAAAAATATTTTTGATGCGACTAAACATTGGATGCTGGTGGACGATAACGCGGACGTTTTGGAGTTGATGTCGGCGCTGGTGGAAAATCTGACGGACGCGGAAATTGAACGGTTCAATTCGCCGCAGACCGCGCTGGCGGCGTTCGCCGATGCGCCGGAGAAATACGAAGTGGTCATCACAGATTTTGAAATGCCGGGCATGGACGGTGTGGAGCTTTGCCGCCGGATGCTGACACTCGCGCCGGCGCAGAAAATTATTCTGGCGACGGGCAGCGGATTTTTCACGGCGGCGGCGGCGCGGCACGCAGGATTTTGCGGTTTGCTGAACAAGCCGTTTCCGATAGAGACGCTGCGCGCGGTTTTGGCCGAGGCGGGAGTGAAAATGGATTTGCTGGCGCACGCCTAAAAAATTTGCACCTAAAAAAAACAACAAAACAAAACGAACTATGAAAACAAAAATGACAGTGGCAGTGATGGCGGCCATCAGCGCTTTGGCGCTGGCGGTCAATGCACAGGACAACAACCAATCGCCGGGCGGGCCACCGGATGGTGGCGCGGGCGACGGTGGCCAGCGGATGGGCGGTCGTCCGCCGATGCCGGCGATCATCAAGGCGCTGGATAAAAATGGAGATGGCGTGATTGATGCGGATGAAATCGCCAATGCCAGCACGGCGTTGAAGGCGCTGGATAAAAATGGCGACGGCAAGTTGACGCGGGATGAATTCATGGGGCCGCGTCCGCAACGTGGTGGTGGTCAGGGCGGTCAAGCTGCTGGCGATAATAATCGTCCGCCCGGTCCTCCGCCCGGTGAAGATGGTGGCAACACGCCTCCGTCGGGGCCGCCGCCGGGTGGCAACTGAAGAACTTCCGTTCGTGTGAACGGCAAGGCGGCGGGCTGGCAAAAACTCCGGGTGTGAATGCCAGTCCGCCGCTCTTTTTTGAAAACGAATGGCTGCGAAAGAAATTTCGCGGCCAATTTTTATTTTGCCAGCAGACGGCGCACGGTCAGCAGTCCGGCGAGGATGGCGATGCCGCCGCAGATTAAATATGGCAGCGCGCGGGTGGCATCGTTCAAGCCGTAAAGTGTCGCGGCAAAAATCGGGCCGACGATGCGCGCGAGTGCGCCTGCGCTTTGCGCGACGCCGATGGTTGCGCCCTGCTCGGTCGCGGGCGTGAGGTTGGAGAGCAATCCGAACAACGGCGCGCGCGACAGGCTGGAACCAAGCGAGAGCAGGACCAGCGCGCCGAGCATGGCAATCCACGGTTTATCCGTGAGATGCAAAACTGCCGACCATTTCAATACACCGTCGCCGTGGATGAGCGGCAGCAGCACGAGACTCGCGCCGGTCATGACAAGGCTGATGCAAATCAGTTTTGGTTCACCGAACATTTTTACCAGACGACCAATCATGCCGCCTTGAACGAAAGCGGAAATTAAGCCACAAAAAATAAATAAATAGATGACGGTGGTAGCTGGATTAGCGACATCTACGGCGAGGCCAAGATTAAAATTGTCGTTGATGAGCAATGGCAAGGTGCTTTCAAAACAACTGAAAGCGAACGTGGCGAGAAAGAAAATTAAAATCAGCAGACCGATTTTTGGCTGCATAAGCGTGTGGCTCCATTGCGCAAAACGCGGACGGTTCGTGACCGGCGCGGTGCCGGGCTTCCAGCTTTCGACGAGAATAAAATAGGCGAGGAGAAAGTTTGCCGCGCACAGCGCTGCCGCCGTCCAACCGGGCGCGGTCGCACCGCCGAATTTTAGCGCAACGCCGCTGATGGCGGGGCCGAAAATAAATCCGAGGCCGAACGCCATGCCGATAAGTCCCATCCGTTTTGAACGATTTTCCGGCGGCGTGATGTCGGCGATGTAGGCTTGCGCGACGGTGATATTGCCGCCGCACGCGCCCGCGAATAGGCGTGAAACGAGCAATGCGCCGAGCGCGAGCGAATGATTTTCAAATCCTGAACCGACGGCGAACAGCACATACGACAGCGCCGCACCCGCCGTGCTGATGAGCAAAATCGGGCGACGACCGTGACGGTCAGAAAGTTTGCCCCAGATGGGCGAGAAGATGAATTGCATCGCCGAGAACGAGGCAATGATGACGCCAATCATCCAGCCGCTCGCGCCGTAGTGGCGGCTGAACATCGGCACGAGCGGCACGACGATTCCGAAGCCGATGAGGTCGATGAAGACCGTGAGAAAGACCACGAGCATGGAGGGTTTGCGATTCATTCAGTTCAAGTTTTTAATTTTGAGTGTTAAGTTTTAAGTTGTTTTGCTCCGCAACTCAAAATTAAAAGACAAAAACTTAAACCTTCATCGGCGAATAACTTTGTGAAGAAGTCGAACAAGTTTCGCTTGCTGCAAACGTTTTCCAACGGCGATTCTATACGCCATGATTGATTCCGTTTCCGACCCGTTGTCCGGTGGTTCTGCCGACACGGGTGCTGATTTCAAAAAATCGCGCCGTCAAAAAGGCGAGCGCCGTTCGTCTTCCGCCATGCCCACACTTGACCGTCTGCCGCCACATTCCAACGAAGCCGAAATGGGCGTGCTCGGTTGCGCGCTGCTGGATCCCAACCAGTGCATCGGCGAGTGCATCGAAAAATTGAAGGACGATGGCAAGTCGGCTTTTTACGATCTGCGGCACCAGACGATTTACGAGACGCTGGCGGAAATGTTCAACACGCGGGACGCGATTGATCTCATCACGGTGCAGCAACATTTGAAGGATCGACAGTTGTTGGAACAGGTTGGCGGGATTGCGTATTTGAGCCAGTTGCAGGACGCGGTGCCGAGCGCGGCGAACTTGAGTTACTACCTCGACATCGTCCGCGAAAAGTATCTTTTGCGTAAACTCATCGCAACGTGTTCCGGCGTGGTCGGAAAAGTTTATGATTACGAGGGCAACGTGGAAGAATTGCTGGATGAAGTTGAGAAAGAAATTTTGCACGTCAACGAGTCGCGCGAGCAGGTTGGCATGCAGTCAATCAACACGCTGGTGAATGGCGCGATTGCGACGATTGAAAATTATCACGCGCGGCAAGGTCAGCTTGGCGGAATTTCAACCGGCTTTCCAGATTTGGACAAGATGACGGACGGTTTGCACGGCGGTGAAATGATTGTTATCGCGGCGCGGCCTTCGATGGGCAAAACCTCGCTGGCGATGAATATCGCGGAACATGTGGCGGTGGAACTGAAATTGCCGGTGGGCGTATTCAGTCTGGAAATGAGTTCGCAATCGCTCATTTTGCGCATGATGTGTTCGCTGGCGCGGGTGAATCTGCGAAACATCCGCGAAGGATTCATGATTGAAACGGATTTCCCCAAATTGACGAGTGCGGCGGGGCGGTTGTCGGGATCAAAACTGTTCATTGACGACACGGCGGGACTTTCCATTTTGCAGTTGCGGGCGCGGGCGCGGCGCATGGCGCAACAGCATGGCATCAAGCTGTTCGTGATTGACTATTTGCAG